>NZ_JAODBG010000029.1 GCF_025463825.1 Cryobacterium sp.
TGGTGACGGTGCGCCGCGCGACCTCCTGGTCCTCCCACGCCGCGACCTTCCGCCGGCTCGCGTCGGCATCCGTCAGCACCGGGCCGACGGCAAGGGACCCGGCGTAGTCCGGGTTGAGCAGTTTCGCGATGACCGGGTCGGAACTCCACTGCCGCAGGTCATCCAACGCCCGGGCCCGCTTGGCGCTGGCCCGCCCGATCCCGCGGTGGGCTTTCGCTGCCTTCGCCACCTTCTTCGCCAGGGTCGCTTGCGCCTGCTCCTGTAGCGACCGCCGCCGGCGGCCGGCCTGGCCGTGGGAGTCGCCATCCGGGCCTTCGGGGAACTGCTCAGCTGGGCTGCTCATACCCCCATAGTCGCACCCACCACCGACACTCGAACGGCTCGGAGAGTGGGTGTGGAAAAGTCACCTGACCAGCTGCTTGTGGAGGAGCAGCGCAGCCGCAACGTGCCGAATTGATCGCCCGGCGGCTACTCCTCGAGCGGCTCAATCAGCGTTGGATCCTGCGGGTCCACCGCCCGTACGCTGTTGACCCGGCGGTCCACCAGCCGGGGGTGCATCGTGGCCGCCACCGCCGCCGACGTGCGGTCCAGCACGCCGATCAGCGCCGAGCGGTTCCTGGCCGACTCGGCGGGGTCGTCGGTGGTGATGGATTGCGGGTGCAACCAGGTCGCCCAGGTGTCGGGCTCGAGGAAGGCCGGCATCCGATCGTGCACCTCGCCTGACGCATCGCGTGCCTCCCTGGTGACCACCGCGAACACGCGCGACCACTCGCCATCGGCATCCTTCGACGCCCAGCTCACCCCGGCCGCGGCGAGCAGCCCGTCACCGTGAATGAAGTGCGGTTGCTTGGCACCTTTCTCGCCGGTCCACTCGTAATACCCCAGCATCGGCACGATGCAGCGGGCGTTCGAGAACGCGCCCACCCAGAACCGCTGGTCGAGCTTCTCCATCCGGGCGTTGATGATCGGGCCTCGGCGGGGCTGCCCGGCCGGCTGCGGCCAGTCCCACTTGGCGAGGGTGACCTCACGGGTGGGCGAGTCGCTGCCCTCCGGCCGCCACTCGCGCACGATGGGCGCCGGATCGGTGGGCGCGACGCTGTAACTCGGCCGCCAGTCCCCGGCCCGTCCGCCGGCCGCCACGAAGTCCCGGATGAGGTCGTCGACATCTTCGTTCATCGCAAATCGTCCGCACATGTGGGCGAGATTACTCCGTGCGATCGCTCGAGTCACGCCAGCGCCTGTTGGGACCCTCCGACGGGTCCGTCCGGTGCGGGCCCTCCGGTGGCGGCCGTCCGGTGGGCCGTATCACCGAGGTGGGTCGTTCGGGGCGACAAGCCGCGAGGAGAACCGCACCAGGTACCCGTCCGGATCCTGCACCAGGAACTGGGCAACGCCTGCCTGCGTCGCGCCGGTATCGTACCACTTCGTTTCGGCGGGCATGAAGAGGGGCCAGTCCGCCCCGGCCAGGCGAGCGAGCAACGGAGCGATGGCCGGCAGCATCACCGGGAAGTTGACGCCGCGCCCCAGCGGCCGGTCGAGGGCTCCGGGGATCCAGTTCCGGCCCGCACCGACCTGCTCGAGCATGAGATGCGCTGTGCCGGAGTGCAGGTAGGCGAAGCCTTCGTTCGGCCGGTCGTAGAGAACCTCGAAGCCGCAGAGCCCGACCCAGAAGGTCAGGCTGGCCGCGACATCGTCGACGAGGAGCTCGGGGACCAGGTCGGGAAAGAACCGGGGTTCGGGCGTGGAGCTGGCGTCGACGCCCGGATCGGTCATGAGTTCAGTATGACGGCCCGGTAAGGACGGCGAGCATGACGCCGGGATCGGGCTCCAGCGCGCCAGAATGAACCATGGATGATATCAGCGGGGGCGACCAGGGCGCCCAAGCCACAAGCGGTGTCAGCATCCACAGCGCCGAACCGGCAGATTTGGGCGCTGTCGCCGAACTGCGCTGGCAGTGGGTGCTCGAGAGTCACGGCGTACCCGTGGTGACCCGTGAGGAGTTCGTGACCGGGGTCCATCGACTGGGCCGCACAATTCGTTTCGACGCACCGCTGCACCGTCGCCCGCCGCGGCCGGACCGTGATCGGCATGGCCTGGCTGGCCGTGGTGCCGCGGGTGCCGAGCCCGCGGGCGCCGGTGCGCGCATCCGGAGATGTGCAGTGCGTGTACGTGGTGCCGGCCGAACGCGACTCGGGCGTGGGCGGGCGGATGCTCGCCGCGGTCCTGGCGCGCGCCGTCGAAATCGGCCTCGAGCACGTGACGGTGCACTCGTCTCCCGGGGCCGTCACCGCGTACGAGCGGGCCGGTTTTTCCGCGTCCGCGCAGCTGCTCCAAGCCACACCGACCTGATCGGCGAGGCCATCGACGGGACCACCGGCGGCTAACTGTTGCCAAAGCGGACAATTGGTCCCGGTGTGCCGGGCGCAATTGTCCGGACGGGCAACAGTTGGCGCGCGAAGCCGGGCGGACCGGGCGGGCGGCGCGGCTACGGGGCCGTGACCCGGCGGCCGCGCACGAAGACACCGGTGATGGCCGGCTGGCGGAGGGCCATCAGCAACGCGAACAGGGTCTGGTCGGTGGCCATGTCGTCGTCGTCGGCGCGGATGCCGTTGGCCAGCACCGCCGCGAGCGGCTCCCACTTGTCCGGCTCGATGAGCAGGAAGTCGGCGTCCTTGCCCACGTCGAGGTTGCCGTACCGTTCCTCCATGTCGAGCGCCCGGGCGCCGGCGAGGGTGGCGGTGAAGAGCAGCTCGGCGGGGCTGATCGAGAGGCCCGCGTCGCCCGGTTCGGACAGGTGCACCTTGAAGCAGTCGTTCAGCACCCGGCTCATCAGCCACTCGTCGCCGGCGCCGATGTCGGAGCCGAGCGCCACGTTCACCCCGAAGCCGGTGGTGCGGGTCCAGGGCATGGTGCCGGAGCCCAGGAATTGCTGCGAGGTGGGGCAGTGCGCGATCGACGAGCCGGTCTCGGCCAGCCGGGCGAGTTCGGTGTCTTCGCAGTGCACGGCGTGCGCCAGGATGCTCCGCCGGCCGAGCAGGCTCGACCCGCCAACGGCTGAGCCCGGCAGGAACCGGCCGTCGTAGGTGTCGAGGTAGTTGTCCACCTGGTAGATCGCCTTCACCACGTCGATCTCGCCGGTTTCCGGGCGGTTGTTCTCGTTGAGGTGGCTGTGGAAGTACACGCCGTCGCCGCGTACCCCGTCGTAGAGCTCGCCAAGCGCCGCGAGGGTGTGCGGCGTCACCGAGAGACTGAACCGCGGCACCACGGCAACCTGCAGCAGCGCGGTGCGGGAATCGCCGGTGTCTCGGGCATGCCAGCGAGAGATTTCGTCCCTGACCAGGTCGAGCGCGACCGCCTCGGAGGTGACCAGCGCGCTGGCCGAGTCCGGGCCGACGGTCTGGATGCCGCGGCCGCTGACCAGGCGCAACCCCGCCCGCTCCGATTCGGCGAACAGGGCGTCCTGCGCGTGCGGGAACGCCGAGCCGAACACCAGGGCGCTCGTGGTGCCGGCGGCGGTGCGCCGCCGGGTGAAGTCGCGGGCGATCGCGTTCGCGAAGTCCTCGTTTCGCAGCCGGGTCTCGGCCGGGAACACGCAGTTGTCGAGCCACTCGAGCAGCTGGCCGCCGCCGTAGGCATCCGTGGAATAGGTCTGCGGAAAGTGCACGTGGGTGTCGACGAAGCCGGGCAGGATGAAGCCGTCGTGCGTGTCGGTGACCGGCAGGGACCCGAAGCCGGCGGGCAGGTCCGCCGCGCGGCCGACCCAGGCGATGGTGCCGTCGGATGCCGTGACGAGCGCACCCTGCGGCAGCGAAACCAGGTGGGCGGGCGCCTCGGCCAGGGTGGGGGAGCCGGCCACGTGGAAGACGTGGCCGAGGTAGACATGGCCCGGGCCGGTGCCTCGGCCCTGCGGCGACCCCGCCGACGCGGCGTTGGTCACCCTCAGACCAGCCCGGTGTACGAGTCCCAGGCCGGGCCCGCAGCCGTGGCGTCGTCGTGCATCACCGTGGCCTGGATGAGACCGTAGGGCCGGTCGGCGGCGTGATAGACCTCGTTGTTGTTCTCCACACCGAACGGCGAGAGGTCGTAGAGGAAATGGTGCTTGTTGGGCGCCGATAGCCGGATCTCGGCGATGTTCGGGTAGGCCTGGAGTACTGCCTCTCCCATCTTGTACAGCGTCTGCTGCAGGGCCAGCGAGTGCACCACGGCGAACTGGGTTTTCAGCAGCGCGGAGATGCCGGTGTAGGTGGCTTCCCAGTCGACATCGCTGTGGTGGGTGAAGCGCCAGCCGGCGGTGAGCGAGGTGGCCATCACCCGGTCGGTGGTGGGTTGCAGCAGCGTGTACGGGTCCTGCATGAAGCCAGTGAACTCCGACCCGGTCGACTTGAGCAGGATCAGGTCCTTGAGGCCGCCGACCACCCAGACCTGCTGGGCGTCGCCGGTGCCCTCGACCGAGATGGCCGCGGTGCGCACCTCCTGACCGCGTCGCACCCAGGTGTGGTCGTGCTCGGTGCCGTCGACGACCACACGTTCCCAGGCGAATTCCTCGATTTCCACCCGGGAACCGGCGACCGAGTCGATGTGGTCCACGAAATGGGTGGCGAGGTCGAGTCCGTAGCCCTCGATCGAGAGAAGTCCCTTTTCCTTCGCGAACGAGTATGCGGTCTGCTTCTGGGTGTCGGTGGGCAGCACCTGCAACTGATCGCCGACCAGGTGGGCGTCGGCGAAATCGCCGTGCAGGGCGGTGGAGACGCTGATGTCGTGGATCTCGTGGCGGGGCGTGTCGCGGTAGATGCGCACGATCCGGTTCTCCGCTTTGCCGTAGCGGTTGGGTCCGAGAACTATCGACATGGGTGCTCCTTAGGTGATTCGGTGATGCTGTGTTCGGGGTGTGCGGGGTCGGGCCGGGTCAGCCGGCGCTCAGCAGGCGACCAGCGGGCTGCCGGGCGGATGCGTCGTCGTCGGCCGCATAAATCACGTTCCCGGCCAGCCACGTGGTGTGCACCCGGCCGAACAGGGTCGCACCGTCGAAGGCGCTCACCCGGTTCTTGTGCCGCAGGGCATCCACACTGACGGTGAAGGTCTCGTCGGGCGCGAAGGCGACGAGGTCGGCGGCGGCGCCCACCGAGATCGCGCCGGAGTCCAGGCCGGCGAACCGGGCCGTGGCGGTGGCCATCCAGCCCAGCACCCGGTCCAGCGGCAGGCCGCGGGCCCTGGCGGCGGTCCACACCGCCGGCAGGCTCAGCTGCAGTCCGGAGATCCCACCCCAGGCCAGGCCGAAGTCGCCGCCGTGGCCGAGCTTGAGCTCTCGGGTGGCGGGAGAGTGATCGGAGGCGATGAGGTCGATGACCCCGTTCTCCAGACCCTGCCAGAGCAGGTCCCGGTTGCTCTCGCTACGGATCGGCGGGCAGCACTTGAAGGCGGTGGCGCCGTCGGCGATTCTCTCCGCGGCGAAGCTGAGGTAGTGCGGGCAGGTTTCGACGGTGATCGGCAGGCCCTCGGCGCGCGCCGCCGCCAGCCGCGGTATCACCAGCGCTGAGGACAGGTGCAGGATGTGGGCGCGCACGCCGGTGCGCCGCACCACATCGATCACCCGCGCGATGGCGGCGTCCTCGGCCGCATCCGGCCGGCTCGCGACGAAGTCCGAGTAGGCGGTGCCGCCGGCGTTCTCGTTCCGGTCGAGCACGGCCGGGTCTTCGGCATGCACCACGAGCAGTCCGCCGAAGCCGGCGATCTCCGTGGCGGCGGCCTCGAGCTCTGCCGGTGACAGGTGCGGGAACTCGTCGACGCCGGAGGGGGAGAGGAACGCCTTGAACCCGAAGACGCCGGCGTCGTGCAGCGGCTCGAGCGAGCCGAGGTTGTCCGGAATCGCCCCGCCCCAGAATCCGACGTTGACCGTGGCCTGGGGTGCGGCCGCCGCGCGCTTCTGCTCGAGGGCCGGCACCGTCGTGGTGGGCGGGATGCTGTTCAGCGGCATGTCGATGATCGTGGTCACGCCGCCTGCCGCGGCAGCGAGGGTCGCGCTACTGAAGCCCTCCCAGTCGGTGCGGCCCGGTTCGTTCACGTGCACGTGGGTGTCCACGATGCCCGGCTGCAGCACCTGGTCGGCGGGCAGGGTGACGTCCCGCCGGGCCTCGAGCGGCGCATCCGCCGGCGCGATGGCACGGATGACGCCGTCGGCGATCGCGACGGCGGCAGGCTCGAAGCCCGCCCCGGTGAGCACGCGGGCCGAGCGGATGACCAGGTCGTACATCGGTGTCTCCATCTCGGCTCAAGGGCTCTCGCGGCTCGGTTCGTGCCGCCTACCGATCACCCTAGTGAAGTCGTTCCGGTCCCGTTCCGGGGTTCTGAAACCTGTCGGACACACGGCATCGGCGTTCGTGAAACACCGGCGCGACCGTGGGCCCTACGCGGTCGGGTACCCTGCGACGTACTCGTCGATGGCACTCAGATACGCCTGCTTCTCGGCGTCGGACAGCCAGGCGGCCTCGAAGGAATTCTTCGCCAGCTGCACCAACTCACCGGCGTCTAGCCCGGCCTTCTCGGCCAAGGCCAGGTAGTTGTCGGCCACATACGCGCCGAAATAGGCGGGGTCGTCGGAGTTCACGGTGACCAGGACGCCGAAGCTCAGCAGCGCCACCATCTCGACGGCCTTCATGTCCGCCGTCACAAAACTGTTCGACACCGGGCAGCAGGTCAGGCCGATGCCCCGCTCCCGGAGCAGGGTGACCAGCTCGGGGTTCTCCACGATGTTGGTCCCGTGGTCGATGCGGTCCACCCCGATGTCCTCGAGCACCTGGCGGATGTTCTCGATACTGCCGACCTGGTCGATGTCGCAGTGCATGGTGAGCTTGAGCCCGTTCTCCCGGGCGAGGGCGAAGACCTCGGCGAACTTCGCCGGCGGGTTTTCCCGCTCGTCGGAATCGAGGCCGACCCCGATGAACCGGTCCTTGTAGGGCAACGCCGCGGTGAGCGTCTCGAGGGCGCTCTCGGCGGAGAAGTCCCGCAGGAAGCACAGGATGAGCTCGGCGGAGATCCCGAGGTCGGCGGCATCCACCGCGGCCCGGTGGTAGCCAACGAGAACGCTTTCGATCGGGATGCCCCGGGAGGTGTGCGCCTGCGGGTCGAAGAACGCCTCGACCCGGCGCACCCCGTCGGCGGCGGCGCGACGGAAGTAGGCGGTGGCGAGGTCGTAGAAGTCGGCTTCGGTGACGAGCACGTCCATGGCGGGGTAGTACACACCGAGAAAGCTGGCCAGCGAGTCGAACTCGTAGGTGGCGCGCACCTGCTCCACGGTGCTCTGACCGATGTCCACGCCGTTGCGGCGGGCGAGCTGGAGCTTCAGCTCGGGCTCCAGGGTGCCCTCCAGGTGCAGGTGCAGCTCGGCCTTGGGCAGGCCGGCGACGAAGGCCGAGGTCGGTACGATAGGCAGAGACATTGGAGTTCCTTTCGGGGTGGACTCCGTGACGCTATCACGCCAGGGTTCCGGGACCACCGGGGAGGAATCCCGCGTTTCAGCACGGCTTCCAGGCCGTAATGAGCCGGAAATGTTTCGGTCTTCATGGCGTCACACTCAGCAATTAGTGTTCGAGTCATCCGAACATTCGTTGCAGCGGATGCGGTGCCGTGAAACACCGTGATCACAGCAGCACCAGCACCACAGCAGTACCAGCACCACAGCGCCACAGCAGTACCAGCACCACAGCGCCACGAACACCACAGCAGCACATTTCACTCAGGCATCCCGCCCCCAGTACGCCGTTGAGTTCCACGGCAACCCCCGAGCACCACCGAGAGGACCCGCGTCATGACGCACGCCCCACTTACCCCGTTCAATCGTCGATCGGTGAAGCGCATCGGCACCGGCATCGCCGCGGCCGCAGCACTTAGCCTGGTTCTCTCCTCCTGCGCCGGCGATGCCGGCTCCTCCGGCTCCGGCTCCGGCGAGGCCGCCT
Organism: Cryobacterium sp.; assembly: GCF_025463825.1. Classification (GTDB taxonomy): domain Bacteria; phylum Actinomycetota; class Actinomycetes; order Actinomycetales; family Microbacteriaceae; genus Cryobacterium. The sequence goes on from NZ_JAODBG010000029.1 coordinate 7,953, forward strand.
CGTTCGGCGACGCGAGCATCCAGCTGTCCTGGATCAAGAACACCGAGTTCATGGGCGAGTTCGTCGCCGATGACGCCGGCTACTTCACCGACGCGGGCTTCGATTCCGTCGACCTCATCCCCGGCCCGGCGTCGGCCGAAGCCGGCGTCATCTCGGGCAACGTCGACCTGGGCATCGGCAACGCCATCTCCACCGGCACCGTCATCGCGGAGGAGGGCGCACCGCTGAAGATCATCGGCGCGACCTACCAGAAGAACCCGTTCACCATCCTCTCGCTGGCCGGCGTCGGCAACATCGCCAGCCTCGACGACCTCGCGGGCAAGACCATCGGCGTGCAGGCCAGCAATCAGAGCCTGTGGGATGCGTTCGTCGAGGTCAACGACATCGACCCCGCCACCATCACCGTCGTTCCGGTCGAGTACGACCCGACCCCGCTGTTCAACGGTGAGGTCGACGGCTGGTTCGCCTACCTCACCAACGAGTCGATCGACGCCGAGCTGGCCGGCCTCGAGCCGGTCAACCTTCCGCTGGCCGACAACGGCCTGCCGTTCGTGGCCGAGACCTTCACGGCCTCCGACGACGCGATCGCGAACGACCGTGAGATGCTCAAGGCGCTCCTGGTCGCCGAGATCAAGGGCTGGTCGGATGCGATCAACGATCCCGCTGCCGCCGCCACCCTCACCGTGGACACCTACGGCAAGGACCTCGGCCTGACCATGGAGAAGGAGACCCGCCAGGCGGAGATCCAGGCCACCGACCTCGTCGTCAGCCCCGACACCGAGGAAAACGGTCTCTTCACGATCAGCGACGAGCTGCAGGCGACGTCCGTCGAGACGCTCGCCGCGGCCGGCGTGGACATCGACGTGGACACCCTGTTCGACATGAGCCTGCTCGCCGAGGTGTACGAGGAAAACCCCGACCTCGTCGCGTACAGCAAGTAACAGCACCCAACCACACAGCGGTCGCACCTGACCGGTGTCGCCACGGCACCCGCCCCCCTGGGGCGGGTGCCGTCGGCGATACTGGGTATTCGGCCATCGACGACGCCCAGTTAGGACAGCACTTAGTGAGCACCATCGACAGCACGCTCCCCGTCACCTCGGGAACCGGCCTGCACATCTCAGAGCTGCACAAGACCTTCACGGTGGGGCGCAAGGAGGTTGTCGCCCTGGACAACGCGAACCTGCACACCGACAAGGGCAGCTTCCTCTCCCTGCTCGGCCCGTCCGGCTGCGGCAAGTCCACGATCCTGCGCATCCTGGCCGGCCTCGAGAACCCCACCAGCGGCACCACCCGGGTGGACGGCAAGAGCCCTACCGAACTCCGCAACGGCCACGAGCTGGGCATCGCCTTCCAGGACTCCGCCCTGCTGCCCTGGCGGAGCGTCCGCAGCAACATCAAACTTCCCTTCGAGGTGGCACGGATGCCCGTCGACGAGGACTACGTCACCGAACTGATCCAGCTCGTCGGCCTCACCGGCTTCGAGAAGGCCAAGCCCGCGCAGCTCTCCGGCGGTATGCGGCAGCGCGTGTCGATCGCCCGCTCCCTGGTGCTCAAGCCTTCCGTGCTGCTGCTCGACGAGCCGTTCGGCGCCCTGGACGATATGACCCGCCAGCGCCTCAACGTCGAACTGCTGCGCATCTGGACGGAGAAGCCCGCCACCACCCTGATGGTCACGCACGGCATCGCCGAGGCCATCTTCCTCTCCGACCAGGTGGCCGTGATGAGCCCCAGGCCCGGCCGGGTCAAGGAGGTCATCGAAGTCGACCTGCCGCGCCCGCGCCTGCCCGAGATGATGCGCACCCCCGAATTCCACGCCCTGCACGACCGCGCCTCCGAGCTGCTCTTCGGCGCCGACACCCCGGCCGCGGCCGCGGCACACTGATGCCCGTCAGCAGGGGCCTGCCCGGCTGGGCGACCGGTCTGCTCGGGGTCATCGTCGTGGTGGCCCTATGGTGGATCAGCGCGCTCACGATCTTCCAGAACTCCGGCTCCGTGCCCGGCGGCGCCATCCCCACCCCGGCCGAAGTGGTCGGCCGGTTCCTCGGCGACGGGGCGGCCTTCTACTGGCCGCACATCACCATGACCCTCAGCGAAGCGGCGATCGGGTTCCTCTGGGGCAACGGCCTGGCGCTGCTGCTGGCCGGACTGGTCCTGATCGTGCCGCGCATCGAAAAGATCGCGCTACAGATCGCCGTGATCACCTACTGCGTGCCGATCGTGGCCATCGGCCCGATCGCCTATATCGTGATCGGCCCGCCGCGCGGCGACCCGTCCGGCACCGCGGTGTTCCTGGCCGCCCTGTCGGTGTTCTTCACCACCGTGGTGGGCTCCCTGGTCGGGTTGAAGGCAGCCGACAAGGCCAGCCTCGACCTGGTCACCGTGTACGGCGGCAGCAAATTCACCCAGCTGCGGAAGGTGAGGCTCATCGCCGGCCTGCCGAGCGTGCTGAACGCCCTGCAGATCGCCGCACCGGCGGCCCTGCTCGGCGCCATCCTCGGTGAATACCTCGGCGGCGCCGAGCGCGGCCTCGGCCTGGCCATGCTGGCCGCGGGCAACGCCGCCAACGTGGAACGGGTGTGGTGCCTCGCGCTCGTCGCCGGGCTGCTCGCGGGGCTCGGCTACCTGCTCTTTGCGGGCATCTCCCGCTTCGCCACCCCCTGGACCACCGGACGGAGCAGCTCATGAGCGCCCCCACCCGCACTGCCGACGAGGCCCGCGACGAGGCCCGCACCGACGACCGGCAGCTTTCCGGCAACCGGCCGAGCGTGATGACCCGGTCCACGGGCTCCCAGGCCCGTGGCATCGGCGCCTACATCGGCCGGGCACTGGGCACCGGGGTGCTCACCCTCGTGATCGTGCTCGTGGCCTGGCAGGGCCTGATCCTGCTGCTGGGCGTCTCGCCGTTCATCGCGAAGGGTCCGTTGGATGTCTTCAACTGGCTGTTCACGGTTCCGGCGGCCGCCGAGAACCGGGCGCTGATCCTCACCAACCTCGGCGTCACCCTCACCGACGCGTTCCTGGGCTTTGTCGCCGGACTGCTCCTGGCGCTGGTGCTGGCCACCCTGTTCACCCTCTCCAAGGGCATCGAGCACGCCCTGATGCCCATCGCCCTGCTGCTGCGGAGCGTTCCGCTGGTGGCCTTCGTACCGGTGCTGATCCTCATCACCGGCCGTGGCCCCAGCATCGCCGTGGTCACCGGCGCCATCGTGGTGCTCTTCCCGGCGCTGGTGAACATCGCCTTCGGGCTGCGTTCGGCGTCCCCGCAGGTCAGCGACGTCATCGCCGTCTACGGCGGCACCCCCTTCACTGCGCTCCGCAAGGTGGCGTTGCCGAGCTCACTGCCGTCGTTCTTCGCCGCGATCAAGATCTCCATTCCCGGCGCCATCACCGGCGCCCTGCTGGCCGAGTGGCTCGCCACCGGCCAGGGACTCGGCTACGGCATCGTCGTCGCCGTCTCCCAGGTCAAGAACTTCGAGGTGTGGTCATCGGTGGTCGTCATCACGATCGTCTCGATGGTGCTCTACGGCGTCGCCCAGTTCGCCGAGAACCTGGTGCTGCGACGGATGGGCATGGACCAGAGCGCGGGCAACTAACCGTGCTCGAGATCGCCGGCCCGGTGCTCGATGCCCTCGCGCGCGGGCAGGGGCTGGCGATCGCCACGGTGACCCGGGTGCTCGGCAGCGCGCCGCGCACCCTGGGCACCTCGATGGCGGTGACCGACACCGGCGCCGTGATCGGCAGCATCTCCGGCGGCTGCGTGGAGGGCGACCTCTACGAGGCCGCCGCCGAGGTGCTCGCCGACGGCCGCGGCCGGGTCGCGGAGTACGGCGTGAGCGACGACGACGCCTTTGCCGCCGGACTCAGCTGCGGCGGCACCATCGAGGTCTACCTCACCGAACTGGCCCCGGCCGGGCACCGCAACGCCGTGCCCGCGGCGGTTCTCGGCCAACTGCGTGCCGCCGCCGCCGGCCTGGCGGCCGGGCTCGCCGTGGTCGTCGCCGGACCCGGCACCGGGTTGGTCCTCACGCCGCAGGACGACGAGCCGGCGGCAGCCCCCGTCCCGGCAGCCTCCGTCCCGGCAGCCTCCGTCCCGGCAGCCTCCGTCGGGCTCGACGCCGACAGCAATCGCCGCATCCGTGCGGAGCTGCGCGCCCGCCTGGCCGGCGGCCGGACCGCTCTGGGCACCGTCGACTGCGCCGGGCTCGAGGCCCGGGTGCTCTTCCTGGTGGCCGCCGCACCGCCGCGGTTCCTCATCTTCGGTGCTGGCGATTTCGCCTCGGCGCTCTCCGCGGCCGCGAGCCTGCTCGGCTACCGGGTCACCGTCTGCGACGCCCGCGCAGTGTTCGCCACCCCGGAGCGCTTCCCCACCGCCGACGAGGTCGTGGTGGCCTGGCCGAGCGACTACCTCGCCGGGACCGATACCGATGCGCGCACCGTCATCTGCGTGCTCAGTCACGACGAGAAGTTCGACCTTCCCCTGCTCCAGGCCGCACTCCGGCTCGACGTGGCCTACGTGGGCGCCATGGGATCCCGGCGCACCCATGACCGGCGGATGCACCGCCTGCAGGACGCCGGCCTGAGCGGAGCGGAGTTGGACCGGCTGCATTCGCCGATCGGCCTGGACCTGGGCGCGAGCACACCGGAGGAGACTGCCGTCTCCATCCTCGCCGAGGTGCTGGCCACCCGCTCCGGCGGCTCCGGTGCGCCGCTCGGCGATCGCACCGGGCCCATCCACCGGCCGGCCGCCTCACCCGGTTCGGACGACGAAACGAGCCATCCCGCGCAGTAGCGTCCTTCGCGAGACCAACAATTGGATCGAAACGGAGGAACCACCCATGACCACCACACAGGGTCCGGGGCGCTCGCAGACCGGCGCCACCACGTCGGCTGCCCAGGACCCGACCACGCCGACGCGCCAGAGTGCGTACGAGGCCGTCGAACCAGGCACCGGATGGCAGAGCCGGATCGTCTTCGCCGGCGTGATGATGCTCATGATGGGCACCTTCCACGCCATCCAGGGCCTCGTCGCGCTCTTCCAGGACACCTACTATCTCGTCGCCGAGCAGGGCCTGATCATCCAGGCCGACTACACGACGTGGGGCTGGGTGCACCTCATCCTGGGCGCCGTCGTGGTGCTGGCCGGGATCGCGCTCCTCGCCGGGCAGCTGTGGGCGCGGATCGTCGCGGTGATCCTCGCCTTCGGCAGCGCGCTGGTGAACATCGCCTTCCTCGGGGCCTACCCCCTCTGGTCTCTGCTGATGATCGCGATCGACGTGCTGGTGATCTACGCGGTCACCGTGCACGGCAAGGAGATGAAACCGGCCAGCGCCTGACCCGCTCCGGAACCAGAGCCGCTACCCTCGAACCATGACCGACCGGCTGCCCGATGACGCGACCGGCGCCCCGTTGACGCCCGCCGGCCTGACCGCCTTCGTCCTGGACCTCAACGGGGCCGAGGAGACCTACCCCTTCGGCCCCGAGGCCCGGGTGTTCAAGGTCGCCGGCAAGGTGTTCGGCATCGACAACACCCCCGTGCACCGCGGGTTGGCCGAGCCGACCGTGTCGATCACCGTGAAGGCGCTGCCCGAGAACGTGCCCCGGCTCATCCGGAGCGTGCCCGGCATCGACCCCGGCTACCACATGAGCAAGAAGCACTGGGTGACGGTGCGCCTGGACGGCACCGTGCCGGCCGGGCACGTGCGCGAACTGATCGCCGAGTCGCACGCGATCGTGGTGGCGTCGCTGCCGAAACGCCTGCGCCTCACGCTGGCGGGCTAGCGCCAGGCGAGCCGGGCCCGCCGGCGGCGCGGATCAGACCGGCACGCGAGCCCCGTTCACTAGCCGCCACACCCGGTCGCGCGACATCGGCAGCTCATAGGAGCGGATGCCGATGGCGTCGCGCACCGCGTTGGCCAGCGCCGGCGCCACCGGGTTGTACGGCGACTCGCTCATCGACTTGGCGCCGTACGGGCCCAGGTCGTCGGCGGTGTCCGCGAAGTACACCTCGGTCACGGGCAGGTCGGCCAGCTGCGGAATGTGGTAGTTGCGCAGCACCCGGGTGGTCACGGTGCCGGCGCCGTCCAGGATGAGCTCCTCGAACAGGGCCGTGCCGATGGCCTGCGCCACCCCGCCCTCGATCTGGCCGCGGCACTGCTCCGGGTTCATCACGAAACCGGCATCCGCGGTCTGGATCGACTGCAGCATCCGCACCTCGCCGGTGTCGGTGTTCACGGCCACGCGGAAGGCGTGCACGTTGAAGGCCAGGGAGCGGCGGGCACCGTCTTCGCGGCCGACGGCGCTGATCCCGTTCGGGCCCACCAGGCCGGCCAGGGGCACGATCGTGTCGCCAGCGCGCAGCTCGTCGGCGTGCAGGGTGAACGCCTCAGCCGGCAGACCGGTGGACCGGGCCGCCTCGGCGCACAGCAGCGCGGCCAGGGTGGTGGCCGCGCCGTGCACGGCTTTGCCCGCCACGACCACCCCGGCCGACCCGAACGCTCCGGTGTCGTAGCCGGCGGTGTCGGTGTCAGACTGCCGGATCTCGATGCGGTCGGGGCTGGTGTTCAGCGCGGTCGCGGCGATCTGGGTGTGCACGGTGGTCGTGCCGTTGCCGAATTCGGCGGTGCCCACCCGCACCAGATACCGGTTGTGGGCACCGAGGGTGATGCTCGCCTGGGAGTAGTGGCCGCGGGGCGGGATGGTCGCGATCATCGATGAAGCCATGCCCTCGCCCACCCGCCACTCGGCGCCGGCCGGAGCGGCGACGCCGTTGCCGCGGGCCAGCGCGGCCTGGGCCAGGTCGAGGCACTGGTCGAGCCCGTAGCTGGCGAAGCCGATGTCGTCGCCCTCCTCATGCGTGACCACGAGCGGGTCGCCGGGGCGTACCGAGTTGATCCGGCGGATGTCGAACGGGTTCAGCCCGAGTTCGTGCGCCAGGTCGTCGAGGGCACTCTCGATGCCGTAGATGACCTGGCCGAGGCCGTAGCCGCGGAACGCGCCGGACGGCGGGTTGTTCGTGTAGACGGCCTGCGCATCCACCCGTTTGTTGGGCACGTTGTACAGGGCGACCGACTCGCTGGTGCCATGGAACATCACGCCGGGGGCATGGTTGCCGTACGACCCGGTGTCGGAGAGCACCTCGACGGCCAGGGCCGTGAGCCGGCCGTCCACGGTGGCGCCGAGCGTGACACCGACCCGCATCGGGTGCCGGGCGGGGGAGGCGGCGAGCTCGTCGGTGCGGGTGTACTCGTACTGCACGGGCCGCCCGGTCGTGAGCACGGCGAGGGCGACGACGTCCTCGGTGAGGATCTCCTGCTTGCCGCCGAAACCGCCGCCGACCCGGGCGGCGAAGACCCGCACCTTGGTGAGGTCGAGGTCGAAGATCCGGCTGATCTCCTTCTGCACCAGGAACGGCACCTGGGAGCTGGTGCGCAGCACGAGCCGGTCGTCCTCGATCCAGCCGATGCTGGCGTGGGTCTCGAGCTGGGTGTGCGCGACGCGCCGGGTCTGCCAGGTGCCGGTGATCACGGTGTCCGCGGCGGCCAGGCCCGCGGTGACGTCGCCGTACTCGCCGTGCAACTCGGCGACGAGGTTGCGGGACGGGTCGGCGAGGCGGCTGGTCACGGGGTCCTTGTCGCCGTGCACCAGCGGGGCGCCGGGGAGAAGGGCCTCAGCGGGGTCGAAGACGGCGGGCAGCAGCTCGTATTCCACCACCAGCAGCCGGCAGGCGTGCTCGGCGATGGCCACCGAGTCGGCGACCACGGCGGCGACCCGCTGGCCGCGATGCCGCACCACGGTGTCGAAGACCAGGCTGTCGTCGGGGTCGTCCAGGCGGCTTTCGTGCCGGGCCGAGGAGAACAGGGTGGCGGGGGAGTCGGCGGAACTGAGCACGGCGTGCACGCCGGTCAGCGCGCGCGCGGCGGAATCGTCGATGCTGAGGATCCGCGCGTGCGCGTGCGGGCTCCGCAGCACCGAGAGGTGCGTGAGCCCCGGCACCGCCACGTCCAGGGTGTACGGCTCCTGGCCGCTCACCACCCGGGCGGCGGCCGGCGCGCGCAGCGACCCGCCGACCTGGCCGTCGGTGGCGGAGGTGCGCGGACCGGTGCGCCGGACCGGGCCGAGGCCGGCGGCGGGAGCTGGCGCATCCGCTGCCGTACCGGGCGCCGCGTCGTGGTCGTGGCCGCAGGTGCCGTCGGCCGGGGTGTGCCGGTCGCGGATCGCGTCGTCGATGGCCCGGTAGCCGGTGCAGCGGCACAGGTTGCCCTTGAGCAGGCGGGGCAGGTCGTGGAGCTGGTGATCCTGGAGAGTGGAGGCCGTCACCACCATGCCGGGGGTGCAGAAGCCGCATTGGAAGGCGGCCGCGTCGATGAAGCGCTGCTGGATCGGGGCGAGGTTGTCGGGGCTGCCGATGCCGGTGGCGGTGGTGACCTCGCGATCCGCGGCCCGGTAGGCGGGGTAGATGCAGGAGTGCACTGGGGTGCCGTCCACGAGCACCGAACAGGCACCGCAGTCGCCGGTGTCGCAGCCCTTCTTCACCTCGAAGTGCTCCTGCTGGCGCAGGTAGGTCCGCAGCGCCTGGCCGGGCGCGGCTGGGGCGTCGACCGGGGCACCGTTCACGGTCAGTTTCATGCGCGGCTCCCGTCGGTGTCGGCTGAGGCGGCGGGTGCGGCAAGCTCCTGGCGGATCTCCTCGCCGAGCAGCCCGCTCACGGCGCGGCGCCAGTCGGCGGCGCCGTGCGCATCCGTGAACCAGGCGTCGATGTCGGCGATGCCGGCGGCGAGTGCGTCCGCTCCCGGCCGCTGCGGGTAGCGCAGCTGCACCGGGCGCACGGTGCCGCCGGTGACCGTGAGCACGAAGGTGCCGTCGGTGTCGAGCCGGCCGATCAGCACGGCGCCGGAGCGGCCGAGCGGGGAAAGGGCGATCTTGCGGTAGGCGGTGCGGGCGGCCAGGGCGCTGGCCGGCACGGTGATGGAGCGCAGCACGTCGCCGGGGGCGAGCACATTAGTGGTGTTGCCCGTGACGAAGTCGACCGCGGGCATCCGCTCGTCGCTGCCGTCGGCGCGCCAGATCAGCACCTCGGCATCGAGGGCGGCGGTGAGGCAGATCATCGGACCGGCGGGCAGCGAGGTGCACAGATTGCCGCCGACCGTGGCGACGTTCCAGATCTTGAACGAGCCGAACAGGGCCGTGCAGGCCTGGTGGAAGACCGGGTGGGCGACCCAGCCGGGCTCGGCGGGCAGCCGGGACAGGGCGGCGAGGGTGCAGGTGGCGGCGATCTCGAGGCCGTCGGCGGTGACCGTGAGGTCGGGCCAGCCCATCGTCTGCAGATCGACGAGGCCGGTGAGGTGGATGCGCGGGTCCGCGAAGAGTTCGGAGCCGCCGGCCAGGGGTTCGACGGTGTCGCCGAGCGCGGCCAGGTCGGCGCGGGTGCGGGCCGGAGTGATCGATGCAACGGTGGTCAGGTCCATCCGCGCCTCCCGAGACTTGAGGATGCCGGGCATCCGGGGTGTCGGCGGAGCCCGTGGGCACCGCCGTGGGCGCCCGGACGGGGCGCCGACATCCCTAGTCAAGCGCAGCATTGTGTCGGCCGTGTTAACCGGCCCACCGGCCTCACGGTGAACGCGCGGTTTCCCGCTCCGATCCGCCGCAGTTCGTCGTCAACTGTTGCCGAATCGGGCAATTGGTCCCGGTGCGCCGGGTGCACTTGACCGCACGGGCAACAGTTGCGGCGGGGCTAGCCGAGGGCGGCGACCCACTCGGTGCTGCCGTCGGTGAAGCCCTGTTCCTTCCAGATCGGGACGCGCGCCTTGATCTCGTCGACGAGGGCCGCGCAGGCCGCGAACGCCTCCGCCCGGTGCGCGGAGGCCACGGCGCAGGCCAGCGCCACGTCACCGATGCCCAGGTCGCCCACCCGGTGGGCGGCGGCGATCCTGCAGCCCGGATGCGCCGCTGCAACCTCGCGGGCCACCTCGTCGAGCACGGCCTGGGCGCTCGGATGCGCGCTGTAGCGCAACCAGGTCACCCCGCGGTCCTCGTCGTGGTTGCGCACCACGCCCGCGAACGACACGACCGCGCCGGCGGTGGCATCGCCCACGGCATGCGTGCACTCGTCGACCGTGATCGGGCTCTCGTCCACCCGGGCGAACAGAACCGGGCTCGCCGGGTTCGGGCGCGGGGCTTCGGGTGCGGGTTCGCCGGTCATGGGTTCGGTGTTCATGGGTTCGGTGTTCGTCGGTTCGGTGTTCGTCGGTTCAGTGGTCGTCGGTTCAGTGGTCATCGCGCCGCTCCTCGGCTGAGCTTGGGGAGTGCGCTGCGGGCGCACTGGTTGACCGTGTGGGCTGCGTCCCGGGCCGCTGCGCGGCATGGTCGATGCCGTGCAGCTGGTCCAGCAGATGGTCGAGCACCTCGTCGAGCACCGCAAGGCCGTCGCGTACCCCGCCGACGGTGCCGGGCAGGTTGACCACGACGGTGCGGCCGCGGGCGATGCCCGCGTAGCCGCGGGAGAGCACCGCGAACGGTGTGGACGCGGCGCCGCGGCGGCGCATCTCCTCCGTGATGCCGGGCAGTTGGCGATCCAGCAGCGGCAGGGTCTGCTCGGGGGTCTGGTCGGTGGGGCTCACGCCGGTGCCGCCGGTGGTGATCACCAGGTCCAGGCCCGCCTCGACGGCCGCCGCGAGAGCGTCCCCCACGGGTGCGCCGTCGGCGACGACCGCACGCGCCAACACCAACCAGTTCCGCTCGGTCAGCCAGGCGCTGATGACCGGACCGGTGCGGTCCTGGTACTCGCCGGCGGCGGCCCGGGTCGACGCCACGATCACCTGGGCGATGCGGCCCGTCGCGCCGGCGGCGGCGGTGTGCCGGGGCGGTCGGGGCGGGATCATCCGGTGCTCCAGTCGCCGCTCTTGCCGCCGGATTTCGCCAGCACCCTGATGTCGGAGATGACGGCGTGCTTGTCGACGGCCTTGATCATGTCGTACAGGGTGAGCGCCGCCACCGACACACCGGTCAGCGCTTCCATCTCCACCCCGGTCACGCCGGTGGTCGTCACGGTCGCCGTGATCACGACGCTGTCGGTGCCGGGCGCGAAGTCGATGGAGGCGCCGGTGATCGGCAGCGGGTGGCACAGCGGGATCAACGCGGAGGTCTGCTTGGCGCCCATGATCCCGGCCACCCTGGCCACGGCGAGGGCCTCGCCCTTGGGCAGCTCCCCGGCGACCAGCAGGGCGATCACATCGGGCCGGGTGGTGAGCGTGGCCGTTGCCGTGGCGCGCCGCCGGGTGACGGGCTTGTCGGTCACGTCGACCATGAGGGCGGCGCCGTCGGCGCGTACGTGGCTGAGCGCGGCGGGGGTTCCGGCCGCACCGGTGGTCTTCTCGGGTGAGGTGTCAGTCATCGATGCTCCAATAATCCACGGGGGTGCCGGCCGCAACACTCTCCACCCCGACGGGCAGGTGCACAAGCGCGGTCGCGGCGGCATAGGCGTGCAGGAGGTGCGAACTGGCACCACCCACCAGGTCGAGCGCGCCATCGTGTCGCAGGATGCCGCGGCGCAGCTGGTGCTTGCCGGCCGGCGACTCCACCGCGGCCGCCAGGGGCGCGCGCCTCAGCTCCCGGTCCGGCCGGGGCAGCCCGGCCAGGCGGCGCAGCACCGGGCGCAGGAACACCTCGAACGAGATCAGCGCGCTCACCGGATTGCCCGGGAAGGTCACGACCGGCACGAGGCCGCCGGGCGTCGCCGCGGTCGCGCCGCCCAGGTAGGAGTGGGGAATCGCGCCGAGGCCCTGCGGCCCGCCCGGCTGCATGGCCACGTGCTGGAACGACACGCCGAGCGGGCCCAGCGCATCACGCACCACCTCGCGGGCGCCGGCGCTGACCCCGCCGACGGTGACCACGAGGTCCGTCCCGGCGGCGTCGGCCAGGAGGGCGAGCAGGTCGGCGGCATCGTCGGAACGGCACGGGCGGGCGGTCACGGTGCAACCGGCATCCTGCAGGGCCTGGCTGAGCAGAACGCTGTTGGAGTCGTAGATCTGGCCGGGCGCGAGGTCGGCGCCGGGTTCGCGGATCTCGTGGCCGGTCGCGATGAGCAGCACCCGGATGCGCCGGACCACGGGTACCTGCGTGACGCCGGTGCCGGCGAGGACGCCCAGCTGGGCGGGGCCGAGCACGGTACCGGCGGGCAGGAGCAGGTCGCCGGCGCGGACGTCGCTGCCGGTCGGGCGCACAAAGGTACCGGGCTGCACCATTGCGTCGAACGCGACGGTCGGACCGGCGCCGGCGGATTGGCGTGCGGGCAGGAAACGGGGCGGATCGGCCCGTTCGATCGGCACGACAGCATCCGCGCCGGCCGGGATCGGGGCGCCCGTCATGATCGGGGCGGCCGTGCCCGGCTGCAGGGCGGTGCCGGGGTCGCCGGCGGCGATCCGGCCGGCGATGACGAGGCGCACCGGCGAGTCGGCGGTGGCTCCCGTCAGGTCGGCGGCACGCACGGCGTACCCGTCCATTTGCGAGTTGTCGAAGGGCGGCAGCGACGCGGGGGAGTCGACGCCGGTCGCGAGGGTCCGGGCCCGGTAGCCGGCGGGGTCCGCGTTCAGTCGTTCGCTGGAGAGGTGCAGCGTCTCGGTGGCGCGGCCCTGGACCAGCGGGGCGAGGAGCGTCGCCACGGCGTCCCGGTGCTGGTGGATCGTGCGCGCGCTCATGCCCCCATCTTGCCGCACCGGCTGCCGGGCGTCGCCCGGACCAACGATCCGCGCGCACGGCTGAGCCAGCACAATCCGCATCCACGGACCTAGAATGGCTCGCATGTCGCAAATACGGATCAAGGACGCCGCCGGGTACCTCGGGGTCAGCGATGACACCGTGCGCCGCTGGATCGAGCAGGGTACCCTGGCCGCCGGTGTCGACGAGTCCGGTCGTAAGGTGGTCGACGGTCTGGCCCTGGCGCAGTTGGCGCAGGCGAATGCCGCGGTGCCGAGCGACCCGGCCGGAGGATCCAGCTCGGCGCGCAACCGCTTCGTGGGGCTGGTCACGGCGGTGCACAGCGACCCGGTGATGAGTCAGGTCGAACTGCAGTGCGGCCCGCACCGGGTGGTGTCGTTGATGAGCACCGAGGCCGTGCGCGAGCTCGGCCTGGTTCCGGGCTCCGTGGCCGTGGCCGTGGTCAAGGCCACCACCGTGATCGTGGAAACCCCGCGGGGCCAGTCGTGAGCCCGACCTGGGGCATCCCGCTACGCGGCGCGCGCCGTGCCGCGCGGATGGTGTCGTTCGCCGCCGCGGCCGTCCTCGTTCTTGCCGGCTGCGCGGAATCGGCGGACCAGCCCGGCAGCGTGACCGGCACCGCCCCGGCCGCCCAAACGCTCACGGTGTTCGCCGCCGCGTCCCTGACGAGCACCTTCGCCGAGATCGCCGAGCAGTTCGAGGCCGCGCATCCCGGTGTCACCGTGACGCTGAACTTCGCCGGCTCCGCCGACCTGGTCAGCCAGATCTCCGAGGGTGCGCCGGCCGACGTCATCGCCACCGCCGACGGCGCCACCATGGCCGCCCTCGCCGGCGACGGCCTCCTTGCCGAGGCCGGCTCCACGGTGTTCGCCACCAACACCCTCGAGATCGCGGTCCCGCGAGGCAACCCGGCCGGCATCCGATCGTTCGCCGACCTCGCCGCGCCCGGGCTGAACCTCGTGGTGTGCGCTCCCCAGGTTCCCTGCGGCGCCGCCACCGAGGCCGTCGCCGAAGCCGCCGGGGTGGACCTCGAGCCGGTGAGCGAGGAGAACTCGGTCACCGACGTGCTCGGCAAGGTGCAGAGCGCTGAAGCGGATGCCGGCCTGGTCTACGTGACGGACGTCGAGACCGCCGGCGGTGACGTTCTGGGCATCCCGTTCGACGAGTCGACCGCCGCCGTGAACGAGTACCCGATCGCCGTCGTCGCCGGCAGCGCCCGGGCCCGCCTGGCCGCCGACTTCACCCGGCTCGTCAGTGGTGAGGCCGGCCAGGCCGTTCTCGCGGAGGCCGGCTTTGGCGCCCCCTGACCCGACGCCGGACCCGACGACTGAC
>NZ_JAODBG010000071.1 GCF_025463825.1 Cryobacterium sp.
GGCGCGCGGACGGCGCGCCGACGGGGAGGGTTAGGTGGCCGCCTTCTCCAGGGTCATCGCAGTGCGGAGGGCTCCACGTGCGCGACGCCGGTCGCCGGATGCGTCGTAGGCCAGCCCGAGGCGGAACCAGGCCCTCCAGTCATCGGGGGCGGCATCCACGGCGTCGCGGTACTCGGGGAACTGGCCGTCGGCGGCATCCCGGTACGGTCGCCCGCTGGGTCGGGTGGGCAGGTCGTTGACCGGCAGGGCGCCCTCGGCGTCGAGCTGCTTGACCAGACGTTCGCACCGGGCGCCGAACATGATTTCCCGCACCAGGGCCCACGCGCCGATGATCGGCAGCACGATGAGCGCGACGCCGATGATGATGCCGACCGGGTCACCGCTCTGCGCAAAGAGCACGGCGCGCCAGCCGACGAGAACCAGGTAGAACACGAGGAGGAGGGCCATCACGATGACGGCGACGCGGCCCTTCATTCGCCGGGCTCCATCTCGGCCTCTTCCGGGCGGGCCGGCGGAACCGCCGACGCCGGGGGCGCCTCGGCGGTCGCGGCCGGCAGGCCGAGGTCGATGAGCTGGTCGAGTCCGACGGTGACGCCCACGCACGTGCGCGCGGCGGCGAGGGCCACGAGGATGCCGCGCTCGTAGGCATCCGCCGAGAGGGTGTTGTGGGTGATGGTGAGGGTCTCCCCCGCTCCCCCGAAGATCACGTCCTGGCGGGCCAGCAGCCCGGCCAGCCGCAGGCTGTGCACGGGAACCGTGGCGACCTGCTGCCCGCGGGCGCGCTGGTCGATGTGCGGTGCGGCGACGGGGCCGAGGCCGGCCCGGGCGGCGGCCATCAGCTCGGCGGTGCGCACGGCGGTGCCGGACGGGGAATCCACCTTGCCGGCCTGGTGCGCCTCGACGATCTCGACGGAGTCGAAGAACCGCGCGGCGAGGGCCGCGAAGGCGGTGCCGAGCACCGACCCGAGCGAGAAGTTGGGAATGATCACCGCGCCGACGTCGGCACGGCCCTTGAGCTTGTGGCTGAGGCTGTCGATGCGGGACTGGGACCAGCCGGAGGTGCCGACCAGCACCCGGATGCCGTTGTCGACGGCGAAATCGACGACGCTCTGGCTGACCGCCGGCACGGTCAGGTCGATCACCACGTCGGCGCCGAGCATCTCGCTCAACGCGCTGGACGAGTTGAGCCGGGCGACCAGGTCATACTCTGCTGCGTTCTCGACCAGGTCGCAGACCAGGCGACCCATTTTGCCCGTTGCGCCGATGACGGCCACCCGTGTTGTCATGCTGCCAATCTACCAAGTGCCGGCGGGCCCGGTCCGCGGCGTCGACGCCGCTCCAGCCGCCTGCGCGACCCCAAAGCTTGAGAAGGCGCAGAAGCGGTGCTTCTATCGGTCAGGAAGTTCGCAATGCCCCCTTGTCCCAACGCGGAAGTGTCCAGCACTTCCCGACGAGTCGGAAGAGGTGCCAGCGTGACCGAACCATCCCGGGGAACCTCCCCCGGCTCTCCCCGTGCCCGGGCGGCCGCCAGAAGCCGGCAGGCGGATGACGCTCGTCGAGAGCGAACGGCGGCGCATTTCGCTGCGGCGGCCGCCAGCACACCGGAAGCCCGCCTCGGCATCCACCAGCGGATCGTCCTCGACCACATCGAGATCGCCGAGGTCATCGCACGGCGGTACGCCAGTCCGCGTTCCGACTGGAGCGACTTGAAGCAGGTAGCCTGCCTCGGGCTGATCAAAGCGGTGAAAGGCTTCGATACGGCCAAGGGAACCGATTTCGTGGCCTACTGTGTGCCGACCATTGCCGGGGAGGTGAAGCGGCATCTGCGCGATCACGGCTGGTTCGTGCGGCCGCCCCGCTCGGTGCAGGACCTGCGTGCCCGAATCAGGGAGGAGAGCCACAGCCTCGTCCAGGCACTGGGCCGTGAACCGTCGTCACAGGATCTGGCCGGCGCGCTATCCGTCGGCCTCGGCCCGATCATCGAGGCTTTGCAGAGCGAGGGCAGCCTGCGACCGGCGTCCCTGGACGTCACGGGCGACTCCGACGGTGATGACTGCGCCCGCGGGCTCCAGGAAGTGCTTGGCAGCGATGACGCCGTGCTGGCCCAGGCCGAGCTGAGGGTGCTGGTCGTGCAGGCGTGTCGGGGCCTCGCTCCACGGGAGCGGCACATCCTATACCGGCGGTACTTCGAGGACTGGACCCAGGCCCAGATCGCCCTCGAGTTGCGGATCACCCAGATGCAGGTCTCCCGGCTGCTCGGCCAGATTTTGGCCAAGCTGCGCCTCGAACTGACAGGTCCGCCGCCCCCCGCACCCGCCTCGGCGTCACCCCCAGCGGGTCAGGCGCCACTCATCAGCGATCTGGCCGCCGCGATCACCTCGGATGCCGAAACAGCCAGCAGCGCCGGGTCGGGCTGATCGGCGAACGGGTCACCGGACCCCTGCCGGTTCCCGGTCAGGGCGATGTGCGGCCCATGTTCCGGCGGACCCCACAACGCCGGCGACACCGGCCCGAAGATAACGACGGAGGGCACACCATAGGCAGAGGCCAGGTGGGCCCCTCCGGTGTCGGCGGAAATCAGCATCCCCGCCGCGGCGATCAACGCCGCGAACTCGTCCAAGCGCAGCCGCCCCGCCAGATTGGCGGTGTCCGGCAGGTCGGCGAGGCGCGCCACCGTCGTCGCCCGGGGGCGATCGGCGGTGTTCCCGCTGACAACAACCTGCCGGCCGCCCGCAGCGAGCTGGCGGGCGACGGCGGCGAAACGGTCCGCCGGCCACCGCCGGGAGCCATACGCGGCACCGACGTGAACGACCACCGCGCCGGGCGCCGGGCTGGCCACGGGCGGCCGGGCGATGGCGACCTCGTCCGGGTCGGCCGGCATGCCGTGGGCGGCCACCAGGTCGGCCCAGCGCACCCGCTCATGGAGGCCCTCCCGCCACACGGGCCCGGGCCAGCCACGGTCACGGTGCCCGATTTTGCACCGGGCACCCAGCTCGTCCAGCAGGCGGGAACTCACCGGTCCGCGGCCGTGCAGATTCACTACGACGTCAGTGATTCCCGGGCTCATCTGCAGAGGCCTGTCCACTCCCGCGGTGGGAAGCACCGACTCGATACCGCCGACCAGACTCACCACCGGCTCCAGCCAACCGGGCGCGGCGAGCACCAGCCGGTGCTCGGGGAACCCCCTCGACAGCGCACGAACCGCGGGCACAGCGGTCAGCAGGTCGCCCAGTCCCAGGGCGCGCAACACCAGGAGGATCGGCTGGTCGGACGGCGACACGGCAGCGGGCATGCCACCACCATGGCAGCGTTCGGCCGGAGCGCCAGTGCCCCCCGATGGACGTTTAGGCCGGCCGCGGCGGGGGCACAGGGACACCATGACCGACGCGGGCTTCGCAGGAACCAGGGCCGTGCTCTTCGACAGGGACGGCACCTTGGTCGTCGACGTGCCGTACAACGGCGATCCGAGACTTGTCGAGCCGATGCCCACGGCCATCCGTGCCCTGCGGTTGCTGCGTCGGTGCGGGCTGATGGCCGGCGTCATCACCAATCAATCAGGGGTGGCGCGCGGCCTGCTGACCCTCGAGGACACCACGAGTGTCAACCGCCGGGTGGACGAGATCTTCGGCGGCTTCGACGTGTGGTGCGTCTGCCCGCACGCGGCCGATGCCGCGTGTGCCTGTCGGAAACCCAAGCCGGGTCTCGTCCTCACCGCGGCCGGCCAGCTCGGGCTCCGCCCCACGCAAGTCGTCGTCATCGGCGACATCGGTTCGGATGTCGCCGCGGCGGCCGCCGCCGGCGCGCGGTCGATCCTGGTTCCCACCAGGCACACCCGGTTCGGGGAAATCCTGGACGCGCCGGTTGTGGCCCCCGATCTGCTCAGCGCCGTCGACGCGCTCGTGGCAGACCTGCCCGGCGGGAGGGTCCGGTGAGCCGCCGCGTGCTGGTCGCGCGGCTGGACAGCCTGGGCGACGTCCTCCTGGCCGGGCCGGCAGTGCGGGCGATCGCCGCCGGCCGTTCGGGTGAGTCCAGGGAGGTCTGGATGCTGTGCGGCCCGCAAGGCGCCCCGGCCGCCCGGCTGTTGCCCGGCGTGCATTCCGTGCTCACCTGGTCCTGCCCGTGGATCGTGGATCCTGCCCCACCGCCGACGGCTCAGCTCATCGCCGAGTTGCTCGCCATGGTGCGCTCCTGTAGCCCGGACGAGGCGGTGATCCTTTCGTCGTTCCACCAGTCCCCACTTCCCCTGGCCCTGCTTCTGCGCCTCGCTGGGGTGTCGAACATCGTCGGCGCCTCCATGGATTACGCGGGGGCGCTCCTGGACGCACGGCTTCGTCCGGGCGAGGACTTCCCGGAGGACCAGCCCGAGGCGCTGCGGGCGCTCGCCATCGCCCGGGCGGCCGGGTATGACCTGCCGGCTGGCGACGACGGTCGACTTCGACTTCGGCAGGACCTGCCCGAAGTCGAGAAGCACCCAGCTCCGGCTGAGTCAGCACCGCTGCGGCCCGGCCGGCATCTTTCCGGCCAGGCGACGCCCTACCTGGTGGTGCATCCCGGCACCGATGCCCCGGCACGGAGCTGGCCGGCGACGCACTTCCGGTCACTCGTCGCGCTGCTGGTCGAGTGCGGTTTCCGCGTCGCCGTCACCGGTGGACCCGGCGAGCGCGCCTTGACCCGGTACGTGGCGGGAGAAGATGGAGTCGACCTCGGCGGCCGCACCGGCACGGCCGACCTGGCCGCGATACTCGCCGGCGCCGACGTGGTGATCACCGGCAACACCGGCCCCGCCCATCTCGCGGCCGCCGTCGGGACCCCCGTTGTCAGCCTGTTCGCGCCGGTCGTGCCGGCGGTGCGCTGGGCACCATACGGCGTGGACACGGTGATTCTGGGCGACCAGGAGGCCGCTTGCCGCGGAAGCCGCGCCCGGACCTGCCCCGTACCGGGGCACCCCTGTCTCACCGGCGTTTCCGCGACGGATGCCGCGCGGGCGGCCCTGCAACTGCTCGCCCGCGCCGGCCGGCCGTTGGCGGTTCCCCGGCCGGACCGGCCCGCCGGGGAGGGGGCGGCATGAGAATCCTGCTGTGGCACGTGCACGGGTCCTGGACCGACGCCTTCGTGCAGGGCGGGCACGATTACCTGCTGCCCACGACCGTTCCCGGCGATCCATGGGGGCTCGGCCGCGCCGGCCGGGACTGGCCGGAGCGCGCGGTCGACGTGCCGGCCGACCACCTGCACGACGCGGACATCGACTGCATCGTGCTGCAACGCCCTCGGGAGGTGGAGCTGTGTGAGCAGCTGCTCGGCGTCCGGCCTGGCCGGGACGTCCCCGCCGTCTTCGTTGAACACAACACGCCGCGGGTCGACGTGCCCAACAGCCTCCACGTGCTTGCCGACCGCTCCGACATCCCCGTTGTCCACGTGAGCTACTTCAATGACCTGTTCTGGGAGTGCGGCCGGGCACCCACGACCGTCATCGAACATGGCATCGTCGACCCCGGGGCGCTTTATACCGGCGAGCTGCCCAGGATGGCGGCCGTCATCAACGAACCAGTACGGCGCTGGCGGGTCACGGGAACGGACCTGCTCAGCCGTTTCGGCACGGCCGGCCCGGTGGACCTCTTCGGCATTCCCGACCGCGCGCCCGTCGACCCGCTCGTTTCGGCCAGCGGAGTGCAGCACCGAGGGGACCTGCCCTCCGGGCAGCTGCACGCGGCACTCGCCCGCCGCCGGCTCTACGTACACCCGGCCAGGTGGACGTCGCTCGGCTTGTCGTTGATCGAGGCGATGCATCTGGCGATGCCCGTGCTCGTCCTGGCCACCACCGAGGCCGTCCGCGCCGTGCCGCCCGAGGCGGGCGCGATTTCCACCAACGTCGATGAGCTGGTGGCCACCGCCAGGGTGTTGTTGGCAGACCCCGACGAGGCGCGCCGGCGTGGGCTGCTGGCCCGCCGTGCCGCCCTGACCCACTACGGCCTGGCCCTGTTCCTCCGGCGCTGGGACGAGGTGCTCGACGACGTGACCCGGCGAGCGCACGGCCGGCTCCCGGCGCTGGACCCTGGCGCGCGGGCACACAAGGTTTCGGCCGCGGATACCGCCGCGGCCGCCGGCCCGAAAGGGAGTCCTCGATGAAGATCGCCTTGGTATCCGAGCACGCGAGCCCCCTTGCCGCGCTGGGCGGCGTGGACGCCGGCGGACAGAACGTGCATGTTGCCGCCCTGGCCTGCGCCCTTGCCCGGCTGGGCCATACCGTGACCGTGTACACCCGCCGCGACGACGACGCCCTGCCGGAGAGGGTGGTTGCCGCACCCGGTGTGGAGGTGGTGCACATCACCGCCGGGCCCCCGGTTCCCATCAGCAAGGACGATCTTGTCCCTCTCCTGCCGGAGCTGGCCGCGGGAATCGCGGCGGACTGGCGCACCGATCCCCCCGACCTGGTACACGGCCATTTCTGGATGTCCGGGGTCGCCTGCCTGGCCGCGGTGCAGGTCCTCGCCGACTCGGGCGCAGGCCGCATCCCCGTGGTCCAGACGTTCCACGCCCTCGGAACGGTCAAACGCCGCCACCAGGGCAGCGATGACACCAGCCCGCCCGAACGCCAGGCGCTCGAGCCGTGGGTCGGACAGAGCGTCGACGCCGTCATCGCCACCTGCTCAGACGAGGTGCTCGAGCTGCGCGCACTGGGCGTAGACCCCAGGATCGTGTCCGTGGTGCCGTGCGGCGTGGATCTCGGCCTGTTCCGCCCCGACGGTCCCCGAGAAGAAGACAAGCCGCGGAACCGGACCCGCGTGGCGGTGGTGGGCCGACTCGTTCCCCGGAAAGGCGTCGATCTGGTGATCGCGGCCGTGGCCCTGCTCAGGAACGCCGGCCGGGACGACCTCGACCTGATCATCGTGGGTGGCGGAAGGTCGCAGGAGGAGATGGGCCTCGACCCGGACGGACTCCGGCTCAAGCGCACAGCGGCCGACCACGGCGTGGCGGCGCAGGTCATCCTCCGTGGCCAGGTGGCGCAGGCGCAGCTTCCCGCCCTCCTCCGCTCGGTCAGCGTCGTTGTCTGCGCGCCCTGGTACGAGCCGTTCGGAATCACGCCGTTGGAGGCGATGGCCTGCGGCGTGCCCGTCGTCGTGGCGGCCGTCGGCGGGCTGACCGACAGCGTGGTCGACGGCGTGACCGGTATCCACGTTCCTCCGCGAGATCCGGCGGCGATCGCGATGGCCCTCGGGCACCTGCTTGACCATCCGGATGAGGCCGCGAGGCTGGGCAGGGCGGGTCACGCTCGGGTGCAGAGCCGCTACTCCTGGGACCTGATCGCTGCGGCCACCGTTGAGGTGTATCGCTCGGTGCTGACCATGGCCGAGCCGAAGGCGGTCACCTCCGCAGGGGTCGCCGCGGCGTTCGCCGGGCAGCCGGCCCACGTCGTGGCCGCCGGCCGCGGGGAGCACTGACCGTGTTCGGGGCATCGTTCACCCAGTCCCGCACCGACGCCGCGTCGACCGGCCTGTCGCCCGGCGCGACGCCCGGCGCGACGCTCGGCGCGACGGCCGGCGGGACGGCCGGC
>NZ_JAODBG010000093.1 GCF_025463825.1 Cryobacterium sp.
GTGTGGGTGGTGGTGGATCTGGTGGAGCGGGTTCCGGAGAGTGGTCGTCGTCATCGTCTGGAACTGGCGGTGGTGCCTGATCGGGGCTACTCATAGTGAGATCGTCTCACCTACCACCGACACTGAAGAACGGGCCCGGGAGAACTGCGAAGAGCCCCGAAAACGTCGCGTTTTCGGGGCTCAGCTCACGGTTGGCGAGCTAGGAGACGGTGCCTGAGATGAACTCGGTCAGGGCGGTCGGGTCGTCGATCGCGCCGGTGTACTGGCGACCGTTCACGAGCACGGTGGGCGTGCCCTGAATGGAGGTGATCTCGGCGTCTTCGATCGGTCCGTTGACTGCGTTGTCGGTGTTCCACTGCACCCAAGCCTGGTACTCGCCGCCGGCGACGCAGTCCGCGATTGATTCCTTACCCGAAGACAGGTCTACCAGCTGGTCGTCGGTGAGGCCTGCCGTGCCCTCCGCCGGCTGATTGGCGAACATGGCGGCCAGGTAGTCCAAGGTGGAGCCCGGGTTGAGCGCGGCCTCGCAGGTGAGAGCGGCCGAGGCCCGTGAGGAGTATTCGCTCCCCTGCGACGCACTGTCCAGGAAGGTCAGCGGGTGCAGGCGCAGGGTGATGCTGTCATCGTCCACGAGCGCGGCGAGGGCGTCACCATTCGCCGTGTCGAACTGGCCGCAGAACGGACACATCGGGTCGATATACAGGTCGACGACGACGCTGCCGGCGCCCACCTCGAGGTAGCCCTCATCAAGGTGCGCGGCACCGACCTGGCCCGCGGTGATGACGGACGGCGACGACGACGAGGACGACGTCGAGCCGATTATCGCGGAGAAGATCGAACCGATCGAGGCCGCGAACAGGATCGCGTAAATCAGCGCCACGGCGCCGGCGACGATGCCCAGGTAGCCCAACACCAGACCGGTGATGGCGAGCCCTCGCCCGTTCTCGCCGGTGCGCCGGATCTGGCCGAGCGCGAGATGCCCGGTGATCACGGCGGCAATGGAGCAGAAAAAACCGGTGATCAGGGAGACGATCGACATCGTGTTTGTGCGCGGCGCGGCCGGAACCCCGAGCGGGCCGTTCCCGGGCGTCGGCACGGCAGGGAAGCCGTGGCCGGTCGGTGCCGGATAGCCCTGCACCTGCACGGCGCCCTGGGTGGGAGGAGCAAGCGGCGCCTGCGGCGTCGGTTCCCCGGTCTCGTCGTGGCTGTCTGCAGTCAAGCTCTCCCCCTCGGTCATCCCGTCCGGTGGCTCAGGCCACCGGACGGGCACTCGTCGTGCTTGATCGTGCTGGTCGTTCCCGCGGCGGTGCGGTTCTGGCGACGATGCCGGTCAGGCGGATGGCGCCGTCTGCGCGATGCGGCCGAGCAGCCCGTTCACGAATCCCGCCGAGTCATCCGTGGAGAGCACCTTCGCTGCCTCGACGGCCTCGTCGATCGCGACGGCGTGCGGCACCGCGTCGTTGTACAGGATTTCCCAGATGCCGATCCGCAGGATCGCACGGTCGATGGTGGGCATCCTCGACAACGTCCACCCCTGCGAGTACGTCTCGATGAGCTCGTCGATCTCGTCGCGGTGGTCCACGACCCCGTCGACGATGTCGCGGGCGTACAGCCACGACACCATGCGGGCGGGCTCGTTGGCGGCACGCTCGGCCTCCATCGCCAGGGACTGCGGGATCGTCGTTTGGCGGATGTCGGCGGCGTAGAGGATGTCGATCGCGCGCTTACGCGCCTTGGTACGGGCGCTCACTAGCTGACGCGGCCGAGGTAGTCACCGTTACGAGTGTCGACCTTGACCTTGGTGCCCTGCTCGAGGAACAACGGCACCTGGATCTGGTAGCCGGTTTCCACGGTGGCGGGCTTGGTGCCGCCGGTGGAGCGATCGCCCTGCAGGCCGGGCTCGGTGTAGGTGATTTCGAGCACCACTGACGCCGGCAGCTCGACGTAGAGCGGGTTGCCGTCGTGCAGCGCCACGGTGACGGCCTGGTTCTCCAGCATGAAGTTGGCGGCGTCGCCGACGACGGTGGAGGAAACGGTGAGCTGGTCGTAGTCGGAGACGTCCATGAAGACGTAGGAGTCGCCATCCGCGTACAGGTACTGGAAGTCGCGGCGGTCGACGTTTTCGGTCTCGATCTTGGCGCCGGCGTTGAAGGTGCGGTCAACGGTCTTGCCCGTGACGACGTTCTTCAGCTTGGTGCGCACGAAGGCGCCACCCTTGCCGGGCTTGACGTGCTGGAACTCGATGACGGCCCACAGCTGCTTGTCGATGTTGAGGACGACGCCATTACGAATGTCGGCGGTAGATGCCATGAAAAGGTGTTCCGTTCGATTCAATTGGTAAGGTGCGCGGCCGTGAGGCCTGAAGGGCCCAGGAGGCCTCAGAGCATTCTAGCCGACGGCCGGGGGCAGCCGGACAATGTGGTCGAGGGCCAGCCGGTACGAGTCGAAGCCGAAGCCGGCGATGACGCCGGTCGCCACGGCGCTGACCACGCTGGTGTGCCGGAAGGTTTCCCGGGCGTGCGGGTTGGAGATGTGCACTTCTACAAGCGGAATGCCGGCCTTGGTGACCAGGGCGGCGGCGTCGCGCAGCGCGTAGCTGTAGTGGGTGAACGCGGCCGGGTTGAGCACCACCGGGGTGCTCGTGTCGACGGCCTCGTACAGCCAGTGAATGAGCTCGGCTTCGTCGTCCGTCTGGCGCACGTCCACCGTGACGTCGTCGGGCGCCGCCTCGGTGAGCAGCACGCGCAGGTCGCCGAGGTTCGCTGAGCCGTAGACATCCGGCTCCCGGCTGCCGAGGCGTCCGAGGTTCGGGCCGTTGAGGACGAGGACTGTGCGCATGGACCCAGCCTAGAGGGCCGCCACCTATCACGGTCGCTCCACTCGGGCGCCGGTCAGCCGCTGAACGTCTCCATCAGCTCCGACCGGATGATGAACCGGACCCCGCGCGGCGCCTCGGCCGATAAACCGCCGCCACGCCCCTTCACCGTGTCGATCAGCAAGGCGGTGTGGCTCCAGTATTCGAACTGTTCGGCCGAGATCCAGAAGTCGATGAGCTGCTCCGGCTCCCCCGCCGGCGCGATGTCGAGCCGACCGTGCAGCACGTCCTGGTCGGAGGTGATGAACTCCCCCGCCGGGAAGCATATCGGCGAACTGCCGTCGCAGCAACCGCCGGACTGGTGGAACATCAGCGGACCGTACTCCTCCCAGAGGCTCTGCAACAGCTCGACCGTCGGCTGGGTCAGCGCCACCCGTGAACGGGTTTCGCCGGCGATGGTGATACTCGCCTCGACTGCCGCGACGGGTGCCGGTGTGATCAGATCTGTCATGTCGTCCTCCAGGGGGAAGCGGGTGGTGCTGGTCAGTGTGGGTGCCGGCCGGGCGACCGGGTATGGCCCCCCGGCCGGCAGCACGGGTTAGAAGAAGCCCAGCGCGTCCTCGGAGTAGCTCACCAGCAGGTTCTTGGTCTGCTGGTAGTGGCCCAGGGCGAGCTTGTTGTTCTCGCGCCCGATCCCCGAACTCTTGTAGCCGCCGAAGGCCGCCCCAGCCGGGTAGTTGTGATAGTTGTTCACCCAGACCCGGCCCGCGTGCAGGTCCCGGCCGGCCCGGCACGCGGTGGTGCCGTTCCGTGACCAGACGCCGGCACCGAGCCCGTAGAGGGTGTCGTTGGCGATGGAGATGGCATCGTCGTAATCATCGAAGCTGGTGACCGCCACGACGGGTCCGAAGATCTCCTCCTGGAAGATGCGCATCTTGTTCTGGCCCTCGAAGATGGTCGGCTCCACGTAGTAGCCGCCGCTGAGGTCTCCGCCCAGGTCCACCCGATCGCCGCCGAGGAGGAGTTTGGCGCCCTCCTTCTTGCCGACGTCGATGTCGATGTCGATGTAGGAGTGGATCTTCTCCAGCTGGTCGTTGCTGGCCTGGGCGCCGACCTGGGTGTCGGTGTCCAGCGGATCACCCTGCTTGGCCAGCTTGGTGCGCTCGATCGCGCCGCCGAGGAAGCTGTCGTAGATCGGCTTGTGCAGCAGGGCCCGGCTGGGGCAGGTGCATACCTCGCCCTGGTTCAACGCGAACAACACGAAGCCTTCCTGCGCCTTGTCGTAGTAGCTGTCGTCCTTCTGCGCCACATCCTCGAAGAAGATGTTGGCGCTCTTGCCGCCCAGCTCCACCGTCGACGGGATGATGTTGGCGCTGGCGTATTGCAGGATCAACCGGCCAGTGGTGGTCTCGCCGGTGAAGGCGATCTTGCGGATGCGGTTCGACGAGGCCAGCGGCTTGCCGGCCTCGATGCCGAAGCCGTTGACGATGTTCAGCACCCCGGGCGGCAGGTGTCGCCGATGAGTTCGATCAGCACCAGGATCGACGCGGGCGTCTGCTCGGCGGGCTTGAGCACCACCGCGTTGCCGGCCGCCAGCGCCGGCGCGAGCTTCCAGACCGCCATCAGGATCGGCAAGTTCCACGGGATGATCTGGCCCACCACGCCGAGGGGCTCGTGGAACTGGTACGACATGGTGTCGTTGTCGAGTTCGGCGTGGTCGCCGTCCTGGGCCCCGGATGGCGGAGGCGGAGTACCGGAAGTGGTCCGCGGCCAGGGGTAGGTCGGCGTTCAACGGCTCCCGGATGGGCTTGCCGTTGTCCCAGGTTTCGGCGACGGCGAGGAGTTCCCGGTTCGCGTCGATGACATCCGCCATCTTGTTGAGCACGGCGGCGCGTGGGGTGGCGGTGGTCTTCCCCCAGGCCGGCGCGGCCTTGTGGGCGGCATCGAGGGCCAGGTCGATGTCTTCGTGGGTGCTGCGGGCGACCTCGGTGAATGGTTTGCCGTTGACCCGAGAGATGTCTTCGAAGTACTGCCCCTTCACCGGCGGCACCCATTCGCCTCCGATCCAGTTCTCGTAGCGGGGCTTGAAGATGACTTTCGCATTCGGTGTGCCGGGGGCGGCGTAAACGGTTGCGAAACGTTGCGAGAGTTATTCCTGAGGTCCGCGGCTGTCATCCGCCGGGAGGACGCCGCCGCCCGGACGGACTGCCTAACGTCGAGAACATGGAAACCCTCGAAGCGTCCCATTCTGTCGCGCCGGTGCATTCGGGAGCGCTCTGGTGGTACCGCGAGAGCGTGCCCTCAGCGCTTCGGGCGGTGCTGGTGACCGGTCCGGGCGCCATGCTGGTCGGTGGGCTGACCAGCTTCGGCCAGCAATACCTGCCGGCCTGGATCAACTCGCTGGCCAATTCCGTCGGCGGCTGGACCATGCTCAGCTTCCTGCTGGTCTGGCTGGGCCGCGCCAAGCCCCTCCTCGGCTTGTTTTCGGGTGTGCTGGTCTTCCTGCTGCTCACCGAGTCCTACAGCGTGGTGTCGGAATGGCGCGGGTTCGACGACGGGGACACCTTCACCTCGATCTGAACAGTCGTCAGCCTGATCGCGGGCCCCGTGCTCGGCGTCTCGGCCGGCCTGGTGCGGCACGGCGGCCCGGTGTGGCGCTCGCTGGGCGTCACGCCGCTCAGCGCGGTCCTTCTCGGCGAGGGCATCTGGGCGCTGAACACAATCGCGGACACCACCAGTCCGATGTAACGGTCCCTGGAGATCGCCCTGTCCGTCGCCTTCCTGGCAGCAGCGATACTGCGAACCGGGCTGACCGCACGCCTGATCCCCCTGGTGGGATGCGTGTGGCTGGTCGGCGCTCTGGCCTACGTGAGCGTGGTCGTGGCCATCCTGAACTGACCACGGCAGGCCTACGCGGCGAATTCCGCCTCGATCCCGCCCAGGTGCGCCACCACGGCGGCCCGCTGCGGTGACCGGGCGGGTAGCAGTTCCCGGCAGGCCCGCCACACCTCGTTGTCCCAGGTGGCCTCGTCGCTGCGGGCGTAATCGAGCAGCACCTCCACCGAGGCGTCGCTGAGTAGGGTCTGCCGCAGCCGCCGGCTCACCTCGGCCCGGATCTCGGTCACGCCCGGCGCGCTCGAGCCGGGCAGCACCGGCCCGCGGTAGGCGGCCAGAGCCATCCGGTGGGCGCCGCGGCCCAGCAGCGCCAGCAGCCGCCCGGCATCGGTGTCGATGCCGGTTTCGAGCCGGTAGGGCCTGGACGCGATGCGCAGGGTCGGATGGCTCCCCGCCAGCACCCGGCGCAACCGCACCATCTCGGCACGCAGGTTCTCCACCGCATGCGGTTGGTCGTCGCTGAGGTAGGCCGCGAGGCGCTCGGCGGAGAGCCCCTGCCGGTGCCAGGCGAGCAGCAGCAGGATCTCGGCGTGCCGCCGGCTGAGGTCAGCGGAGGGGTGTGCGCCGGGTACCGGCGCGCCGAACCGGCCGGGGGTGCCGGGCCCGGCCGCGCCGTGCAGCACACCGTGCTCGGTGCCCAGCACGCTGAGCAGCACGTTCGAGGCGGCGAAGCCGGACGGTCGGCCCCGTGCCGGCCCGGGTGCGCGAAGGCTGTTGATGCACAGCTCCGCCTCGAGAGCGGCGACGGCGGCCTCCATCAGCGGCAGGGTCTGTGGGGCGACCGCACCGTCTCCCCCGGTGATGTCGATGACGCCGAGCACCGCTTGGGTCACCGGGTCGTGCACGGGAACCGCCGTGCAGCTGAACGAGTGCGCCAGCTGACTGAAGTGCTCCGCGCGTTGAATCTGGATGCCGTGGTCGAGGGTGAGTGCGGTGCCCGGTGCGCTGGTGCCCACCCGCGCCTCCGACCAGTCCGCGCCCACCACGAAGTGCATGTCTTCCGCACGAGTGCGCACGGCGCTGTCGCCGTCGATCCAGAGCAGCCGGCCCGTCTCGTCGGCCACGGCCACGATCAGGCCGAACTCGGCCGCGTGCCGCACGAGCAGGCGGTTGATCACCGGCAATACGGCGGCCAGCGGATGGTGCGGCCGCAGCCGGCCCAGGTCATCCGCGCTGAGGGTCGGCGCGGCCTGGGCGGTGAGCGGGTCCAGCCGCAGCGAGAGCGAGCGTTGCCAGGACTCCCGGACGAGGCGTCGCACCCCGGCACCGGCGACGTTCGTGGGCGGCAGCTCCGTCCGGTCCCCGATCACGGCCTCGTGCTGACGCTCCTGCCGGGCGAAGGATGCGTGAGCCGAGTCGGTGCCGGCGACGGTCCACGGGCTGCTCACATCCACCTCCGATCAGCGCTGGTCGTCGGCGACCTGCTCACGGGCCGGTCGGGTGCTTCATTCTAGGCACAGGATGCTCCGCTGTGCTCAGGACTCCGGCATTGTCGGGCGGTCGGCTTCGCGCAGCCAGTCGTCGAAGAAGCTGTCGAGTTGCTGGCCGGAGCTCTCTTCCATCACCGCTTCGAAGTCCTCGGTGGTCGCTGTCGAGTCGCTGTACCGGGTCAGCCACAGCCGGGCGCCGTCGAAGAATGCGGTGTCACCGATCGTCGCGCGCAACGCGTACAGGGCGGCCGCTCCGCGCAGGTAGACCGGAGCGTCGAACAGGCTGTCGCGACCCGGGTCCGCGATGTTGAGCGCCCAACCGTCGTTCGCGTCCAGGTAGGCCACCGTGTCGGCGAACTGGTCGGGAATCGTCGCCGTGCCTTGACGCTCGGCCCACAGCCATTCGATGTAGGTCGCCCAGCCTTCGTTCAACCAGATGTCACGCCAGTCCGACGGGGAGACGGAGTTCCCGAACCACTGGTGCCCCATTTCGTGCACCACGGTGTACTCGTCCGCAACCTCGGAATAGACCGGTCGGGTTTGGGTCTCCAGTGCGTAGTCGACCGTGTCGTCATCGACGATCGCGCCGAACGTCTCGAAGGGGTACGGCCCGAACTGGCTCTCGAGGAAGGCGATCATCTCGGGTTGCAATGCGAGTGACGCGGTCGACTCTGCCAGGTCCTCACCGGTCACGCCATAGTCGATGGCGTTGAGAATCGGTAGACCGTCCGGGCCCACGTCGCGCGAGAAGGTGTAGTCGCCGACGCTCGCCGTCGACAGGTAACTGGCCATCGGGTCGGACGCCTGCCACTCCCACGTCGTCCAGCCTGCCGCAGCCCGGGGCTCGCCGACGGGTAGCCCGTTCGCCACGGCCGTCTTCCCGTCCGGCACCGTGATGTGGAACGAGTACGTTGCCTTGTCCTGCGGGTCGTCATTCACCGGGTACCAGGTGGCCGCGCCCTCGGGCTCGTTGACCACCATGGCGCCGTCGGCTGTCGTGACCCACCCGTAGAGGGCGCCGGTGGTGTCGAGCGGCTGCCCGGTGCTTCCGCCGTACTCGATGACGATGGTCGTCGTCTGGCCGGCTTTGAGCTTCGGCAGCAGAGCGACCGTGAGTTCCCAGTACCGGTTTGCCTCGTCCTGCGTCTGTGACCATTCGGCGTTGGCATTGCCGAGCGACTTCCCGTGGGCCGCGGCCTTGCCGTCCACCTGCACGGAAGTGACCTCGAGTCCGCGAAGGTCGAAATTGAGCGACTTGAGGTCCTGCAGGGCACGGACGGTGATGGTCGCCACCCCGTCGAGCCGGCCCGTGAGAACCGTGGGATCCGCCGGTGGCGCGTAGCGGAGCGCCAGGTCGTAGTTCTGCACGTCGTAGCCGCCGTTGCCGGCGTAAGGGAAGTATGCGTCACCGCTCCCGTCGGCGCCGGCGACGTAGCGCCCGCCCCCGTTTCCGGGGTGAGCTTGTGCCGTTGTTCCGATTCCGCAGACGGTGAGGGCGAACACGGACAGGCTCGCGAGCGCTATGGTGTGGAGCTTGCTGAGTGACTGCACGGGACAACTCCTTCGTTGCATACAAGGAATCCACAACTTACTGCGGCCTTCCCGATCCGGCAACGGCCCCTGCCCGGGAGCACGGTCGGCTAGGAGCCGATCTCCTGGTACGCGGCGAACAGCAGGGACGCATCCGGTCCCTCGAGCACGGTGGGCTTGCCGATGTCGTCCAGCACGATGAAGCGCAGCATGCCGCTGCGGGTCTTCTTGTCGCGTTGCATGGTGGCCAGCAGGGTGGGCCAGCGGCCTGCCGGGTAGCTGATCGGAAGGGTCAGTGATTCCAGGATGCGGCGGTGCCGGTCGACGGCCTCGTCGGAGAGCCGGCCGCTGAGCCGGGCGAGTTCCGCGGCGAACATCATGCCAACGGCCACCGCGGCGCCGTGCCGCCAGCCGTACCGTTCGGCGTGCTCGACGGCGTGGCCGAGGGTGTGCCCGTAGTTGAGGATCTCCCGCAGGCCCGCCTCCTTGAAGTCGACGCCGACAACGCGGGCCTTCATCCCAATGGCCAGTTCGAGTACCCGGCGGAATTCGGGTGTGGTCGGGTCGGTGACCGCGGCGACGTCGGCTTCGACGATGTCGAGGATCTCCGGGACCTGGATGAATCCCGCCTTCACGATCTCGGCGAAGCCCGCGAGGATCTCGTTGCGGGGCAGGTCGTTCAGGATCTCGAGGTCGCAGACCACGGCGGCGGGGGCGTAGAAGGTGCCGACGAGGTTCTTGCCCTCAGCCGTGTTGATCGCGTTCTTGCCGCCGACGGCGGCGTCGACCATGCCGAGCACGCTGGTGGGAATCAACACGAGCTTCACACCGCGGAGCCAGGTCGCGGCCACGAAACCGGCCAGGTCGGTCACCGCGCCGCCACCGAAGCCGATCACGGCGTCGGTGCGGGTAAAGTCGGACTGGCCCATCACCTGCCAGCAGAAGGCGGCCACCTCCACGCGCTTGGCGGCTTCGGCGTCGGGTACCTCGGCGATGAGCACCTCGTAGCGGTCCAGCAGGCTCTCCCGTAGCGCCACGGCGCGAGCGCCGAGGTGCGAGGTGTGCACGATGAGCACCTTCTTCACGGTGTCGCCCAGCTGCTGGGCAACGTCGGCGACGATGCCGCGACCGATCGAGACCGGGTAGCTGTCGACGCCGGTGACGGTGATGGTGGTGGTGCCGGACTCTGCGGGGATGATGTCGGTCACGATTGTTTTCTAACCCATTTCACGATGTCGGCGGCGATGGCGTCGACCGGCCTGGTCGACGTATCGAAGGAGATGCTGGCCAGCGCCTCGTAGAGCGGGCGGCGCTCGTCATAAATTTGTTGCCAGGCGTCAGGGCCCGCGGCGAGCAGGGGCCGTTTGGCGTTCTTGGTACGGTTGCGCACGGCGTCCGCGGTCGTGCTGAGCGAGACCACCGTGGCCCGGCGGAGGTCGGCGCGGGTGGCCGGGTCGAGGACCGCTCCCCCGCCGAGGGACACGATCACCCGTTGCCGCTGCAGCGCGGCCGCCACCGCGGCACGTTCGAGCGCCCGGAAGTGGTCCTCGCCGTGCCGGGCGAAGATCTCGGTGATCGCACCGTTCGTGGCCACGATCACCTTGTCGGTGTCGACGAACGGCACCCGGAGGGTGCGCGCCACCCGGCGACCGATCTTCGACTTGCCCGACGCCATGGGACCGACGAAGACCAACGGATACAACGGTGTTTCGGTCTCCCGTGGCGGTTCGCTGCTTACGGGTCCAGCGTCAGGATCGGTCGTATCGTCAGCGGCTCGCGTCGGTCGCGGCGGCTGGTGCGGCGACGGAGCGGCCGGCCAGCCCTCGGCCGGCCGGGACGCCTCCGGGCTCAGGAACAGCACGTCAGACGGTGGCGTCGCTGGACGCCCCGGTGCGCAGGTTCGCCGGGATGCTGGCGAGGTAGGCGTCCAGGTTGCGCTTGGTTTCGGTGAGCGAGTCGCCGCCGAACTTCTCGAGCATGGAGTTCGCGAGCACCAGCGCGACCATGGCCTCGGCCACGACGCCCGCGGCGGGCACCGCACAGACGTCCGAGCGCTGGTGGTGCGCGGGGGCGGCTTCGCTCGTGGTGATGTCCACGGTGCGCAGGGCCCGCGGAATGGTGGCGATGGGTTTCATGCCGGCGCGGACGCGCAACACGGTGCCGGTGCTCATGCCGCCCTCGGTGCCGCCGGCCTTGTCGCTGGAGCGGAGGATCTGGTCGTCGACCTGCACGAGTTCGTCGTGCGCATCCGAACCGCGGCGGGTGGTGGTGAGGAAACCGTCGCCGACCTCGACACCCTTGATCGCCTGGATGCCCATCAGGGCGGCGGCGAGCTGCGAGTCGAGGCGCCGGTCCCAGTGCACGAACGAGCCGAGCCCGGGCGGGAGGTTGTAGGCGAGCACCTCCACGATGCCGCCGAGGGTGTCGCCGTCCTTGTGGGCGGCGTCCACCTCCGCGACCATGAGCGCGCTGGTGGCGGCGTCGAAGCAGCGCAACGGATCGGCGTCGAGGGCGTCGACGTCGCTCGGGCGCGGCAACGGTGAGCCCTCCGGCACGCGAACCGGACCGATGGAGAGGGTGTGGCTGACCAGTTCGACACCGAGGCCGGCCAGGAAGGCGCGGGCGACGGCGCCGAGGGCGACCCTGGCGGCCGTCTCCCGGGCGCTGGCGCGTTCCAGGACCGGGCGGGCCTCGTCGAAGTCGTACTTCTGCATTCCGACGAGGTCGGCATGGCCCGGGCGCGGACGCACCAGCGGAGCGCCGCGGCCGCGGGTGAGCTTGTCGCCCTCGATGGGTTCGGGGCTCATCACGTCGACCCACTTAGGCCATTCGGTGTTGCCGATGCGCAGGGCGACCGGGCCGCCGAGGGTGCGGCCGTGGCGCACTCCCCCGGAGATGTTCAGTTCGTCCTGCTCGAACTTCATGCGGGCGCCCCGGCCGTAGCCGAGTTTGCGGCGCGCAAGGTCGAGGCGGATGTCATCTAGGGTGACCGGGATCCCTGCGGGCAAACCCTCGACAATGGCGAGGAGTTCGGGGCCGTGGGACTCTCCGGCGGTGAGCCAACGAAGCATGGGTTCTATCCTTCCACAGGGTGGCCGGCCGAATCGGCACCGGTGCGGCCGTCGGCGGGCAGCGCGGCCCGCATGGCCAGCAGGACCTGGTCCTCGTCCGGCAGGGGCAGGAACGGGTCGTTCCCCACGAAGATGCGCACCTGGATGAGCGCCTGGTGCAGCAGCATGGTCAGGCCGGAGTTGGCGCGCCCTCCCGCCGCAGCCCAGGAACCGGCCAGGGCCGTCGGCCAGGGCGCGTAGCCCACGTCGAAGAGCAGCGTGTTCGCGCGGAGAGCGGCGGGGAATTCGGCGGCCAGTCGGGCGTCGCCGGGCAGGGTGCTGATCACCAGATCGCTGACCCGGGCGGCGTCGGCGACGGCGGAGAGCCCCGACACCGTCACGACCAGGCCCAGCCGTCGGCCGAGGTCAACCAGGGTGTCGGCGCGGGTGGGAGTGCGAGCGATGATGTCCACCGTCTCCGCACCGAGCTCCGCGGCGGCGACCAGGGCGGATGCGGCCGTTGCACCGGCACCCAGCAGGGTCACGCGGACCGCCCGGTCGATGCCGGCTTCGGCGAGGGCCCGGACGAGGCCGGGCACATCCGTGTTGTAGCCGGTGCGGGCCGGGGTGGAACCGTCCGCCGGCCAGTTCTCGATCCGCACGGTGTTGACGGCGCCGGTGAGGGTGGCGACCCGGTCGAGGTCGTTCAGCCGGGACTGCACGCTGTGCTTGAGCGGCATGGTGAGCGACAGGCCCAGCCACTCCGGAGTGAGCCCGTCGATGAATCCAGCCAACTCGCCGGCGTCCACCCGGGTCGCGGTGTACTGCCAGGGCAGCCCCAGCGCCCGGTACGCCGCGGTGTGCAGGGCCGGCGACAGGGAATGCGCGATCGGGGAGCCGAGCACGGCCAGTCGGCGCCGGTCGAGTGCGGGACGGGAGGCTGTGGCGTCAGGGGATGTGGTGGGGTCAGCCATATTCGGGGTGCTCCTCCATCCAGTCCAGCCATTTGGCAACGCCGGCATCGTGTTCGTCGACGGTGGTGGAGAAGATCGTCTCTCCGGTGTCCAGGTTCCAGGTCACGAAGAACAGCCAGGTCCCGTCCGCCGGGTGCAGGGTCGCGTCGATCGCGAGGTCGCCGGGGTTGCTGATCGGCCCGACGGGCAGCCCGGGGTGCAGATAGGTGTTGTAGGCGTTGTTCGGGTCCTCACGTTCGTCATCCGTGGTGGTGACGAGGTGGGTGTTCCCGGTGCCGTAGGCGACCGTGGCGTCCGACTCCAACAGCCCGCTCTCCCATTGGTTCGGGTCGAGCCGGTTGTAGAACACGCGGGCGACCTTGTAATAGTCGTCCCGCAGCCCGGCTTCCCGTTGGATCAGCGAGGCCATCACGATGGTCTTCCAGCGGTCGGCGGGTGCGACCCCGGCCTCGTCGAGTGCCTGGAACTGACGGTTGACCAGCGTCTTGAGCACGTCGACCGCGGTGGTGCCCGGTTCGAACGTGTAGGTGGCCGGGAAGAGGAA
This sequence comes from Cryobacterium sp., assembly GCF_025463825.1. GTDB lineage: Bacteria > Actinomycetota > Actinomycetes > Actinomycetales > Microbacteriaceae > Cryobacterium. Next base: position 13,239 of record NZ_JAODBG010000093.1, read on the forward strand.
CCCTTCCAGGCTGGTGGCCTCCGCCGGCAGCCCGAAAACTGACAGGTCTGCGGCGGCGGCCTGCAGCTCGGCGAGCGGGATCTCGGTGCCCTCGGAGAGCGAGACGAGCACGTCGACGGCGGCGGTGCCCTCCGGGATCACGACGGTGAGTTCCTGGCGGGTCTCGGGGTCCTGCAGCGATTCGAGCGCAGCCTGCGCGCTCATCTGCTTGGCCAACAGGTACGCGCCAGGCTGGAAGACGGGGTCCGCCGACTGGGCGAGCAGCAGGTCGTAGAACGCGCTGTAGCTCTTCACCACGTCCTGCTCGAGCAGGGTGTCGGCGATGTCGGAGCCGGTATCACCGTCGTGGATCATCACGAGCACTTCGCCGCTGCCGCCGCCCTCGTAGTCTTCGGGCTCCTGGGTGGCCGCGATCAGCTGGGTGATCGGGCCCTGCAGCGCGAACGCCGCCGCGGCCATAAGGCCGAGGACGATGAGCACGACGATGAGGCAGCCCCAGCCGCCCCGGCGGGACTTCCGGGGAGCGGGCACCCGGTCGGCCAGCTGGGAGGAGACCTGGGCGCGCCGGTCGGTGCGGGAGCTCGGCTGGCTGGGCCGGGTCGGGGCGGTTGCCGCCGGCGTCCCCTCGGCCTGGTAGCCGAGCCCGGCGAACGGGTTGTTCCTGGCTGCGCGGGCCGCGGCCGAATCGTCCACATCCGCTGGGGCCGCGGTGCCGTCCGCACGCTCGCGCTCGGCCTCTGCGGCCCTGGCCGCATCGCGCATGGAGCGACGGGAGGGCAACGACGCCTCGCCCGCGCTGCCGCTTGCTGCGTCAGGGGTTTCCGGCGGACTTTTCGCCACGATTACGGCCTCTCGGTCTGTGCTACGAGCGCACCGGCGGGTCTACCAGAGGCCCGTTCGGTGTCAAGTGCGTGCTGCAAGATAATAGTCGCGGCCACCTGATCGACCACTGGACGCTGGGTGCGCGTGCTGCGTCCCGAGGTGCGCAGGGCGGCCTGGGCCGACACGGTAGACAGCCGTTCGTCGACGAGCCGCACCGGCACCGGCACCGTGCCGGCCAGGGCGTCGGCGAACCCGACGGCGTCCTCGGTCGACGCGGTGTGCCGCCCGGACAGGGCCAGGGGCAACCCCACGATCACCTCGACGGCGTCGAGTTCGGTGACGATATGGGCGACCCGGGCCAGGTCACCGGCCGGCGCACCCTTCACCCGGGGCACGGTCTCGACCGGGGTGGCGAGCATGCCGTGGAAGTCGCTCCGGGCGACACCGATCCGGACTGTCCCGACATCGATGCCCACCCGCACGCCAGTCCGCATGGCTTAGCGGGCCAGAAGCGTTCGCAGCGTGCTGAGCGCCTCGGGGATCAGCTCCACCTTGGTGCCGCCGCCCTGGGCGAGGTCGTCCTTGCCGCCGCCGCCACCGCCGAGGATCCCGGCGAGGTGCTTGGCCAGCGCGCCGGCCTTCGCACCGGCGTCGCGGGCCGCAGCGTTGGTCGCCACGATCACGACGGGCTTGTCGGCGACCGTCGCGGCGAGGGCCACCACGGCGGGGTCGGAGCCGAGCCGTTCCCGGGTGGCGGTGACGAGCATCCGCACGTCATCGGCGGAGCCCAGGGTGCCGAGGTCCTCGGCGACCACGGTGAGTTCGCCGACCCGGCCGGCCTGGGCGACGAGGGCCGGGACCCGGTCGGTCAGGGCGCGGGCCTCGAACGACGCGATCTTCTTCTCCGCCGCCTTCAGGTTCTGCATGAGGTCCGCGATCTTGGCGGGCAATTGCTCCCGCGGGGTCTTGAGATTGCTGGTGAGCTGCGACACGATGGCTCGCTCGGCGGCGAGGTCGCGGAACGCTTCAAGGCCGACGAGGGACTCCACCCGGCGGTTGGTGGACCCGACGGAGGCCTCACTGACGAGGTTGATCATGCCGATCTCGGCGCTGGAGCCCACGTGGGTGCCGGCGCAGAGTTCCCGCGACCAGGGGCCGCCGATGTCGACGACCCGAACGCGGTCACCGTATTTCTCGCCGAACAGAGCCATAGCGCCGAGCGCCTTGGCCTCGTCGAGGGGCAGTTCCCGGGTGGTCACCTCGAGGTTGTCGCGAATCGCATTGTTCGAGATCTCCTCGATCTCGCTGCGGGTCGCCGGCGAGAGCGCCTGGTTCCAGGAGAAGTCCAGACGGAAGAAGCCGGCCTTGTTGTACGAGCCGGACTGGTGGGCGTTCGGGCCGAGCACCTGCCGCAGCGCAGCGTGCAGGATGTGCGTGCCGGAGTGCGCCTGGCGGGCGCCGCGCCGCCAATTCGGGTCGACGACGCTGGTGGCGGAGTCGCCCACACCCACCTCGCCGCTGGAGACCTGAACCTTGTGGCTGATCAGGCCCTTGACGGGCTTCTGCACGTCGAGCACCTCGAGCTCATAGCCGGGTCCCACGATCAGGCCGGCGTCGGCCTCCTGGCCGCCGGACTCTGCGTACAGGGCGGTTTCGGCGAGGATGACCTCGGCGATGTCGCCGGCGACCGCTCGGGTCACCGAGGCGCCGTCGACGATCAGGCCGAGGATGCTGGACTCCGTCTGCAGCGTGTGATAGCCGGTGAACACCGTCTCACCGTGCGCGCGGAAGGCGCTGTACACCGACAGGTCGGCCAGGTGCGTCTTCTTCGCTTTGGCGTCGGCCTTGGCCATGGCGCGCTGCTTGGCCATCAGGGTGTCGAAAGCCTCCCGGTTGACACTGAGGCCGGCTTCCTCCGCCATTTCGAGCGTGATCTCGATAGGGAAGCCGTAGGTGTCGTGCAGCAGGAACGCGGTGTCGCCGGCGAGCTCGGTCTTCTGGGCGGTCTTGGTCTTGGCGACGGCGATGTCGAGCACGCTGGAGCCGCTCGCGAGGGTGCGCAGGAAGGTCTCCTCCTCGGCGTAGGCGGCCTGGCTGATCCGGTCGAAGTCGGTGGCGACCTCGGGGTAGGCGGCGCTCATGGCGTCGCGGGAAGCCGGGAACAGTTCGGTGAAGGAGGCGGTGTCGACGCCGAGCAGGCGCATGGCCCGCACGCTCCGGCGCATCAGGCGGCGCAGGATGTAGCCGCGGCCCTCGTTGGACGGCATGACCCCGTCGCTCATCAGCATCAGCGAGGAGCGCACGTGGTCGGCGACGATGCGCATCCGCACGTCGTCCTCGTGGTCGGCGCCGTACCGGCGACCGGAGAGGGCGGCGGCACGGTCCAGAACCGGGCGCACCTGGTCGATCTCGTACATGTTCTGCACGCCCTGCTTGAGGAACGCGACCCGCTCCAGGCCCATGCCGGTGTCGATGTTCTTCTTGGGCAGGTCGCCGAGGATCTCGAAGTCGTTCTTACCCCTGCCCTCGCCGCGCAGGTACTGCATGAAGACGAGGTTCCAGATCTCCACGTAGCGGTCGTCGTCCGTGGCCGGACCGCCGTCGATGCCATATTCGGGGCCGCGGTCGAAAAAGATCTCACTGCAGGGGCCGGCCGGGCCGGGCTGGCCGGTGGACCAGTAGTTGGTGTCCATACCGAGGCGCTGGATGCGGTTCTCCGGCAGGCCCAGCGCCCGCCAGTAACCGAAGGCCTCGTCATCGTTCTCGTACACCGTGACCCAGAGGTCCTTCTCGGCGAAACCGTAGCCGCCGTCGGCCTCGTTCGAGGTGAGCAGTTCCCAGGCGTAGCTGATCGCCTGCTCCTTGAAGTAGTCGCCGAACGAGAAGTTGCCGTTCATCTGGAAGAACGTGCCGTGGCGGGGGGTCTTGCCGACCTCTTCGATGTCGTTGGTGCGGATGCACTTCTGCACGCTCGTGGCGCGCGGGTACGGCGCGGGCACCAGACCGGTGAGGTAGGGCACGAACGGCACCATGCCGGCCACGGTGAAGAGGAGGGTGGGGTCATCGCTCACGAGCGACGCCGACGGGACAACGGTGTGTCCACGGTCAGCGAAGAAGTCGAGCCAGCGCCCGCGGATGTCGGCAGTCTGCATGGGGTCCGTACTGTTTGCCGGACCGGTGAGAACCCGGTCCTGGGAATGCGGTGGGAAGGAGTGCGGTGAAAGGAAAAAGGAGGTTACGGCTTGGACAGCTCTTCGATGGTGTCCTCGGCGTCGCCGAGGGCGGCGTGCAGCTCGGCCTCCCGCTTGCGGTAGCCCTCGGAGATGGCCTCACCGAACTCGCGGGTCTTGGCGTCCAGGTCGGTGAAGAAGCGCTTGCCCTGCTGGGTCTTATTGACCTCGTGGGCGACGACGAAGCCGATACCGACGCCGACGAGCAACCAGATGAAGTTCTTCATGGCATTTTCTCCCTGTGTTGTGGATGTGGTGACCGACGGCCGGAGGCTGGCTGGTGTATGCGGGCGCGGCCCGGACGGTCAGGGTTTCAAGCGTAGTGGACTACTTCTTGCCTCGGCGGGGTCGGGAGGCCGTGAGCGCGGCACGCACGGCGGCGGAGAACCCGGCCAGCTTGATCAGGGGTCCGCCGACGGTGGCGGCGAAGAGTGCGACCATGGCCGACACGTTCCCGGTCAGCTCGGCCACGTTGGTGGTGATGGTATCCAGGGTTGCCAGCTGATGGTTCGTCTGTGCGAGCGTGCTGGTCGTTTCCTCCAGGAGCGGCGTCACATTGGAACTCAGGTCGCGGATCGCCAGGGTCGTCTCATCGAAGACGCGGCCCAGCTTGATCAGCGGGATGGCGAGGAATGCCACGAGGATCGCGAACACTCCCGCGGCAATCAGGCCGGCAATATCTCCACCAGTCATAGGACACCATCCATCTCAGGTCGACCGATCTCGGGCACCGAACATGCGCACAGAACGCAAAAGGGCGGATCACGTAGGTGATCCGCCCTCCAGCGTAGTTCAGTTCCGGTGCGGCTGGCCGCCCGGACGGTGACTAGCGTGCTGCGTAGTACTCAACGACGAGCTGGACTTCACAGGTCACGGGGATCTCGATGCGCTTCGGAGCGCGCACGAGGCGGGCCTGGAGCTTGTCGAGCTCGACCTCGAGGTACGGCGGGAGCTTGGGCAGCAGGTCGACGTGACCGCCGGCCGCGGCAACCTGGAAGGGCTCGGTGCCCTCGCTCTTGGCCTTGACGTGGATGAGCTGGCCCGGCTTCACGCGGAAGGAGGGACGGTCGACGAGCTGGCCGTCGACGAGGATGTGGCGGTGCACAACCATCTGACGGGCCTGGGCGGTGGTGCGGGCGATGGCCGAGCGCACGAGGAGGGCGTCGAGACGGGTCTCGAGGATCTCAACCAGGTTCTCACCGGTCAGTCCCTGGCGACGGCGCGCTTCTTCGAAGGCGATCTTGAGCTGGGCTTCGCGGATGCCGTACTGGGCGCGTAAGCGCTGCTTCTCGCGCAGACGCACGGCGTAGTCCGAATCGGTCTTGCGCTTGGTGCGGCCGTGCTCGCCCGGAGCGTAGGGACGCTTCTCGAGGTACTTGGCGGCCTTCGGGGTGAGGGCGATGCCCAGGGCCCGCGAGAGGCGGGTCTTGCTGCGGGTGCGTGACTTGGTAGACACAGTGTCCTTTCGGATGGAATTGGAAAATGGATACCGAGGCGGATCGGGCGAACCTGGTGAAGGGCAAGCCGGAGCGTCTCGGGAGATCAGAGGGGTGGGTGCCACGGGCCGCCCGGCTACAGGGCGAATCCACTCCAACGGTGGTGTCGCGACGCAGCCGCATGACGAAACCAGTTGTAGGCGAGGTCAAGGTTAGCACGTGTCTACTGACCCCGGATGATTTTGCGCAGCTTGGCCAGGCGCGCTGAAACATCGCGTTCGTTGCCGTGTTCGGTCGGTTGGTAATACTGCGTGCGGCGGAGTTCGGTGGGCAGGTAGTCCTGTTGCAGCACGCCGAGCGCGTCGTCGTGCGGGTACTTGTAGCCCTTGCCGTGCCCCAGTCGCTTCGCGCCCGGATAATGCGCGTCGCGCAGGTGCTTGGGCACCCGGCCGGTGTTGCCGTTGCGCACGTCGGCGATGGCGGCGTCCAGGGCCATATAGGCGGCGTTGGACTTCGGGGCGCAGGCGAGGTGCACCACGGCCTGCGCCAGCGGGATGCGGCCTTCCGGCATGCCGATGTACTGCACGGCGTCGGCGGCCGCGATGGCGATGACCAGCGACTGCGGGTCGGCCATGCCGATGTCTTCCGAGGCGAGCACGATGATGCGCCGGCAGATGAAGCGCGGGTCCTCGCCGGCTTCGATCATGCGGGCCAGGTAGTGCAGGGACGCATCCACGTCTGAGCCGCGCACCGACTTGATGAAGGCGCTGATGACGTCGTAGTGCTCGTCACCGTTCCGGTCGTAGCGCAGCAGTGCCCGGTCGACGGCGAGCGAGACGATCTCGGTGGTGATGACGGGCTTGTCGCCCTCGACGACCTCGGTCGTGGCGGCGGACACCGAGGCCGCCTCGAGGGCCGTCAGCGCCCGGCGGGCGTCCCCGGACGCGAGCCTGATGATCGCGCCGCGGGCCTCGGGGTCGAGCACGAACCTGTCGGCCAGGCCCCTGGCGTCGGTGACGGCGCGGTCCACGACGATGCCGAGGTCGTCGTCGCTGAGGGTTTCCAGGGTGAGCAGCAGCGAGCGGGACAAGAGCGGCGAGATCACCGAGAACGATGGGTTCTCGGTGGTGGCCGCGACCAGGATGATGATGCCGTTCTCCACGCCCGGCAGCAGGGCGTCCTGCTGGGCCTTGCTGAACCGGTGGATCTCATCGAGGAAGAGCACCGTCGACAGCCCGTACAGGTCCCGGCTGGTGCGCGCCTCCTCCATCACCTGCCGCACGTCCCGCACCCCGGCGGAGACGGCGGACAATTCGACGAACCGGCGGCCGGAGCTGTGCGCGATCGTCTGCGCCAGGGTGGTCTTGCCTGTTCCGGGCGGCCCCCAGAGAATGACCGACACGGAGCCCTGCTCCCCCGACTTGTCATTGGCGAGACTCACCAGCGGCGACCCCGGGGTCAGGAGGTGGCGCTGGCCGGCGACCTCGGCCAGGCTCTTGGGGCGCATGCGCACCGCGAGCGGCGTCGCGCCGGTACGAAGGCCGGGCTGGGCAGAAGACATGGCTCCAGCGTAGTTTGTGCCGCCGACAGCCCGATCCCGCGCCGGTCGGGCGGCGCAGGCCACCGTGGACAGGAAACCGACACCGGTTTTCGCCGCCGGCCACGGGTGCGTAGAGTTGCGGTTGTTCCGGGCCGTCGACGCCCGGATGCCTATCTACCGCCGCAGGCGGCACCTGGAGGATTTCCGTGGCACCGAGCAGCAAACAGGAACGCGAAGCCCGCGAAGCACGAGGCCGCGTTCGCGCGTTCCAGGCCCGCAAGGCCGTGAACGAGCACCAGCAGAAGCGCCGGGTGCGCGACAACATCATCGCCGGCGCGGCGCTGCTGGTCGTTCTCGTGCTGCTGGTGGGCGCGCAGCTGTTCTACTTCAACGGCGGCCCGGGCACCCCCTCGCCCGAAGCCGCGGCCACGGCAACCCCGACACCGACTCCCACGGCGGGCACGGTCACGCCGACCGCTGGCGCGAACGCCGGCGAGGTGCCCTCCAGTGAGCTCGCCGAGGGCCGCACCTGGACCGGAACGCTGACCCTCAACGACATCCCGTTGGGTGTTGCACTGGATGGCGCGCTCGCGCCCCAGGCCGTGTCGTCAACGATCAGCCTCGCGCAATCCGGCTTCTACGACGGGGTCAGCTGCCACCGGCTCACCAACGGCGGCTTCTCCGTGCTGCAGTGCGGCGACCCGGCCGGCGACGGAACCGGCGGCCCGAATTACTTCTACGGCCCGGTGGAGAACGCCCCGGCCGACGACCTCTACCCGGCCGGCACCATCGCCATGGCCAGGTCCGACGACGGTTACAGCCACGGCAGCCAATTCTTCATCGTCTACGACGACACCACCATTCCGGCCGGCGAGGCCGGCGGGTACACGGTGATCGGCACGGTCACCAGTGGACTGGACGAGCTCGAGGCGGGCATCGTCGACGCCGGTATCGCCGACGGCAGCACAGACGGCGCACCGACGGTCCCCACCACGATCACCGCATTCACGCTCCAGTAACCCGTCCTGCGATAACAGTTCGGTCGATTCCGCCGACCGACGCGCACGCTTGCAATAGGCTTGTGCGGGTATTGGCTTGTGTCAGTACTGGCTTGTCCAGGGATTCACCCGCTGCGGGTATCAACGCCGCGGGGAATCAACCAAATCATTAAGGTGAGGCTCTTGACTACGACAGATCAGCAACCATGGGGTCGCGTAGACGAATCCGGCACTGTCTACGTGCGCGAAGCCGACGGGGAACGCGCCGTCGGCCAGTACCCGGATGCGACCCCGGAGGAGGCACTGGCCTACTTCGAGCGTAAATATGTCGAGCTGAACGGGCAGGTCACCCTGCTCGAGCAGCGCGCGAAGGGTGGTGCTCCCGCTGCGGACATCGCCAAGTCGGTCGCGAACCTCTCCAAGTCGGTTGCTTCGGCGAACGCGGTCGGCAACCTCGCCGCCCTCGCCGAACGCCTCGGCGCGCTGGGTGGCACCGTCTCCGAGCTCACCGAGCAGCAGAGCGTAGAAGCCAAGGCGGCCGGTGCTGCCGCCGTCGCCGAACGTGCCGGGATCGTCGAAGAGGCCGAACGCCTCGCCGCCGAAGACCCCGCCAAAACGCAGTGGAAGCAGACCAGCGCTGCCCTCGACGCGCTCTTCGCCAAGTGGCAGGCCCACCAACACGACGCTCCGCGGATCCCCAAGGGTGAAGCCAACGAGCTGTGGAAGCGATTCCGCGCCGCCCGCACCACCATCGAGCAGAACCGCAAGGCGTTCTTCGCCGAGCTGGACAGCGCCCACAAGGACGTCCGCAACCGCAAGCAGCAGCTCATCGAGAAGGCCGAAGCCCTCGCGCCGCAGGGTGCGGACGGCATCCCCGCCTATCGCAATCTGCTCGAGGACTGGAAGGCCGCCGGCCGCTCCGGCAAGAAGCAGGACGACGCCATGTGGGCGAAGTTCAAGGCTGCCGGTGACGTGCTCTACTCGGTCAAGAGTGAGATCGACGCCCAGGACAACGAAGAGTTCGCCGGTAACCTCGTGGTCAAGCTCGATCTGCTCACCGAGGCCGAATCGCTGCTCACCGAGACCGACCGGGTCAAGGCGCGCGAGCAGCTCAGCTCCATCCAGCGCCGCTGGGACGCCGCAGGAAAGGTCCCCCGCGACCAGGTCAAGCCGGTCGAGGAGCGTATGCGCAAGGTGGAAGCCGCCGTCCGCAAGCTCGACGACGACCACTGGAAGCGCAACAACCCCGAGACCAAGGCGCGCGCAGAGGGCCTCGCCGGCCAGCTGCACGATGCGATCGCCAAGCTGGAGGCCGAACTGGCCGCCGCGGAGGCGACCAAGGACGCCCGCAAGATCAAGGACGCCACCGAGGCGCTCGAGACCCGCAAGGCGTGGCTGAAGGCCATCGGCCAGTAACGCTCGGACCTTCACCGAGGCCCGGTTGTCCACAGAACGGGACCGACGAATCCATCCACAGATTCGCCGGTCCCGTTTCTCGTGCTGCCGGTTATCCGGCACGCTGGTGCGATGACTCCCCTGGTGCCCGCTGCGCTGACCGAAGCCGACCTGCCGCTGGCCGAGCTGGTCTGTGCCCGCCTCGATGGGGAGCTCTTCGCGCTGGCCGGTTCCTGGTGTCCGGTCGATGCCCCGGACGGGCCGGTCACCCGGGCCGGCGCGATCCAACGGTCCGCACCCCGCCGCGCTGCCGCCGAACGGCTCACTGCGGCCTGGATCTTCGGCCTGGCGGCTGAACCGGCGGAGCACCAGTTCTGTGTGGACGTGGGCGCTCGAACCGGCAACCGCCCCGGTGCCGGAGCGCAGCTGCGTGAGGTGCGGCTCGGCAGCGCCGACACGGTCCGGTTGGGCCGCCTGCTGGTGACCACTCCCCTGCGCACCGCCATCGACCTGGCCCGGTGGGGGCCCGCACCCGGCCACCGTGCCGACACCGTCCTGATCGCCGCGTTGCTGGCGCGGGCGGGGATCGACTCTGGCGAACCGGTCCTGGCGGGTCGGCGCGGAATGTCGTTCAGCCGGATTGCCGCCGCGCAGCTGGCCGCCGCCGCGCGGTTGAATCACCCGGCCCGGTTGCCCGCCGGCTCAGCCGTCGCTGACTCGGTACACGTCGTAGACGGCGTCGATCCGGCGCACGGCGTTCAGCACCCGGTCGAGGTGGGTGGTGTCCCCCATCTCGAACACGAACCGGCTGATCGCCAGGCGGTCGCTTGACGTGTGCACCGTGGCCGACAGGATGTTGACGTGGTGCTCGGAGAGCACCCTGGTGACGTCGGAGAGCAGTCCCGAGCGGTCCAGCGCCTCGATCTGGATCTGCACCAGGAACAGGCTCTTGGAGGTCGGCGCCCAGTCGACATCGATCATCCGCTCCGGTTCCTTGAGCAGTTCCTGCACGTTGTGACAGTCGAATTGGTGCACGGAGACGCCGGACCCGCGGGTGATGAAGCCCACGATCTTGTCACCGGGAACGGGAGTGCAGCAGCGGGCCAGCTTGACGAGGATGTCGGGGGCACCGCGCACCAGGATGCCGGAGTCGTTGTTGCGGAGCGTCTGGGTGCGCCCGTTCGGGGTGAACGGCAGGTCGGTGGCGTCGCTCTCCTCCACGCTCTGCAGGGTTGCGACCACTTTCTCCAGAACCGACTGGGTGGAAACGTGCCCCTCGCCGACGGCGGCGTACAACGCCGACACGTCTTCGTAGCGCATGACAGCGGCCACTTCGGCGAAGGAGTCCTGGTTCATCAGCTTCTGCAACGGAAGGTTCTGCTTGCGCATCGCGCGCGCAATGGCGTCGCGGCCCTGCTCGATCGCTTCGTCTCGGCGTTCCTTGGTGAACCACTGGCGGATCTTGTTGCGCGCCCGGGGGCTCTTGACGAAGTTCAGCCAGTCCTGGCTCGGCCCGGAGTCGGGGTTCTTCGAGGTGAACACCTCGACGACGTCACCGGTGGTGAGGGAGCTCTCCAGCGGCACCAGCCGGCCGTTCACCTTCGCCCCCATGGTGCGGTGGCCCACCTCGGTGTGCACAGCATAGGCGAAGTCCACCGGGGTGGCGTCGGCGGGCAACCCGATCACGCGCCCCTTCGGCGTGAAGACGTAGACCTCCTTGGCGCCGATCTCGTAGCGCAGGGAGTCCAGGAACTCGTTGGGGTCGGCGGTTTCGGCCTGCCAGTCGGAGATGTGGGCGAGCCAGGCCATGTCGGTGTCGCTCTGCGGGCCGGGGCCCGAGCTCTTGCCGTTGACCTGCTCCTTGTACTTCCAGTGCGAGGCGACACCGAACTCGGCGCGCTCGTGCATCTCCTGGGTGCGGATCTGAATCTCGACGGGCCGGCCGCTCGGGCCGAGCACCGTGGTGTGCAGGGATTGGTACAGGTTGAACTTGGGGGTGGCGATGTAGTCCTTGAAACGACCGGGCAGCGGGGTCCAGCGCGCGTGGATGGCGCCCAGTACGGCGTAGCAGTCGCGCACGGAGTTCACCAGGACGCGGATGCCGACCAGGTCGTAGATCTCGTCGAACTCCCGGCCCCGCACGACCATCTTCTGGTAGATCGAGTAGTACTGCTTGGGCCGGCCGGCCACCTTGCCGCGGATGCGCGCGGCTTTGAGGTCGTCGTTGATCGCGTCGATGACGTACTGCACGAATTCTTCGCGCTGCGGCGTGCGCTGCTTGACCAGGCTTTCGATCTCGGCGTACAGCTTGGGATAGAGAACGCCGAAGGAGAGGTCTTCCAGTTCCCACTTGATGGTTTGGATGCCGAGCCGGTGCGCCAGCGGTGCGTAGATCTCGAGGGTTTCGGTGGCCTTGCGGATCGCGGACTCGGCGGGGACGAAACCCCAGGTGCGGGCGTTGTGCAGCCGGTCGGCGAGCTTGATGATCAGCACCCGGATGTCCTTGGACATCGCGACGATCATCTTGCGCACGGTCTCGGCCTGTGTCGAGTCGCCGTACTTGACCTTGTCGAGCTTGGTGACGCCGTCCACGAGCATGGTGATCTCGTCGCCGAAGTCGGCACGCAACGCATCCAGCGTGTAGTCGGTGTCCTCGACGGTGTCGTGCAGCAGGGCCGCGGCCACGGTCTTGGGCCCGATGCCGAGGTCGGCGAGGATCTGCGCGACCGCGACGGGGTGGGTGATGTACGGTTCGCCGCTCCGGCGCTTTTGGCCGTCGTGCGCCCGCTCTGCCGCGGTGTACGCGCGCTCGATGATCGAGAGGTCCACCTTGGGGTGGTGGGTGCGCACGGTCTTCAGCAGCGTGTCCACAGCCCCGACGGGCTGCGCCCGCGAGAAGATCCGGGGAACCAGGCGGCGCAGGGACGCGGTGGATGGCGTTGTAATCTCAGTCATCTCGTTACCTCATTCCCTGGCGCCAATTATCCCTGAACTAGCGGATAAACGTGAAACCCGGGTGGCGGACCGCGTATTCCCGCGCGGAGGGGAAGCTCACGCGGGAACGTCCGCGAGGGAGGTTCCGGTCGCTTTCGCCTTGAGGGCGAGCGCCTTCTTGTCGCGCTTGCGGATCCCGGGCTCGTTTTCGCGCAGCTGGGCGTACAGCGGGGCCGCGATGAAGATCGTCGAGTAGGTTCCCACCAGCATGCCGATGAGCAGGGCAAGGGAGATGTCCTGCAGAGTGCCGGCCCCCAGCACGAACGCACCGATGACGAGAATCGACGCGACGGGCAGCACAGCGACGATCGACGTGTTGATCGAGCGGACGAGGGTCTGGTTGACGGCGAGGTTGACCGAGTCGGCGAAGGTCCGGCGGGACTCGGGTCCGTCCTCCCTGGTGTTCTCACGGATTTTGTCGAACACCACGACGGTGTCGTACAGCGAATAACCCAGGATGGTGAGGAATCCGATCACCGCTGCGGGGGTGATCTCGAACCCGGTGATGCCGTAGAAACCGGCGGTGATCACGAGGTCGTGCAGCAGCGCGATCATCGCGGCGGCGGCCATCTTCCAGGTGCGGAAGTACAGGGCCATCACGACTCCGGCGAGCACCAGGAAGGTCAGCAGGGCCCGGATGGCCGAGCCGGTGATGTCCTGGCCCCAGGACGGGCCGATGAAGGACGAGGTGACCTGGGCCGGGTCAACCCCGTACGCCTCGGCCAGGGCTTCGCTCACGGCCCGTGATTCGGTCTTGGTGAGCTGGTCGGTCTGCACCCGGATGCCGTCGGTGCCGACGGCGGAGATCTTCGGCGCGGCCGCAGGAACCACTTTGGCCACGGCGTCGGCTGCGGGAGCCTGGTCTTGGCTGGAGAGCGCCGAGACCTCGAACTCCGATCCGCCGGTGAACTCGATGCCGAACGAGAAGCCGCCGCGGAGGACGGGGACGAGGACGGCGATGAGGATCATAACGCCGGCGATCGAATACCAAAGCTTCCGGCGGGCGACGATGTTGAACGACAGCTTGCCGGTGTGCAGGTCGTTACCGAACTGGTTGAAGCTGGCCATTAGGAATCCTTCCCGTCGGTCGGCTTAGAGCCGGTGCCGATGAGCTCAGCCGCCTTGCGTTCGGCGATGGTCTGGCGCTTCGCGGCTTCCTTACCGGAGGCCGCCTGCTTGCGGGAGGCCACCTCCGCGGGAGCCTGGAACTGGGCCCGGCCGCGGTAGACGGCACCGAGCGCGCGCGGGTCGAGCCCGCTGAGCTTGTGGCCGTCGCCGAAGAATTTGGTGCGGGCGAGGAGTTGGAGCGTCGGGTGGGTGAACAGTGCGACCACCAGCAGGTCGACCAGGGTGGTCAGGCCCAGAGTGAGCGCGAACCCGCGGACGTTGCCGACGGCGAGGATGAACAGCACGGCGGCGGCCAGGAAGTTCACGGTGTCGGACGCGATGATGGTGCGGATGGCGCGGCGCCAGCCGGATTCGACCGCCGAGACCAGGCCGCGGCCGTCCCGCAGCTCGTCGCGCACGCGTTCGAAGTAGACGATGAACGAGTCGGCCGTGATACCGATGGCCACGATCAGACCCGCAACGCCCGCAAGGGACAGCCGGTAGTCTTCCCGCCAGGAGAGCAGCGTGATCAGGAAGTAGGTGATCACGGCGGCGACACCCAGCGACGCGACGGTGACCAGACCGAGGAGCCGGTACTGCACCAGGGAGTACAGCACGACGAGGATCAAGCCGATGAGGCCGGCGATCAAACCGCTCTGCAGCTGCGTGGAGCCGAGGGTGGCCGAGATGGTGTCCTGGCTCTGCACGGTGAAGCTGATCGGCAGTGCGCCGAACTTGAGCTGGTCGGCGAGGGCTTTCGAGGTGTCCTGGTCGAACGAGCCGGTGATCTGCGGCTTGCCGTCGGTGATGACGGCGAGGGTCTGCGGGGCGGAGATGACGCTGCCGTCGAGCACGATCGCGAACTGGTTCTGGGCGCCGGTGAGGCCGCTGAGCCGGGTGGTCACGTCGGCGAACGCCGTGGTGCCGGTGCGGTCGAAGACGATGTTGACGGCCCACTCGCCGGTGGTCGCGCCACTCTGCGTCTGGACCTGGCCGTTGCTGGCGTCGGAGATGTTCTCGCCGCTCACCTCGACCGGGCCGAGGATGTACTTGACGCTGCCGTCGGTCTCGCAGGTGACGAGGGGCTGGTCGGCCGGTGCGACGACGGTGGTGTCGATGTCGCTGCACTGGAAGCTGTCGAACTGCGCCTGCAACGCCGGCGTGATGTTGTTCAGGTCGCTGGCGTCGGTCGGGGCGACCGAGGGCGTGGTGGCCGGCTCGGGCGTGGCCTCGGCCGCGGGATCAGCAGCGGCGTCGGTGGCTGGATCGATGGCCGCATCCGTGGCACCGGGAGTCGCCGTCGACTCATCGCCGACGCTGTCAGCAGAGGGAGCCGAGGCCACCAGCACCGGTCGGAACTCCAGCTTGGCCGACGACTCGATGCGATTCAGGGTGGCCTCGTCGGGCGTGCCGGGGATCGACACGACGATGTTCTGCCCGCCCTGGGTGTTGATCTCCGCTTCGGAGACACCGGAGGAGTCGATGCGCTGTCGGATGATCGACACGGCCTGGTTCAGCTGCTCGTTGGAGACGGTCTGACCGGACTCGAGCTTGGGGGCGAGGATGATCTGCGTGCCGCCCTCGAGGTCGAGGGCAAGCTTCGGCGTCCACGATCCGCCGCCGGTCAGCACCCCGGCTCCGTTGAGAGCGATGAGACCGACGATGATCACGCCAAGCCAGGTCAGCGAGCGCCAGGCCTTCTTGGTCGGAGACGACTTAGCCACCTATTGAACTCAGCTTTCTTTGCTCGTGCCCACGCCGAACGGCGCGGGCACGGAGAGGGGTTTGTTACGCGTCGCCCTTTTTGGGTTCGGTGTTTGTGTCGTGTGCCTCGTCGGTCGTGGGCTCGAAGGGAGCCTGCTCGAACGCGGTGCGCTGGCCGAACTCCGGCTCGGCCACGACGGACGGGGTTCCGGCATCCGTGTCGGCGGTCTCGTCCAGGACGACATCGTCGCCGACGACGACGGGCTCGACCACGCGGGCGATGGTCTGGCGGTGGATCTGCACGATCGTGCCGGGTGCGATCTCGAGGGCGACCTTGTTCTCTTCTTCATCGATCGACACGATGGTGCCGTAGAGGCCGAAGTTGGTCATGACGTCGGCGCCGGCCACCATTTTGGACTGCAACGCCAGCGTGTCCTTCTGGCGCTTGCGGCCGTTGCGGAACATGAAGAAAACGAGCAGCGCCAGGGCGGCGAGCATGACAAGAGTCAACGGATCCATAGAACTGGGAAACCTTCCCGCAAGCGATTCAAGACCGCAGCAGAGTAGTGGTGCAGGGCATGTGGGGAATGGCACGACAAAGATGCGGACCAACCTGAATTATAGGACATCCAAGGTGAGCGCAGCCTGAGGATTGCTCAGGCCGAAGTGCCGCCACGCTGCGGCAGTCGCGACCCGTCCGCGCGGGGTGCGCGTGAGGAAGCCTATCCGTACCAGGAAGGGCTCGACGACCGATTCGATGGTCTCCGGCTCCTCGCCGACCGATACGGCGAGGGTGTTCAGGCCGACCGGGCCGCCCGCGAAGCGGGTGAGGACGATGTTCATGACCTCGCGGT
Source organism: Cryobacterium sp. (assembly GCF_025463825.1). GTDB lineage: Bacteria > Actinomycetota > Actinomycetes > Actinomycetales > Microbacteriaceae > Cryobacterium. Next base: position 29,319 of record NZ_JAODBG010000093.1, read on the forward strand.
CCAACCGGTCCAGTCCGATTTCGTCGACGTCATAGAGTTCGAGGGCGGCGTGCACCGCTGCCAGGTCGGCGCCTCCGCCGTGCACGAGTGCGTAGTCCCGTACCCGGCGCAGCAGCCGGTTGGCGATGCGCGGTGTTCCGCGGCAGCGCCCGGCGATTTCGGCGATGGCCTCACGGTCGATGGCCAGCCCGAGGAGCGCTGCGGCCCGCACGAGAACCAGTTCCAGTTCGGCGTCGGCGTAGAACTCCAGGTGCGCGGTGAATCCGAACCTGTCGCGCAGGGGGTTGGGCAACATGCCGGAGCGGGTGGTGGCGCCCACCAGGGTGAACGGGGCCAGGTCGAGGGGCACGGAGGTGGCGCCGGCGCCCTTGCCCACCATGATGTCGATGCGGAAGTCTTCCATCGCCAGATAGAGCATCTCTTCGGCGGACCTGGCCATCCGGTGGATCTCGTCGATGAAGAGCACCTCGCCGGGTACCAGGGAGGACAGCACCGCCGCCAGGTCGCCGGCGTGCTGGATGGCCGGACCGCTGGACATCCGCAGCGGGCGGTTGCCCTCGTAGGCGATGATCATGGCCAGCGTGGTCTTGCCGAGTCCGGGCGGGCCGGCTAGCAGGATGTGGTCGGGGGTGCGCTGCTGCATCGACGCGGCGGTGAGCAGGAGCTGCAGCTGGCCGCGCACCTTCTGCTGGCCGACGAACTCGGCCAGGCTCTTGGGGCGCAGGGCCCCCTCGAAGGCGAGTTCGGCGTCGCCCTCGAGGGCCGGGTTGGTCAGTTCGACGCCGGGATCCTGGGTCATGAGCGGCGCTCCGCGGCGTTGGCGGTGCCGGCGTGTTGCGCAGGACCGAGTTTGGCGAGGGCGAGGCGGAGCACGGCGGCGACGCCGGCTTCCTCGACGTCGAATTCGGCGGTGCTGCCGACGAGGATCTCGTCGACGGCCTGCGCGGCCACCCGTTCCGACCAGCCCAGACCGATCAAGGCGGCCTGCACGCTGGCGCCGACGGTGGCCGTGGCGACACCGGGGCGGCCGGGTGCGGCGGGAGTCGCGGTGACGGCGACTTTTCCGATCAGGGACAGCACGATGAGCTTGGCGGTCTTGGGCCCGATGCCGCTGACCTTACGGAATACCGCGTCGTCCTCCGCGTTCACGGCCGTGGCGATCTGGTTCGGGGTGAGCACGGCGAGGACGCCGAGCGCGGACTTGGGTCCCACACCGGTCACGCCCACGAGCAACTCGAAGACGGCGAGTTCGTCGGCGCTGGGAAAACCGTACAGGGTCAGGGAATCCTCGCGCACGATCAGGGTGGTCGAAAGGCGGGTTTCAGTGCCGATGCGTGACGAGAGGGCCGTGGCGGGGGTGACCTGCACGGCGAGTCCCACGCCGCCGACCTCGATCACGACGGTCGTGCCCAGGGCGGAAAGGACTGGGCCACGCACAGAAGAGATCACCTATTCAGCCTACGGGGCGCCGCCGACGTTCCCGCCGCCGGACCCGGCGCGTTGCGCTCGGCGTCTCGCCAGGCCTTCTGCGCGGGAGTGAGCGCGACGGGGCTCAGGGAGGGGGTGGAGCGCTTGCCGGCGGCGACGGCGCCGGTCGTGGGCAGCACTCCCCCAGCCGCGCCGGTGCGCCAGGCGTGGCAGATGGCGAGGGCGAGCGCGTCGGCGGCGTCGGCCGGTTTCGGGATCTCGGCAAGACCCAGCACCCGGGCCACCATGGTGCCCACCTGTTTCTTGTCTGCGGACCCGTATCCGGTGATCGCCGCCTTGACCTCGCTGGGGGTGTGCAGGGTGACGGTGAGGCCGCGTTTGGCGGCGAGCATCAGCGCCACCCCGCTGATCTGGGCGGTGCCCATGACTGTGCTGACGTTCTGTTGCGCGAAAACCCGCTCGATGGCCACGAAGGCCGGCTTGTGCGTGTCCAGCAGTTCCTCAAGGCCCTCGCTAATCAGCAGCAGCCGGCGCTCGAGGGACAACTCCGGAGAGCTGCGTAGCACCTGAACGTCGACCAGAGTGGCCGAACGGTTTGCCGCGACGTCGACGATGCCGACGCCGCAACGGGTCAGGCCGGGGTCGATGCCCAGCACCCTGACCGTCATCCGGGAACTATTCGCTGTCGGCTTCGAGTTCGGCCTGGACCGCGTCGGTCAGGTCGTAGTTGCTGTAGATGTTCTGAACGTCGTCGAGCTCCTCGAGCGCGTCGATGAGGTGGAACACCTTGCGGGCGGTCGCCGCGTCGACCTCTATCTTGAGCTGCGGCACGAAGGCGATGTCGGCGGAGTCGTAGTCGATTCCGGCGGTCTGCAGCGCGGTGCGGGTGGCGACGAGGTCCTGGGCCTCGCTGAAGACCTCGAACTTCTCGCCGTCGTCGATGACCTCCTCGGCTCCGGCGTCGAGGACCGCGGCGAGCACGTCGTCTTCGGTGACGTCGTTGCCCTTCGGAACCACGACGATGCCCTTGCGGTGGAAGTTGTAGGCGACACTGCCCGGGTCGGCCATGTTTCCGCCGTTGCGGCTGACCGTGGTGCGAACCTCGGCGGCGGCACGGTTCTTGTTGTCGGTGAGGCACTCGATCATGATGGCGACGCCGTTGGCGGCGTAGCCCTCGTACATGATCGTGGTGTAGTCGACGACCTCACCGGAGAGGCCGGCGCCGCGCTTGACGGCGCGGTCGATGTTGTCGTTGGGGACCGAGGTCTTCTTGGCTTTCTGGATCGCGTCGACGAGGGTCGGGTTTCCCGACAGGTCGGCGCCGCCCATCCGCGCCGCGACCTCAATGTTCTTGATCAGCTTGGCGAATGCCTTGGCCCGACGCGAGTCGGTAACGGCCTTCTGGTGCTTGGTGGTCGCCCACTTGGAATGCCCGGACATGAATCTCCCGATAGTCGCTAACTCGTGCAACGCGCGTGACGCGTCGTCTGCTGGCACCACGATCGTGCTGACCGCTCAGTGCCCTGCCAGTCTAGCCCGGGTGCCCCAGGGCCGACCCGCGCCTCACCGGTCGGTGGGGACGGCGAGGATCTTGTGCAGGGTGCGCAGGTTCCGGTTCGTGGTGGTGGACTTGAACCTGGCCTTCGCCGCGAGGAGGCTGAGCGGACTCTTGATGCCCACGGCCCGGCGGACCTGCCAGTACAGTACGCCGGAACCGGGCTGCACTCGCTCGTCGGCGGGGTCCAGGGTCGGGGCGGCCTGGAGCAGTTCGTCCAGGCGTTCCTGGGCCGAGCCGAACAGGATGTAGGAGTGCCAGCCCTCCCGGTCCTCGAACGGGTAGGCCTCCACGGCCGCCGCCAGCTGAGCCCTGGTGAGCAGCACCACCCAGGCCTCGTAGCCGAACGCGTCGGTGAGGGCGGCCTCGAGGCCCGCCTTGACCGCGGCAGCATCGGACTTCTCGCTGTCGAACACCACGTTGCCGCTGGCGAGCACGGTGGTGACGCTGGTCATCCGCCCAGTTTGGCACCGCATTCCCGCCGGGCGGAGAACCTAGCCGCGGAAGGCCGCCGAAAGCACCTTCTGCAGGAAGTACTCGTGGAAGCGGTGCTCCCCTGTGATCTCCGGATGGAAGGACGTTCCGAGCAGGTTGCCCTGTTCGACGGCGACGCAGCGGCCGTCGGCGACCGTGGCCAGCGCGGTGGCCAGGGGCCCCACGCTCTCGACGACGGGTGCGCGGATGAAGGCGGCGTGCACGGGAACCGCACCGAGCGCCGGAATGTCCAGGTCGGTTTCGAACGAGTCCGCCTGGGAGCCGAACGCGTTCCGGCGCACGCTGATGTCGAGGCCGCCGAGGCTCTGCTGCCCGCGGATGGCGTCGAGCACCGTGTCGGCGAGCATGATCAGGCCTGCACAGGTACCGTAGACCGGCAGCCCTGCTCCGATGGCGGCGCGCAGCGGTTCGGCCAAGCCGAACATGCGGGAGAGTTTGTCCATAACACTGGACTCCCCGCCCGGGATCACCAGGCCGTCGACGACGGCCAGCTCCTCGGGGCGGCGCACGAGCACCACGTCGCTGCCGAGCGAGCTCAGCACGGTGGCGTGCTCGCGAAAGTCGCCCTGCAGGGCGAGTACTCCAACGGTCATGAAGCGGGTGTTACCAGCCGCGCTCGGAGAGGCGGTGCGGGGCGGCGAGGTCGGACACGTTGATGCCGACCATCGCTTCGCCGAGGCCGCGCGAGACATCCGCGATGATCTTGGCGTCGTCGTAGAACGCGACGGCCTTGACGATCGCGTTGGCGCGCTCCTGCGGGTTGCCGGACTTGAAGATGCCCGAGCCCACGAAGACGCCGTCGGCACCGAGCTGCATCATCATGGCAGCGTCGGCCGGGGTGGCCACGCCGCCGGCGGTGAACAGGACGACGGGAAGCTTGCCGGTGGCGGCGATCTCTGCGACGAGTTCGTAGGGTGCGGAGAGTTCCTTGGCGGCGACGTACAGTTCGTCCTTGGTGAGCGAGGACAGGCGGGCGATCTCGCCCTTGATGGTGCGGATGTGCTTGGTGGCCTCCGAGACGTCGCCGGTGCCCGCCTCGCCCTTGGAGCGGATCATCGCGGCGCCCTCGGTGATGCGGCGCAGCGCCTCGCCCAGGTTGGTGGCACCACAGACGAAGGGGATGGTGAAGTTCCACTTGTCGATGTGGTTGACGTAGTCGGCGGGGCTGAGCACCTCGGATTCGTCGATGTAGTCCACTTCGAGGGCCTGCAGCACCTGGGCTTCGACGAAGTGGCCGATGCGGGCCTTGGCCATGACCGGGATGGACACCTCGGCGCGGATGCTGTCGATCAGGTCGGGGTCGCTCATGCGGGCGACACCGCCCTGCGAGCGGATGTCGGCGGGGACGCGCTCGAGGGCCATGACGGCGACAGCGCCGGCGTCTTCGGCGATTCGGGCCTGCTCGGCGTTGACGACGTCCATGATGACGCCGCCCTTCAGCATCTCAGCGAGGCCGCGCTTGACGCGGCTCGAGCCGAACTGCTCAGTAGAAGTGGTGTCAGTCATAGCTACGATTCTATTCCTTGCGTCTGGTGCCGGCCCGCAGGAGGCGGTGGGCACGTGTTGATGAAGAGCGGTTCAGGACTGCGATGCGGTCACGCGGGCGACGGGACCTGGACGGCACGGTCAGTCTCCTCCGGCGGGCCAACCGTCCGCAATGGAGCGGCGTACGTCGCCCAGGAGCTGGGGAATGGCCTTGGTGCCGGCGATGATCGGAAAGAAGTTGGAGTCCAGCGCCCAGCGCGGCACGATGTGCTGATGGAGATGCTCGGCGATGCCGGCGCCGGCAATACGGCCCTGGTTCATTCCGAGGTTGAACCCATCGCAACCCGATGTGGCCTTGAGCACGCGCATGGCCACCTGGGTCAGGCTACCGATCTCGGCGACCTCCTCCGGCGTGGCTTCGTCATACGTCGCAACATGCCGATACGGGCAGACCAGCAGGTGACCGCTGTTGTAGGGGAAGAGGTTCAGCAGTACGTAGGCGAACCTGCCACGCGCCACGATAAGCGCCGTCTCGTCGTCCATCGACGGTGCGATGCAGAACGGGCAGTCATCGGGATGCGGCTGCTGGCCGCCCTGGATGTAGACCATGCGGTGCGGGGTCCACAGCCGCTGGAAAGCATCCGGTACCGCGGCGAAGTCGCCGGAGTTCTCGACCTCGACTCCGTCGGCCAGGTCCTGCGGGGTCCCGGACAAGCGATCCGAAGGGGTGTCGCGCGGCACGTCGGTTTCGGGACCAGCCGGGGTGGCGTCGGCCATCGTCTAGCTCAATCCGGCGGGGAGCCCGGCGTCGGCGGATTCGTCGGCTTCGATGACCGGGGTGCCGCCCTCGCTGAAGTCAGCGGCGCCGACAACCTGCGCACGGGTGCTGATGGACGAGACGATGCGGCGGATGGCCTCGTCGACGGGTACCCCGTTCTCCTGGGTACCATCCCGGAATCGGAAGCTGACTGCGCCGTTAGCGCGGTCGTCTTCTCCGACGATGAGCTGGAACGGAATTCGCTGCAGGGTGGCGTTGCGGATCTTCTTCTGCATCCGGTCACTCGACGAGTCGAGTTCCACCCGGACGCCCGCGGTCTTGAGCTTCGCCAGGACGTCCCAGAGGAAGTCCTCGTACTGCTCGGACACCGGGATGCCGATGACCTGCACCGGAGAGAGCCAGACGGGGAATGCCCCGGCATAGTGCTCGAGCAGGATGGCGAAGAACCGCTCGATCGACCCGAGCAGCGCGCGGTGGATCATGACCGGCTGTTGGCGTGATCCGTCCGACGCCGTGTACTCGAGGCCGAACAGCTCGGGCTGGTTGAAGTCGAGCTGCACGGTGGACAGCTGCCAGGTGCGGCCGATCGCGTCACGGGCCTGCACCGAGATCTTCGGACCATAGAACGCCGCTCCGCCGGGATCGGCCACGAGTTCGAGACCCGAATCCAGTCCCACCTGGCGAAGGGTCTCCGTGGCGACCTCCCACTGCTCGTCCGAACCGACGGACTTGGCGGGGTCGCGGGTGGACAGCTCCAGATAGAAGTCGGTGAGGCCATACCCGCGGAGGGTCTCGAAGACGAACTCGAGCTGGCTGGCGACCTCGGCGCGCACCTGATCCTGGGTGACGTAGATGTGCGCGTCGTCCTGGGTGAGGCCGCGCACGCGGGTGAGGCCCTGCAGGGTGCCGCTCTTCTCGTAGCGGTAGACGGTGCCGAACTCCGCCAGGCGTAACGGGAGCTCACGGTAGCTGCGGCCACGGGCCTTGAAGATGAGGTTGTGCATCGGGCAGTTCATGGGCTTGAGGTAGTAATCCTGGCCCTGGCGGGTGACGTTGCCCTCCGCGTCGACCTCTTCATCCAGGTGCATCGGCGGGAACATTCCGTCGCGGTACCAGTTGAGGTGCTGGCTGGTCTCGAACAGGTGACCCTTGGTGATGTGGGGGGTGTTGACGAGGTCGTAGCCGTTGGCGAGCAGGCGCTCGCGCATGTAGTTCTCGATCTCGGAGCGGATGATTCCGCCCTTGGGGTGGAAGACCGCGAGGCCTGAGCCGATCTCCTCGGGGAACGAGAACAGGTCCAGTTCCTGGCCGAGCTTGCGGTGGTCGCGCTTGGCGGCTTCCTCCAGTCGCGCCTTGTAGGCGCGGAGTTCGTCCTTGGTGGGCCAGGCGGTGCCGTAGATGCGCTGCAACTGCGGGTTCTTTTCCGAGCCGCGCCAGTAGGCGGCGGCCAGACGGGTGAGCGAGTAACCGTTGCCGATCATGCGGGTGTTGGGCAGGTGCGGGCCCCGGCAGAGGTCCTTCCACAGGGTTTCCCCGGTTTTCGGGTCGACGTTGTCGTAGATGGTCAGCTCGGCGCCGCCCACCTCGACGGACTCGTTGCCGCCGGTCTCGGCGGTCGAGCCTGCTGAGACGCCGCCCTTGATGCCGATCAGTTCGAGCTTGTACGGCTCGGTTGCCAGTTCGGCGCGGGCCTCGTCATCGGTCACGACGCGGCGCACGAAGCGCTGGCCCTGGCGGATGATGCGGTCCATGGCCTTTTCGAGCGACTTGATGTCCTCGGGGGTGAACGGGACGGCGACATCGAAGTCGTAGTAGAAGCCGTCGGTGACGGGCGGACCGATGCCCAGGCGCGCCGCGGGGTTCACGGTCTGCACGGCCTGCGCGAGCACGTGCGCGGCGGAGTGCCGCAGGATGCTGAGGCCGTCGGGCGAGTCGATGGTCACCGGGATGACGTCATCCGACTCGGTCACCGTGGCGGCGAGGTCCCTGAGCTCGCCGTTGACGCGCATTGCGACAACGGATCGGTCGGTGAATAGCTCAAAGCCGTCAGCCACGTGTGTTTCTCCCTGTCTTTGCGTACCCGACAACTTTAGTGGAGTCGGGCAGGCGGGGATGCGGGCCCGGGAAACCACGAAAAAACCCCCGGTTACGGGAACCGGGGGTGTGCCCGCTGGTACGGGTGCTGTGGGCGATACTGGGATCGAACCAGTGACCTCTTCCGTGTCAGGGAAGCGCGCTACCGCTGCGCCAATCGCCCAGGTCCGCGGGTGAGAGCGGGCTGGAGGTGGATACGGGATTCGAACCCGTGTAGACGGCTTTGCAGGCCGTTGCCTCGCCTCTCGGCCAATCCACCGTGTCCATTTCGAGCGTGTACACCCAAAGAAAATCGGCCTCTCGGCCGATCTACTTCGAGCGGATGACGAGATTCGAACTCGCGACCCTCACCTTGGCAAGGTGATGCGCTACCACTGCGCCACATCCGCAACTGCTCGCATTCCTGCGTGCTTGAAAGACTCTACTGCATCCTGACGGGCGCCGTGTGCACATGCGGTGCTGACACGGCGCCCGGACCCGGCGGACGGGTTAAACGGTGCCCGACGTGGCGTTGGAACGGCGGCCCAGCACGACCCCGAGCAGGATCATGCCGATACCGAGAACCAGGTGCAGCCAGTTGTCGGCGACGTTCAGCGGAACGAAGTTGACCGGCGCATCGTGATCGATGAAGAGACCGTAGAGCCACAGGACGAGGTAGATCGCCCCACCCCAGATCAGGTAGTTGCGGGCAGTGCTCGCTCTGCGTGCCAGGGCGATCCCGGCGACACCGAACAGAAGGTGCACCAGGTTGTGCAGGATCGACACCTGGAAGACGCCCAGGAGCAGGGCGCCCGACTCGTGACCGGCAATGAGTAACTGGTCGTAGTTCGACGTGATTCCGGGGATGAACCCCAGGATGCCCACAACGACGAATACGACGCCGACTGCCAGGGACGCCCGTTGGACGTTTGTGGCGGTCATACTCCTCGTAGCCGAATTGCCCGATGATGTTGACATGCTGTGTCCTCCATCCTTGTTGACGGGTGGAGCCCTTCCGGAGTCGCCGGCAACTTCTCGAGATGGTGACGATCCGGCGTCAGCGGTCAGACTCTTCCGATGTGCAGCACAGGGTAGACCCAGCGGGCCGATCACTCAAGGGAAAAACGACAAAACCCCCGGGGTAACCGGGGGTTTTGTTTCTGTGGGCGATACTGGGATCGAACCAGTGACCTCTTCCGTGTCAGGGAAGCGCGCTACCGCTGCGCCAATCGCCCAGATCCTGCAAAACGCTCGACGTCTACGTTTTTCAGGCTGGAGGTGGATACGGGATTCGAACCCGTGTATACGGCTTTGCAGGCCGCTGCCTCGCCTCTCGGCCAATCCACCGTGCTTGTTTCGCCGTACTACTAGCAAAGAGAATCGGCCTCTCGGCCGATTCAATTCGAGCGGATGACGAGATTCGAACTCGCGACCCTCACCTTGGCAAGGTGATGCGCTACCACTGCGCCACATCCGCAACTGCCTGCATTTCTGCGTGCTTTGAAGACTCTAGTCGATAGTGCGACGCATATTCAAACCGAGCGAATGCAGCGTGTCGCGGCCTCTCGATGTGCGTTCGGCGCCCGGTCTGGTCTAGTATCAGATGTCGCAGTCGAGAGGTTTTCGATCGTGGTTCTGGGCGATTGGCGCAGCTGGTAGCGCGCTTCCTTCACACGGAAGAGGTCGTGGGTTCGAGTCCCGCATCGCCCACCGAAAGGCCCCCGGATCTCCGGGGGCTTTCCTCATTAACCCGACCGTCTAGTTCGGCTGCACGCGAGTGGAGGCGAAGAGCACCGTGGTGCTGGCGACGAGGTCATCGAGCGTCAACACCCGGTCGAGGTCGTGGCCGGCGGCCAGCGCCATCCGCAACTGGTCGTCGGTCTGCGGGGCAAGGCGGCCCTCCATGAACCCGTTGACGGCGCGTACGGCACAGGCCGTGAGGACGCCTTCCGGCGTGCCACCGATGCCCATGGCCAGGTCGATGTCGCCGCCCGTCGTGGCCGCGATGATCGCCGCTGACACGTCGCCCTCCCCCGCCAGGACCACCTGGGCGCCCGCCGCCCGGAGTTCGGCCACCAGAGCAGCGTGCCGGGGCTTGTCGAGCACGGCCACCGTGACCTCGGTCACCGGCTTGCCGAGAGCGTCAGCGAGCCGGAGCACGTTCTCGGTCGCTGTGGCTCGCAGGTCCAGGACGCCGCGCGCCGGGGCCGAGGAGATGAGCTTGTCCATGTAGAAGACGTCCCGCGGGTCGAACAGGGTCCCGCGCGGGGCGAGCGCGATCACGCACACCGATCCGGGCAGACCCTCCTGCACGAGCCGGGTCCCGTCGAGCGGGTCGACGGCGATATCGCACGCCGGACCTCGACCGGAGCCGAGTTCCTCACCGTTGGCGAGCATCGGGGCCTCGTCCTTCTCCCCCTCACCGATCACCACGAAGCCGGCGAATGGAGCGGGCAACAGCATCGCGCGCATGGCGGCCACCGCCGCCTCATCCGCCGCGTTCTTGTCGCCGCGGCCGAACCAGGCGCCGGCGGCCAGCGCCGCTGACTTCGTCGCCGCGCGCACGGCGTCGACCAGTTCGACGGAGTAGTGCTCGGCGCCGAGTACGGTGCTGCCGCTGGCGGAGATGTCGCCTGCCGTCGTGTTGCTGCTCATGGGAGTCGATGGTACTCGCCGGGCCGGGAGGCCGGCCGCGGTAGCCGGCTGGACTAGGGTCGACGGGTGATCAGAGAACACGCCATCCTGCCCGTGCGTCCAGGCCACGAGGCTGATTTCATTGCCGCGTTCACGACGGCTCGGCCGCTCATTGAATCGATGCCCGGCTTCGGCGGGCTGAGCTTGTCCCGGTCGGTTGAGGCACCCTCGTCGTTCCTGCTGCTGGTCGACTGGGAGCGGCTGGAAGACCACACCGAGGGTTTTCGGGGCTCCCCCGAGTATGCCCGCTGGAAGGCGCTGCTGCACCGGTTCTACGACCCGTTCCCGGACGTGCAGCACTTCGTCGAAGTGGGATGACCAGGCCCGCGCCGTTCCTCCACAGGATGCTGGTCAGGTGATCTTTCCACAGTCGCTTTCGGCCGGGTGGCAGTGTCGGTGGGTGGTGCGACCATGGGGGTAGGAGCAGCCCCGCAGAGCAGTTCTCAGGCGATCCGGACGACCGGTCCGGCGACCAGGATGAGTCCGCCCGGGAACATATCCACCGGCGGCGCCGGGCGTTGCAGCAGCAGGCGCGGGCCGCTCTCGCGAGGAAGGTCGCGAAGGCGGCGAAGTCGCACCGGAAGATCGCCGAGGCCACCGCGCAACGCGCCCGCGACCTCGACGAGTTGCGGCGGTGGAGTTCCGATCCGGTGACCGCGAAGCTGCTCAGCCCCGACTTCGCGGCCGGCGTCGCGGCCGGCGGCATGGCGGCCGGCCAGGCCCTCGCGGCTGCGGATGCCAGCCCGCGGAAGATGGCCGCGTGGGAGGACCGGGAGATCGCCCGCCGCACCATCACCAGCGAGGTCGCCTGCACCCTGCACCTCGCGGAGCGCACCGCGGAGAGCCTGATTGGCGAGGCGTCATGTTCGCCGGCCCGATGAAGGCCATCCTGACAGCGATGAGCACCGGCGGTGTTCGAGGCGCAGCTGCTGCCGGTGGCCACAGACTTCACGGTGGGCACGCTGAAGGGCAGGCCCGGCGGCTGCGGCAACGGGCGCATCCGGAGACCATCACCAAACGCGCCACCGCCGCCCTCCCGCACCGGGTCGTGTGGTGGGAGGGCCGGCCCGACGGGATGGGCACCCTGACCTGGTACGGCACCGCGCAGCAGACGATGGCCGCCCATGATCGGTTGACCAGCGTCGCGACGGCCACCCAGGCCGGTGAACGGCAGAACCGGGGTGGTGCTCTCCGTCGGCAACGAGCAGTACGCGGTCCCGGCGGACCTGCGCCGGTGGCTGCGACTGCGGGACGGCACCTGCCGGTTCCCCGGCTGCACCCGGCCGGCAGCCCGCAGCGACATCGACCACACCAAGGCCTGGGAACACGGCGGACCCACCGACCACGACAACCTCGCCCACCTCTGCCGCATGCACCACCGGTTGAAACACCACACCCTGTGGGCCGTCGAGCAGGAACCCGGCGGCGTGCTGGTCTGGACCTCCCCGGCCGGGCAGACCACCGCACCTACCCGGAGACCTACCTCGGCCCGCCCGCCACCCAGGCACCCCAACCACCGGAAGCCCCGGCCGCCCTCCGGCAGAGCGACCCGCCCGAAGACCCGCCCTTCTAGATCACTTGCCGGTTCGGCAATCTAATTTGTCGGCTGCCGTGTGCCCGGTCACCATGGTCACATGACCAGCCACGCATCCCGCTCTCTCCATCGCATCCACCGACCTGCGACGTCGTCGTCATCGGAGGCAGTGCAGCCGGTCTCAGCGCCGCTGTCGTCCTCGGACGGGCGCGCCGGTCCGTCATCGTGGTCGATGACGGACCGGCGCGCAACGCCCCCGCCGCCGGCGTGCACAGCTTCCTCACCCGCGATGGCTTGAGCCCCGCGGAGTTCGTCCGCATCGGGCAGGACGAGGCCCGATCCTATGGAGCGGAGACCGTGCCGGGCCGGGCCGTCACCACCGAACGCGTGCCGGCCGGCTTTAGGGTGGTGCTCGACGACGGCACGGCCGTCTCCGGGCGCCGCCTTCGGGTCGCCACCGGTCTCGTCGACGAACTTCCCGATGTTCCCGGCCTCGCCGAGCGCTGGGGCACGGACGTGCTGCACTAGCAGCACGGTCACCCTGTTCCTGCACACCCCCATGCTCGACGCCGGCGGCGCGATATCCGAGCAGAACGGACCCACCGAGGCCGAGTGGGAGCAACTCGCAGCCCGCGGTATCGCGGTCGTGATCGGGCCGGTCGCGAGCCTCGACGTGCAGGACGACACCCTGGCCGGGGTCCGGCTGGCCAGCGGTCGGATGATCCCCCTGCAGGCGCTCGTGGTTGCTCCGACGTTCACTGCCCGCACCACGTTCCTGGCCGGACTGGGGCTGACCTCGTCCCCGCACCCGCTGGGCGTCGGCACCTACCTGGACAGCGACGACACCGGCCGGGTGCTCAGGAACGGCGCCGTCGTGCCCGGCGTCTGGGCGGCCGGCAATGCCACCAACCTGATGGCGCAAGTCGCGGTGTCAGCTGCCGCCGGCCTCGGAGTGGCCGTGGGCATCAACGCTGACCTCATCGCGGAAGAGGTGGAGAGCGCCGTCGCCTCCCACCGTCAACCCTTTTCGGCCGCCGCCGAGGCCCGCAACAGCAGTACCGTACTAGGCGACCGCCGGCACGGCATTGGCGTCCAGCCGAACCACATCCGACAAGGACAGAACGAATGAGCAATGACTTCGACCAGGCCTACTGGGACGAGCGCTACGGCACCGATGACGATGTCTGGAGCGGCGCACCCAACCCGGTCCTGGTCAGCGAGACCCTGGCCCTGCCGGCCGGCCGCGCCCTGGACATCGGCTGCGGCGAGGGTGCCGACTCCATCTGGCTGGCCACCAGGGGCTGGCAGGTCACCGCCGTGGACTTCTCCGCGGTGGCCCTCGAACGCGCCGCGGCCCGCAGCCGGCTGGCCCGCACCGACCAGGGCAGCACCGACCAGGGCAGCACCGACCAGGGCAGCACCCACCCGGGCAGCACCGACCGGGGCAGCACCGACCCGGGCGACTCCGCCGCCGGTGCCGACCGCATCCGGTGGGAGCAGCACGATCTCACCCGGTGGGCTCCCCCGGCGGGCGCCTTCGACCTGGTCAGCGCCCAGTTCATGCACCTGCCGTCGGCGCAGCGGAACGTGCTCTTCCAGGACCTCGCGGCGGCGGTCGCGATGGGCGGGACCTTGCTCATCGTTGGTCACGATGTCACTGATGGGCACCATTCGGAGCATGCGCCCCCAGCGGACCTGTTCTTCACCGCGACGGAGGTGGCTGCCCTCCTCGACCCCGCCCGGTGGCAGATCGATGTGGCCGAGTCCAGGCCGCGCGTGGCGAAGGGTGCGGACGGCGCGTCAGTCGTCCTCAGGGATGCTGTGTTGAGCGCCCGTCGGCGCTAGCCCGCCGACGCGTCCCGGCGTGCTGCTAGTCCCGGGTGCCGAACCACGTCGTGACCCCTGGTGAGTACAGCACCGAGTCGGGTGCCAGCAGGGTGTCCTCAAGGGTCACCAGCTCCGCGGAATACAGCCGCCACGGCTCGTGATGGTTGCGCAGACGGATGGTGCGGCCGCGCACCCCGGTGAACAGGGCCCAGCGGGCCGTGAGGACATCGGCCAGCGGATCGTCGACGACGGCGCGATTGGTGGGGCGAACGGCGATCCGGCTGCGCGCCCGGGGAGCGAAGTGGCGGGTGGAGGAGTACCGGTACTCCCCCGCCGCGACCTCCACTCGCGTGCGCGACCACATGTACGGGATCGCGAAGAGCGCACGGGCAGCGAGTACCGACGCCAGCCGGGAGGCCTCGAGCGACACGAACACCACACCCCGCCGGCCCCGGGAGTCAACCGCGTAAAGCCGCACATTCACCTCGACGAAGGAGCCGAAGTACGGGATCGGAGCACTGCCGAACACCGTGGCCCGATCGAGCACGAACGGGATCAGCCCCACCCAGCTCGAGCCGTCGAAGACGTCGGGCCGGAGGCCGGCCGGAAGCAACGACACCACCTGATCGGCGTCGACCCGCCAGTGCAGGAAGGCGAGATCCGACCAGCGCTGGCTGGCCGTCGCCCGGCCGACCAGCGGCGGAGCGACAGCCGAGATCGGCCAGGCCTCTGACATGGGGGTCAGACGGCGTCGTCCACTGCGACCGGGGTGCCGACCGAGGTGTAGACGGGCACATAGCCGTCGGCAGCGTGCGCCGTGGCCAACGCGGTACCGGCGGCGGTTCCACCGATCAGGCCACCGAGCAGGTCCTTGATGCCCACACCCATGGTCGAAGTGAGCACGGCGTCGACCTCGGAGAATCCCGAGGCGACGTTCTTGCTCAGCTGGCTGGCACCATCGGTCGAGATCACGGTGAGCTGGTCGATGTTGCTCATCGGCGCCGCGAGCTCGTGCGCGATCTTGGGGAGCATCTCAACCAGCCGCAACTGGATGAGCGCCTCGGACTGCTCGGCGACGGCCTGGGCGCTGAGGCGGGTGGCCTCGGCCTCGGCCGAACCGCGGGCGAGGATGGCGTCGGCGTTGGCCTGGCCCTCCGCGCGGATGGCTTCCGCTGACGCGACGCGGCTGTCCCTGTCGGCGTTGGCGGCGGCCACGCGGGCCTCAGCGGCGGCGGCGGCGGAGATGCGCACGCGGTACGCATCGGCATCCGCGACGGCGTTGACCTCGGAGTCCAGCTCGGCCTTGCGCAGGCTGGCGCGGCGCTTGGCGGTCAGTTCCTGCTCCTGCACGATGTTCTGCTGGGCCTTGGCCTCGGCAAGCGGCTTGGCGGCTGCGGCCTCGGCCGACGCCTTGTCGGTGTCCAGTTGCAGCGCGGCCTTGCGCAGGGCGAGCGTGTTCTGGGCCTCGGCAACGGCCTGCTCGGCGATGATGGACGCTTCCTGCGCCTCTCGGTTGGCCTGGTGCTCTGCGACCTCGGCCTGACGGCGGACCTTGGCCTGCTCGGCGCGACCGAGGTCGCGGATGTAGTCGTTGGCGTCGGTGATGCCCTTGATCTCGAAGGAGTCGACGTCGACGCCCTGGTTCGCGAGGGACTCCCGTGCGGTGGCCAACACGGACGTGCCGAGCTCATCGCGCTTCTGGATGATGGTCATGACGTCGGTGGCGCCGATGGACGACCGCAGTGAACCGCTGAGCACTTCCTGCGCGAAGTTGTCGATGTTCTTGTCCTGGCCGGTGAAGCGCTGGGCGGCCGCCCGGATCGCGGTGGGGTCGTCGCCGACCTTGACGATGGCGACGGCCTCGACGGTGAGGGTGATGCCGTTGCGGTCCTGCGCGACCGCCGTGATCTCGATGGCCCGGCTGCGCAGGCTGATCTTGAACGCCTTCTGGAAGAACGGTGTGATGAATACACCCTGGCCGTGCACGACCCGCTGGCCGGACTCCTCGAGGGTGGCCCCGTCGACGATGGTCTTCTTCGACTTCTTACCGGTGATGACGAGTGCCTCGTCGGGCCCGGCGTTCTTGTAGACGGAACGAGCGTAGACGAGGACGATCACCCCCACCACGACGATGAGGAAGCCGATACCGAGAATCGGACTGAGGAATTCAAACATGTGTTCCTTCCGGTCCGCGCCTGGCGAACATGACGTCGCGCAGCCAGAAGCGCCCCGCTCCCTCCCAGTAGGCTGGCGGTCCAACACCCCGCCGTGGGGCGTCCTGAAAGTCGATTGTCGGCTCAGGCCAGCAATTTCCCCTTCGCTGCCGTGAACTCCGAGGCGCTCAGCACCCCGGCGCTGTGCAGCTGTGCCAGCTGCGCGTAGTCGTAATGCTGTTGGGCCTGGGCTTCGGCATCCGCCTGGGCCTGCGCGTCCTGAGCGCGGGCCTGCTGGCGCCGTTGCATGTTGCCGCTGACGGCGGTGGCGGTGCCGGCGACAACCGCCGTGCGGGCAGCCATCCCGATGAGCCCTGGGCGCCCCATTCGACGTGGTGACATGATTGGATCCTTACTGTTCGGCGGTGCTGTGCGCGCTGGATACGAGGAGTCGCCAGCGCGCTGCTTCGAGCACCGCGTTGACGACCGGAGCGGGGATCCGTTCCTGATGGAGGACGGCCCCGCCGGACGCCGCAAGGACAGACGCGAAGTGCCGCGCCCAGGCGAGCTCCACGACGAGGACCGCCGCCGACGCGCCCGGAGGGAGCTCCGACGCGAGCTCTTCGACGTCGTCCAGGCCGGCCAGGCCGAGTTCGCCCAACTCGATGTCGGGTAATTGGGACCTGTCGGGCAGATCGTCGATCTCGACGATCCGCGGGTCACCGTCCGCGCTGAGCGACACGAAGATCAGGTCGAGCAAGGTGATGGTCTTCTCCTCGATCAGGTTCTGCAGCGCCGCTCCGATGGCGGGCCCCGGCTTGTCTCCTTCGAACGAGATCAGGAGTATCTCCACGGGTCCATACTCGAATTCCGGCATCGTTCGTCCTCTCGTCGGTCGTGCGGGCGGATGGGCGCTCGGTTCTGCCACCCGGTTGGGCTCAGTGTCACCGCGCGCGATGGTGGCCGGGTCACCCGGAACGGGTGAATGTGCGGGTCCTCTCACAGCAACCCGTGGTCGTGGGCGATGGCGACGGCGTCCGCCCGGTTCGCCGCTTCGAGCTTCTGGTAGATGTTCCGCAGGTGGGTTTTCACGGTATTCGGACTGACATTGCGCTTGCGCGCGATATTCGCGACCGACTGGTGGAACGGCAACTCCCGCAGCACCTCCCGTTCCCGTGGGGTGAGTGTCGGAGGGCTCTGCAGGTGCTCCAGGCTGCGCGGATGCTCGTCCGGGCGCGTTCCGTCGGCCGCGGTCAGCACGTGTCACGCGCACTCGTCGAGATCACCGAGCCGGCCCAGCCGCCCGCGGAGGAGGGCGAGTCCTTCACCCCCGCGGGCGAGGAAGGCGCGCTCACAGCCGATCCTGCTGGCGAGCCGGAGGCCCTTCAGTAGCCGGAGGTCCGATTCGACGTGCCGACCGGTCAGTTCGGCCACGTGGGCCAGGGCGATCCAGGCGCTGACGATGGTGGCCCCGCGCCATGCGGTTCGCTCCTCGAGGGCGGCCGACCGCAGCCGCTCCTCTGCCGGGTGGCCGGCGCGGGTGGGCGGAGTCAGGAGGAACCGGATCAGCAGCACCTCGAGGCAGTCCTCCCCCAGCGCTCGCTCGATCAACCGGACGATGGACTGGGTCTCGGTCTTACCGTCCAGTGCTTCGCTGACCTCGATCAGGGGTATGCAGCACAGGCTCAGGGCCCGCGGATGCTCCGCACCGAGTTCACGCATCAGCAGCAGCAACCGGTCGAGAGCCTGGCGAGAATGCGACGCGTTGTCCAGCTGGCTGAGCAGGAGGAGGACCTCGGCGGGAACGGTGACGCCGACATCCGCCATCAGGGCGTCCGGTGAAGCCAACTCCATCAGGGTGTCAACGTCCAGGACCTCGCAGTGGTCATAGCGGTGGATCATGGCGTAGAGGAGCGCCCGGCCCGCACCGGGCGCGATCGGCCAGGCAGCGATTCCGGCGGTGAGCCCGGCGGTGAGCAGTTCGGTGGGCCGGGGCGGGCCGGTGAGGGCCACAGCCATCTGGCCCTCCAGCATGGCGACGTGCAGCCAGTTGCCCGCGTGCCCGGCCGCCGTCGCCGCCAGGTCGCTGGCCTGCAGGAACAGCCAGGGCAGCCCGGAGCTTCTGGCCGCTTCGGACACCTGCCGGAGGATGTCCTCGGCCGCGGCTGACTGGCCGAGCCGGTCGAGGCAGCGGCCTTCCGCCAGGGCCGCCAGCAGATCGACGAACGGGTCCTGCCGCGCGGTCGCTACGAGTGCACTGACTTGCAGAGCCGCATACCGGTGCGCGACGTCTGCCTGTTCGGTCGCGTAGAGGGCCTGCAGAATCTCCACCATGAACGCCCAGGCGTCGGCGGCCGCCGCGTTCGGGGTACGGTCGGCGTGTACCCGCACGGCCTCGGCGGCGGCCCCGAGGAGATGGTGCGGTCCTCGCCGGGCCGGGTCCGAGAGGGGCTCGAGCAACACGCGGAGGCACACGGTGGCCGGGGAGTCCGACCGGCCGCGCAGCAGCCCCAGGGCCCGGCGCACCAGGTCAGGCTCTCCGGTCAGAATGAGCCCGAGGCCGAATCGTTCGAGCAGTTCGAGGGAGTGGATGGGATCGTGGGCCAGCAGCGACTGTTCGAGGGCCGCCGCGCCCAGCGCGCGGTCGGAGTACCAGCGGCTCGCGACGAGGTGCCGGGCCGTCGCTGCGCCTGCGTCCCGCCGGCGACCCTCGGCCTGGAGGTAGGCGAGCAGGATCGGATGGTACCGGTACCCCGAACCGCCATGGGCGCCGCGCTCCCGTCCGATGAGCGTGTTTCGGCGGGCGAGCCGCTCGAGGACGTCCCCGGCATCGGAGCGGTCCGACACCGCCACAACCAGCTCGAGCGCCACCACCTCGCTCAGGGCCGACCGCATCAGGACATCCCGATTTCCGTCATCCAGACCGGTGACCACTTCTGTCGCCAGGTAGTCGGCTACGGCGGGAGTGTCCCCGTCGAAAAGACTCAGGTCGAGCGTCTGCCCGTCGGCGTGACGCCAGGTCAGGGCCAGCGCGAGGCCCGTCGCCCAGCCACCGGTGTGCCGCCAGAGAGCGGTCGCATCGTCTGCGGAGAGGTCCACGTGGTGGAGTGCCGCAAGCTGCAAGGTCTCAGCCAGGGTGCAGGCCAGCGAGGTGTCCGAGCATTCGATGAGCACCCCGGCCGCTTCCAGCGGTGCGGTGCCGGCGGCGGGACGGTGGCGGCTGGACGGTGGCGCCTGGAGACGATCAGGCGCACTCCGGTGGGTATTCCGCTCAGATCGTCCAGGAGCCCGCTGAGGTCCTTGGCACCGGTCTGCCGCGACGTCTGGGCGCGATGCAGGTCGTCGACGAACAGGTACCGAGGCCCGGCACCGACCAGGTCAGTACCGCCGCCCTGCTCGGTGAGCCGGTCCCGAACCTCGTCCGCGACGCCCGGGTCGTTCAGGTCTGCCCCGGAGATCCACTCGACAACGCGGTCGGCTGCCAGCAGCCGCCGCGCCCGTCCCGCCATCAGCGTGGTCTTGCCCGAGCCGGCCGCATCCCAGAGGACGAGGACGCGCGCGTCGGGTTTCTGCAGGCGCTCGAGCGGGGAATCCAGCCGCTGGCGGTGCAGGTACCACGTGGGCTCCACGGTGAGGCCGGGCGACAGGACGAAGGTGTGCGGCGGGGCCGGTTCGAGGTCGCCTGGCCCGGCGAAGTGGACTGAAGAGGTCATGCGGAAGGTCCTCGATCTGCCTCCCTCCAGCGGCGCCGCGTGGGGAGCCGGGACGCTTTTTCGACGGCTGCGTGAGGGGCTGTATGAGGTTCTGGGCGAGAATCAGGGTCTGTGGCACTCAGGCTGAGGTTCTGGTTGACTCCGTCAAGGCCCCGGCATTCCGGAACCTTGACGGAGCTTCTCGCGGCGTTCGGGTCACCGCCAGTGGAGTGATCCTGCCGCAGGGGCAGCCGGCGGTCAAGGGGTTGCGCTCGTTGCGCGCATCCCCGAGCCACGGGCGCATCAGGATCGTCAGCGCCAGCCGTACCGACGGCGCAGCGCGATTTCGACGGTGCGATAGCGGGCGGCGTCGACGAAGGTGCCTTCCCGGCGCACTCCCCCCGGCCGCAGCCGGAAGATCCGGTCGATGGCCGCCCAGCTCGGGCGCCGGTCGCGGTCCCAGGCCCCGATTCCCAGTGGAACGTGATCGGCGTCCCCGGAATGGTCGGTGCTGGTCAGCTGCACCGCGAGGACGGCCCCGCGGGCGAGTGTCGCGACTACCAGCACCGGCCGGTCCTTGCCACGCCCATCGCGTTCTTCGAAGGGCACCCAGGTCCAGACCACCTCGCCGGGATCGAGCGCGCCGTCGTTCTGGGGAGCGTA
The DNA here is from genome assembly GCF_025463825.1 of Cryobacterium sp. GTDB lineage: Bacteria > Actinomycetota > Actinomycetes > Actinomycetales > Microbacteriaceae > Cryobacterium. Next base: position 49,696 of record NZ_JAODBG010000093.1, read on the forward strand.
GCCCCAGCCGGGGCGGCGAACGGCCGCAGGTTCGAGCTGCACCGTGGCATCGGGCCCGGACTGGCCGGTGCCCGGTTCGATCGTGGCCCGCCGGGTGCCCTTCGGGACCGGCATCGTCGTCGCCTGCCGCGCGGGCGCTCGTGGTGGGGCATACGGGCGAGCAGACGGCCGGCTGCCGAAGAGGGCAGAACTGAGAGCGGTGAGGAAGCGCCGGGTGCGTGACACACCCGAACACTACCTCACCGCCCTGATTGCCGCGAAGCCGCGAGCGGGGTTGTGCTACCTAGACATTGGCGAGGGCGTAGCCCTCTTCGCCGTGCAGCGAGGTGTCGATGCCGGCGACTTCGTCTTCGTTCTTGACGCGGAAGCCGATGGTCTTCTCGATGGCTAGGCCCAGGATGTAGGCGATGACGAACGAGTAGATCAGCACGGCGAAGGCAGCGATGGCCTGTACGGCCAACTGGCCGAGGTCGCCACCGACGAAGAGGCCGGTGTCGATCGCGAAGAACCCCAGGTACAGGGTGCCGATGATGCCGCCGACGAGGTGGATGCCGACGACGTCGAGCGAGTCGTCGAAGCCGAACTTGAATTTCATCTCGATGGCCATGGCGCAGACGGCACCGGCGAGGACACCGAGCAGCAGGGCCCAGCCCGGTTCGAGGTTGGCGCATGCCGGGGTGATGGCGACGAGGCCGGCGACGGCGCCGGAGGCGGCGCCGACCGAGGTGGCCTTGCCGTCCTTGACCTTCTCCACGACCATCCAGCCGAGGATGGCGGCCGCGGTCGCACCGAGGGTGTTGACCACGATCAGGCCGACGTTCTCGAGGCCGTTCAGCCATTCGGCACCGGCGTTGAAGCCGAACCAGCCGAACCACAGGATGGCCGCGCCGAGCAGGACCAGCGGCACGTTGTGCGGCTTGGTGATGCCCTTCTGGAAACCGATGCGCTTGCCGAGGACCAGTGCGAGGGCGAGCGCGGCAGCACCGGCGTTGATGTGCACCGCGGTACCACCGGCGTAGTCGATGACGCCGGAGAGGCCGAGGGTCGTGCCGAGTTCCATGATCCAGCCACCGCCCCAGACCCAGGCTGCGACCGGGAAGTAGACCAGGGTGGCCCAGATGCCGGCGAAGATCATCCAGGAACCGAACTTGGCACGGTCGGCGACGGCGCCGGAGATCAGCGCGATGGTGATGATCGCGAAGGTCGCGCCGTAGGTGGCGCCGAGAAGGTCGAGGTTGGCGCTCTCCCCCGTGGCCAGGGCGCCCAGCCCGAAGTCGGAGAAGGGGTTACCCGCGAACTGCAGGGGCCCGTCGACCGCGCTCATGTTGAATCCGTACAGGATCCACAGCACACTGATCAGGCCCAGGGCTCCGAAGCTCATCATCATCATGCTGACGACGCTCTTGGCCTTGACCAGTCCGCCGTAGAAGAACGCGACCCCAGGGGTCATGAACAGCACCAGTGCGGTGGCCGTCAACCCCCATGCAATGCTTCCCGTGTCCATAGTCTGTCCTCACACCTCTCGATTTTGCTGGGTGTACCTCGAGGGCTCGCACTGTGAACGTGCATGGTGCCGTGTCGGTCCCGGGTACGCCACCCAGTCTCCGACCAGGACGTTTCACGGGCCGTTCTGGCGTGTTTCGGGAATGTTACGCAGTCGGCGCGAACGTTAATAGCGTGTTTCGCCGGAGGCCCTCACTCCGCGTGCGGCGGCAGTTCCCCAGTACTCAGCGCCACCATCCGCGACTGGGACCGCTGGTACTTCTTCCGGTAGCCGCCGCCCATCATCTCGGCGTCGAACACGTCGTGCAGGGGCATGCCGCTGGCGATGATGGGGATTTCGGCGTCGTAGACGCGGTCGATGAACGCCACGAGGCGAAGCGCATCCGTCTGGTCCGTGAGCAGGTACACATTGCGGAGGGCGATGACGTCGATTCCGGCGATCATCTTGATGTATTTCGACGGATGCACTGTGCTGAGGTGCCGCATCAGCGCGCCGAAGTCGTCGACACTGACCCGTGAGCCGCGGCCGGCCAGGGCATCCGTCATCGCGGCGAACTCTTCGGGCCCAACGGTTGCGGCCTGGCCGGAGGCGTCCCGCCGACGGTAATCGAGGCCGTCGATGCGCACGGTCTCGAAGTTCGACGACATGGCGGAGATCTCGCGCAGGAAGTCGGCCGCCGCGAAGCGCCCCTCGCCCAGCGAGTTGGGCGGGGTATTGGACGTCGCGGCGACCCGGGTTCCCGAGGCGATCAGTTCGGCGAGCAGCCGCGTCATGAGCATGGTGTCGCCCGGGTCGTCCAGTTCGAACTCGTCGATGCAGATGAGCTTCGCGCCGGTGAGCTCCTTCACCGTCTCGGCATAGCCGAGCGCGCCGACCAGGGCCGTGTACTCGATGAAGGTCCCGAAGTACTTGGGCCCGGGGGCACCGTGCCAGAGTGCGGCCAGCAGGTGGGTCTTGCCCACGCCGAACCCGCCGTCGAGGTAGATGCCGGGTAGTTCGGGCTTGGCCCGGCGCGCACGGGAGAAGAAGCCGCCCGGACGGCCCCGCCAGGCCGCGAAGGCGTTCAGCCGTTCGACGGCGTCCAGCTGCGAGGGGTAGTCGAGATCGGGCCGGTAGGACTCGAACGACGCGTGCTCGAATTGCGGCGGCGGCACGAGTTCGGCCACGATCTCCGCGCCCGTGATCGACGGCGACCTGTCGACGAGCCTGAGGGGAAGCTGGCGGGTCGGGGCGGCCTTCTCTGGCATCCGGTTCCTGTCTGTGCACCCGGCATCCTCGCGGAATATCGGTAGGGGCTTCATCCTTGTAGAGGGTGTCCACCAGCCTAATTGCACGAACACCGGGGCTGGACCCGTGCAACACCGCAGACCGATGCACGTCCGCGAGCGTGGGCCGGCCCACCAGGAGGAACCATGACCGTCGCAACAGATCCGTCTCCCGCTTTCGCCGACTACGCCCATCCGGAACGGCTGGTCTCCACCGAGTGGCTGCAGGAGCACCTGGGCACCCCCGGCCTGGTCGTCGTCGAATCCGACGAAGACGTGATCCTCTACGAGACCGGCCACATCCCGGGTGCGGTCAAGATCGACTGGCACACGGACCTCAACGACCCTGTCGAGCGCGACTACATCCACGGCGCGGCCTTCGCCGAGCTGCTCGGCCGCAAGGGCATCCGCCGGGACAGCACCGTCGTGATCTACGGCGACAAGAGCAACTGGTGGGCGGCATACGCGCTGTGGGTCTTCACCCTGTTCGGGCACTCCGATGTGCGCCTGCTCGACGGCGGCCGCGAGAAGTGGCTGGCTGAGGGCCGGGAGGTCACCACCGACCGGGAGTTGGCGGAACCGACTGCATACCCGGTGGTGGAGCGTGAGGACGCTCCCATCCGCGCGTACAAGGAGGATGTGCTGGCGCATTTCGGGCATCCCCTCATCGATGTGCGCTCACCCCAGGAGTACAGCGGCGAACGAACCACCGCCCCGGCCTACCCGGAGGAGGGCGCGCTGCGGGCCGGCCACATCCCCTCCGCCGCCTCCGTTCCCTGGGCCCGGGCGGCCGCCGAGGACGCCACCTTCCGCTCACGGGCGGAGCTGGACGCCATCTACCGCGACGAAGCCGGCCTCACCGGGGACGAGCCGGTGATCGCGTACTGCCGCATCGGTGAACGCTCCAGCCACACCTGGTTCGTGCTGACGCACCTGCTGGGCCTGGAGAACGTGCGCAACTACGACGGCTCCTGGACCGAATGGGGCAGCGCCGTCCGCGTGCCGATCGTGCAGGGCGCCGACGCCGGTGCGGCGCCGCAGCCGCGATGAGCGCCGCACTGACGACGCCGGCCCCGGCGCCTGCCGCCGGACACTCCGAGGCCGGCCTGTGGGACAATTGAGACGATGACAACACGTGACCTGCCCAGCCAGCTCGCCGAGATTCGCGAGGACTTCCTGGCACTGGAACAACCGGACCGACTGCAACTGCTGCTCGAGTTCTCCAACGAGCTTCCCGCCCTCCCGGAGCGGTACCGCGACCACCCCGACCTCTTCGAGCGAGTCGTGGAGTGCCAGTCACCGGTGTTCATCTTCGTCGAGGTGGACCCGGCCGGCCTGGTCCACCTCTACGCCACCGCCCCGGCGGAGTCCCCCACCACCCGCGGCTTCGCGTCGATCCTGGCGCAGGGCCTCGACGGGCTCTCAGTGGATGCCGTTCTGGGAGTTCCCGACGACTTCCCACAGACGATCGGTCTCAGCCAGGCGGTGTCGCCGCTGCGCCTTCGCGGCATGACCGCGATGCTCGGCCGCACCAAGCGGCAGCTGCGCGAGCGCACGGCGGCACTGGCCTAGCCGGTTCCCTACGGCTGGCGCCGGCCGGGCTCGCTACGCACCCCTCGCGGTATCGGCCGACTCGATCGCGGGACGCGCGGAAGCCAGTTCGGTCAGCCAGCCCAGCATCGCCCCGTTCCAGGCGGCAGGGTCGTAGTTCCAGAGCTTGGTGTGCCGTGCCCCGGCGAACGGCACCAGGGTGACGATGTCCGGCCGGCGCTCGGCGAGCTTCCGGGACGGCGCCGATGGCACGTATCCGTCGTCGTCGCTGTGCAGGATCAGGATCGGCACGCTCAGGTCGTCCGCCCGGGCCACGAAGTCCAGGCGGGGGAAGTCGATCGGCAGGTGCAGACCCGTCACGATTCGGCCCCAGCGCCTACCCATCACAACCAGCGCACCGCGCACCACCGGCGCGGGCAGCCGGAGCAGCAGCGCCTGGTAGGCCACGACATCCGCCCAGTCGATCACAGGAGACTCCAGCACGACCCCGAGCAGCCGGCCGTCATGGGAGGCTCTGGTGGCGGCCTGCAGGGAGATGGCGCCGCCCATGGACCAGCCCATCAACACAATCCCAGTGGCCCCGTGCCGCAGGGCGTAATCGATGGCCGCCTCCACGTCGCGCCACTCGGTGTCCCCCAGTCCGAAGCGGCCGTCGGCGCTGGCCGGCGCGTCCCCGTCATTGCGGTAGGAGATCAGCAGCGACGTATAGCCGGCCGCGTGGAACACCGGGGCTGCGCGCAGGGTCTCCTGCCGGCGCACACCGCGCCCGTGCACCAGGATCGCCCAGCGGCCGGTCGGCGTGGCAGCCGGGATCAGCCACGCCGGGGCCTCGCCGCGGTCGGTGCTCACCGTCACGTCCTCGAAGTCGAGGCCGAGGTCCCACGGCCCGAGGAACGAATACCCGCCCAGCCGACCCCTTGCCGCGGCGGCGAGATCGCCGTAGTCGACGCCTAGGATGCGGCGGGTGACACTGGTCGCCGAACTGTTCTCGATCCCGCCCAGGCGGGCGTGGCCGGAATCGGCCGAGAACCAGAAACTATAGTCGCCGGGCAGCACCGAATCCGCGGTGGGCGCGAGCGTGATGGTGCCGGCGTCGAGGTCCACACCCCAGACCCTGGTGTCGTCGGTTCTTGTGGTGGGCGGCGTCACGATCCGGCGTGCCATCACAGCTGTCAGGACGCCGACGGCGAGTGACGCGGCCGCCGACACGGCGAGTACCCCTCCCAGCAGCACCAGCCCGGCCGATGCCAGGGACGGTCCGGACGAGCGTCGTGCCTCGTGATCGGCCATAACCTACCTCCGCGCTACTCGGCGTGCCTCGCACCAGCGCACGGAAAAAACTCTAGTCTGCAGACGTGCCCGATATAGAGGATGAGCCCCAGCGCCCCGCGCAGTTCGCCGCGGCGCTCGACGCCATCCGTCACGCCCGGCCGCGATCCGAGCTGGTCGTCACCGAGATTCCGGCGCCGGGAAACCTGGCGCCGTACGCTATCGCGCTCTCGGCCGATGTGGCGCCGGTGCGGCACGGAAGCGACTCGGACTTCGGCACCGGGCGCTTCATCCTGCTCTACGACCCCGACGAACCGGACAGCTGGGGCGGACCGTTCCGGGTGGTCTGCTTCGCGCAGGCCCCCCTCGAGACCGACATCGGCATCGACCCGTTCCTCGCCGAGGTGGCCTGGGCCTGGCTCGTCGACGCCCTGGACACCCGGGGCGCCGTATACACCGCCGCATCCGGCACGGCCACCAAGATCCTGTCCTCGGGTTTCGGCGAACTCGCCCGTCAGGGTGACGGCGCACAGATCGAACTGCGCGCCTCCTGGAGCCCGCTGAACAACGACCTCGCCGCCCACGTCGAAGGCTGGGGCGAGCTGCTCTGCATGTTGGCCGGTCTGCCCCCGGCCGGCGAGATGCCCACCCCGCCCCGCGGGCCGCATCCGGCCGGCACCGAGGCTGCCCCGCCTGCTCCCCAGAGCCGAACCGATTCCGGGGACGGAATCACCCTCGGCCCCCTCGAAGGGATCGGCCCGACTTCGCCCACGGGGCGACGCAGCGGCCCCGGACTGCATACGCTTGGAGTGGTCGCCCCCGGCCAGGAGCCCGGCGGCAAGGAAACGGCCGGTGCCCCGATCACCGGCCCCGATGAGCGCGGCGCTGAGCGCACCGCCAGGGAGTCCGTGGGAATGAACGTCATTGCAGTACACACGGGCGGAGCCGATCCGGTCGGACTCGCCACCGCGCAGGGCAGTACCGGCCACAGTTTCTTCGCCGGCGGCCATGACCCGGGTGCGGCCGTACCGAGCACCCGTGCACCGAGCATGCTCGGCGTCGCAGACCTGTCGGCGCGTCGTGCAGCCCGTGGCTGACCGCGCGATGGTGGGCCACCAGGTCATCGACAGCCGCGCGGCCTACCTTGCGGCCGTCGACAAACTCGCCGCCGGCACCGGCCCCATCGGCATCGACGCCGAGCGCGCATCCGGCTTCACCTACTCCCAGCGCGCCTATTTGATCCAGCTCTACCGCCGCGATGCCGGCACCTTCCTCTTCGACCCGCCGGCCATCGGCGACTTCAGTGGACTCAACGAAGCCCTGGCCGGGGAGGAATGGATCCTGCACGCCGCCAGCCAGGACCTCGCCTGTCTGCGCGAGGTCGGACTGGACCCCGGCCGCATCTTCGACACCGAGCTCGCCGCCCGCCTGCTCGGCCTGCCCCGGGTGGGCCTGGGCACCGTGGTGGAAGAGCTCCTGGGCATCCACCTGGCCAAGGAACACTCCGCGGCCAACTGGTCCACCCGGCCACTGCCGGAGAGCTGGCTGGTCTACGCCGCCCTCGACGTCGAACTGCTGCCGGACCTGCGCGACAGCATGGTCGACCTGCTCGTCGAGTCCGGCAAGACCGACATCGCCGACCAGGAATTCGCAGCCGTCCTGGCCAAGGAGGCCAAGCCGGCCCGTGCGGAGCCCTGGCGCCGACTGTCAGGTCTGCACGCGGTGCGCGGTCAGCGCAACCTGGCCGTAGCCCGCGAACTGTGGGTCGCCAGGGACGCGCTCGCGCAGGAGCTCGACGTCTCCCCCGGCCGGCTGGTGCCCGACGCGTCCCTGGTGGCCGCCGCTCGAGCGCTGCCGGTGTCCAAGAACGCCCTCGCTGATCTCCGCGAGTTCAACGGCCGGGCCAGCCGCACCGAACTAGAGAGATGGTGGCGAGCCATCCAACAGGGCCTGGCCAGCGCCGACCTGCCGTCCGTGAAGGCGAATAGCGACGCCCTGCCCCCGCCGCGGGCCTGGGCCGACCGTAATCCAGAGGCGGACCTGCGGTTCAAGGCCGCCCGAGCTGCGCTGACGGCCGTCTCCGAAGAGCGCGCGGTGCCGCTGGAGAACCTCCTGACGCCCGAGCACCTGCGCCGCGTATCGTGGCAGCCGCCGGAACCCGCAGACGCCGACGCCGTCGGGAACGCGCTCGCCCAACTCGGCGCGCGGACGTGGCAAATTGAGGCGACCGCACAACTAATAGCTGATGCCTTTGTGGAAGTCCACCAAAGCGACGACCTTCCCTCCGAGCCGGTTTCGTAGGAAGAGTCAAAGGATTCCCTCCGGTTAAACGCTCACCCTAGGATCGTGCGATACCTGTTTTGAGTGATGGAGGCAAAGTGGCCGAGAGAACTGAAGTCGTCTTCGTGGACGGAGTCCGGACCCCGTTCGGTCGGGCCGGCGAGAAGGGTATGTACTGGGATACCCGCGCCGACGACCTGGTCGTCAAGGCGATCACCGCGTTGATGGAACGAAACCCGAACGTGCCCGGCGACCGTATCGACGATGTCGCCATCGCCGCGACCACCCAGGCCGGGGACCAGGGCCTGACCCTGGGCCGCACGGCCGCCCTGCTGGCCGGCCTGCCGGTCTCCGTGCCCGGTTTCGCAATCGACCGGATGTGCGCCGGGGCGATGACCTCGGTCACCACCATGGGCGCGGCGATCGGTTTCGGCGCCTACGACCTCGCCATAGCCGGCGGTGTCGAACACATGGGACGGCACCCCATGGGCGCCGGGGTGGACCCCAACCCGCGTTTCCTCAGCGAACGGTTGGTCAGCGAGGACGCCCTGAATATGGGCGCCACCGCGGAGCGGATCCACGACCGGTTCCCCGAGTACACCAAGGAGCGCTCGGACCGCTTCGCCCTGCGCAGCCAGCAGAAGGTGGCCGCCGCGTACGCCGCCGGCAAGATCCAGCCCGACCTGGTCTCCGTCGCCACCCGCAGCGACGCCGGCTGGGGCCTGGCCACCCGCGACGAGGCTCCCCGCCCGGAAACCACCCTGGAGGGCCTCGCCGCCCTGAGGACGCCGTTCCGTCCGCACGGCCGTATCACCGCGGGCAATGCCTCGGGCCTCAACGACGGCGCCACCGCGTGCCTTCTGGCCAGCGGCGCCACCGCCAAGGAACTCGGCCTGAGCGTGAAGATGAAGCTCGTGAGCTTCGCCTTCGCCGGCGTCGAACCCGAGGTGATGGGTCTGGGCCCGGTGCCCTCCACCGAGAAGGCACTGCGCAAGGCCGGCCTGTCGATCACCGACATCGGCCTCTTCGAGCTCAATGAGGCATTCGCCGTCCAGGTGATCTCCTTTCTGGACCACTTCGGCATCGACGACGACGATCCCCGGGTCAACGAATACGGCGGAGCCATCGCCATCGGCCACCCGCTCGCGTCCTCCGGCGTCCGCCTGATGAACCAGCTCGCCGCCCAGTTCGCCGATCATCCCGAGGTGCGTTACGGCGTCACCGCCATGTGCATCGGCCTCGGCCAGGGCGGCACCGTCATTTGGGAGAATCCGCACTTCAACAAGAAGGCAGCGAAGCGATGACCGACAACACCACAGCCACCGGCGGCACCGACTACACCGCCGTGGACTTCTCCCCCCTCGTCGAACTCTTCGGCGACGAGGTCGTCACGCACTCCCTGGTGCGGGACATCCCGCTCTCCGATGGACGCACCCTCGCCCTGCTCACCCTCGACAACGGGCGAGACCACACTCGGCCCAACACCCTGGGGCCGCTCACCCTGCTGGAACTCAGCACCGCACTGGACGACCTCAACGCGCGGGCCGGCCGGGGCGAAATCCACGGCGTCGCCGTCACCGGAAAGCCGTTCATCCTGGCGGCCGGCGCCGACCTCAGCAAGGTCACCGAGATCCCGTCCCGCCACGTGGGCAAGCTGCTGGCGCAGCTCGGCCACCACGCCCTCGGCAAGCTGGGCACGCTGGGCGTGCCCTCATTCGTGTTCATCAACGGGCTGGCACTCGGTGGCGGCCTCGAGATCGCGCTGAACGCCGACTATCGCACGGTCGATGCGACGGTGCCGGCGATAGCGTTGCCCGAGGTCTTCCTCGGCCTGATCCCCGGCTGGGGCGGGTCGTACCTGCTGCCCAACCTGGTCGGCATTGAAAACGCCCTCAAGGTGATCGTCGAGAACCCGCTCAAGAACAACCGCACCCTCACCGGCGCCGATGCCCTCGACCTGGGTATCGCCGACACCATGTTCCGGTCGGTGAGCTTCCTCGAAGACTCGATCCGCTGGGCCGACGGCGTTCTCGCGGGCACCATCACCGTGAACCGTCCCCAACTGCCGGGCAAGATCGAACGCCTGGTCAAGTGGGATGCCGCCATCGGCATCGCCCGCAAGACGCTGCAGAACCGGATCGGCACGATCGCGACCTCCCCGTACGCCGCCCTCGACCTGGTGAAGGCCGCCAAGAGCGGCACCAGGGACGAAGGCTTCACCCGCGAGGACGACGCCCTGGCCGACCTCATCTCCGGCGACCAGCTGCCGGCGAGCATCTACGCGTTCAACCTTGTTCAGAAGCGCGCCAAGCGGCCCGCCGGCGCCCCCGACAAGGCCCTGGCGCGCCCGATCACGAAGGTCGGCGTGATCGGCGCCGGCCTGATGGCCAGCCAGTTCGCCCTCCTCTTCGTGCGACGGCTTAAGGTGCCTGTGGTGATCACCGACCTCGACCAGGCCCGGGTCGACAAGGGCGTGGCCTACATCCACGGTGAGATCGCCACTCTGCAGGCCAAGGGCCGGATCAACCCCGACGAGGCCAACCGGCTGCGCGCCCTCGTCACCGGCACCACCGACAAGGCCGACTTCTCCGACGCGGACTGGGTCATCGAGGCGGTCTTCGAGGAACTCGGGGTGAAGCAGGACGTCTTCGCCGAAATCGAGAAGCACATCTCCCCCACCGCGATCCTGGCCACGAACACCTCGTCGCTGTTGGTGGAGCAGATCGGCGCGAAGCTGTCCCACCCCGAACGACTGGTCGGCTTCCACTTCTTCAACCCGGTGGCCGTGATGCCGCTGATCGAGGTCGTGAACACGCCCGCGACCGACGAAGCCACCCTCTCCACGGCCATGGTGATCGCGGAGAAACTGAAAAAGAACGCCGTCATCACCCGGGACACTCCCGGCTTCGTGGTCAACCGGGTGCTCGCCAAGCTCCTCGGCGAGGCCATGCACGCCGTGGACACGGGCACCCCGTTCGAGGTGGTGAACGGCGCCCTGGCACCGTTCGGTTTGCCGATGACCCCGTTCGAGCTGCTCGAGTTGGTCGGCCTCAAGGTGGGGGCACACGTGCTGGATACCCACCACTCGGCGTTCCCCGACCGGTTCTTCGACAGCACCAACCTGCACAAGCTCGCCGAGCACGGCAAGATCCTCGAGCGCAACTCCAAGGGCCAGGTCACCGGCTTCGACAAGGGCGCCCTGAAGATCGTGGCCGGCGGCAGCGCTCCGATGACGGCGGAGCAGATCCTCCGCCGGGTGGAGGACGGCCTGGCCGACGAGATCAAGCGGATGCTCGACGACGATGTGGTGCACGCCCCGGAGGACATCGACCTGTGCATGCTCCTCGGAGCGGGCTGGCCGTTCCAGATGGGCGGGGTCACCCCGTACCTCGATCGGGTCGGTGCCAGTGAGCGGGTCTTCGGCGGTACCTTCCACACCCCGATGGTGCGCGGCGTGGGCGCCGACGTGCCCGCCGACAGGAGCGCCTTGCACTAGCAGCCCGCGTCAACTGTTGCCCGTACGGACAAATGTGGCCGGCACACCGGCCACATTTGTCCGTTGCGGTAACAGTTGTGCGTCGGTTACCGGTTCAGCGGGGTCATGTCGGCGTAACGGTCGCCGACGGGGGCGCCGATCGCGTTCAGCGTGGCCAGCTGGTCGGCGCTGAGGCGCAGCGCGTCCGCCGCCACGTTCTCCTCCAGCCGGCTCACCCGCTTCGTGCCGGGGATGGGCACGATGTGCTCGCCCTGGGCCAGCAGCCAGGCCAGGGCCACCTGCGCCGGCGTCGCCGCCAGGTCAGCGGCAACGGCGTCGACCTGTTCGACGATGCGGATGTTGGCGGCCAGGTTGTCGCCAGCGAAGCGCGGGTTGTCCCGGCGGAAGTCGCCCGAATCCAGCTGATCGAGCGACCGGATGGTGCCGGTCAGGAATCCGCGACCCAGTGGCGAATAGGGCACGAAGCCGATCCCGAGCTCGCGCACGAGCGGAAGCAGCTCGGCCTCGGGGTCCCGGCTCCAGAGCGAGTACTCCGTCTGCAGTGCCGTCACGGGGTGAACGGCGTGCGCCCGCCGGATGGTGGCTGGGGCCGCCTCCGACAGCCCGTAGTGACCGATCAGTCCCTCGGCGATGAGGTCGGCGAGTGCTCCGACGGTGTCTTCGATGGGCACACCTGGGTCCATCCGGTGCTGGTAGTACAGGTCGATGTGGTCGGTTCCCAGCCGGGCCAGCGAACGTTCAACCGACAAGCGCACGTTCTGGGGACTGCCGTCCAGGCCGCGGCTGTCGTCGGTGCGGTGCAGGATGGTGCCGAACTTCGTGGCCAGAACCACCTCGTCACGCCGTCCCGCCAGCGCCCTGCCGAGCAGTTCCTCGTTGAGGTATGGGCCGTAGATCTCCGCCGTGTCGAACAGGGTGACACCGAGGTCGATGGCGCGGTGGATGGTGCGGATCGACTCGGCGTCGTCCTGGCCGGCGCCGGAGTAGAACGCGGACATGCCCATGCAGCCGAGGCCGAGCCGGCCTACGTCCAGTGGAGTGACGGTGCCCAGAGTGGTGTGCTTCATGCTGATGCGATCCTTTCGGAGTACTCGGAGGTCTTGTGGTCGCTCGCTGCCGGGGTCGCTCGAGCGCGCTCCACGGCACGCCCGGCCGACACCGACGGTCAGTCGCGGGGGGCGCGCTGCAGCGGGACCGTGCCGGTATCGGTGCGGTCGCTGTCTTCCGGGAGCGGGCGGGCGTGCGGCAGTTTGCTGCCCAGCACCATCGCCACGACGTCACGGGCGATGTGCTGCGGCGTCAGGCCCACGCGCTCGAGGATCTCGGCGCGGGTGCCATGGTCGAGGAACTCGTCCGGCAGGCCCAGCTCGGTCACGGCGGTGTCGACGCCGGCCTCTCGCAGGTCCTGGCGGATGCGGGTGCCGATGCCACCGACGCGGATGCCGTCTTCGATGCTGACCACGATCCGGTGCTCGCCGGCCAGCTCGATGATGCTCTGCGGCACGGGCACGACCCAGCGCGGATCCACAACGGTGGCGCCGATGCCCTGCGCCGCGAGCCGCTCCGCGACATCGAGGCCCATGCCGGCCATCGGGCCGACCGTGACGATGAGGACATCCTGCTGGGTACTGCGCAGGAGAACGTCGACGCCGTCGGACAAGCGCTCCAGGGCGTCGAACTCGACGCCGGTCGAGCCCTTCGGGAATCGCAGCACGGTGGGACCGTCGTCGACGAACACCGCTTCGGCGAGTTCTTCGCGCAGGCGCGTGGAGTCCCGTGGCGCGGCCAACCGGATGTTCGGGATGACCTGCAGGATCGCGAGGTCCCACATGCCGTGGTGGCTGGGTCCGTCCGGCCCGGTGACGCCGGCCCGGTCGAGGACGAAGGTGACGCCGGCCTTGTGCAGGGCGACGTCCATCAGGACCTGGTCGAAGGCCCGGTTGATGAAGGTGGCGTACAGGGCGACGACGGGGTGCAACCCGCCGAAGGCGAGGCCGGCGGCGCTGGTGACGGCGTGCTGTTCGGCGATGCCGACGTCGTGCACCCGGTCGGGGAAGCGTTCGGCCATCTTGTGCAGCCCGGTGGGTCGCAGCATGGCCGCGGTGATGGCGACCAGCTTCGGGTTGCCGGTGGCCAGGGTGAGCAGCTCGTCGGCGAACACGGACGTCCACGAGGGAGCCCCGGCCGTTTCGGTGGGCTCGCCGGTCTCCGGGTCGATGACCCCGACGGCGTGGAATTGGTCGGCCACGTCCTGCACGGCCGGGTCGTAGCCCTTGCCCTTCTGGGTGATGGTGTGCACGATCACCGGGGCGCCGTAGTCCTTGGCCTGGCTGAGGGCCTCGAGCATGGCTTCCATGTCGTGGCCGTCGACGGGGCCGATGTATTTGATGTCGAGGTTGGAGTACAGCGCCTCATTGTTCGTGAACCGGCTGAGGAACCCGTGCAGACCACCGCGGACTCCGCGGAACACTGCCCGACCGGGAGCGCCCATGTGATCGAACGCCTCCCGGCTGGTGAGGTAGGCCGCCTTGTAGCTGCGGCGCAAGCGCACCGTGTTCAGGAACCGGGCCATGCCGCCGATGGTGGGTGCATAGGAGCGGCCGTTGTCGTTGACCACGATGATCAGGCGACGGTTGTTGTCGTCGCTGATGTTGTTGAGCGCTTCCCAAGTCATGCCGCCGGTGAGCGAGCCGTCGCCGACGACGGCGATGACGTGCCGGTCGCTCTGCCCGGTCATCTCGAAGGCGCGGGAGATGCCGTCCGCCCAGGACAGCGAGCTGGAGGCGTGCGAGGACTCCACGATGTCGTGCTCGGATTCCCGGCGCTGAGGGTAGCCGGCCAGGCCGCCGCTCTGGCGGAGACGGCTGAAGTCCTGGCGCCCGGTGAGCATCTTGTGCACGTAGGACTGGTGCCCCGTGTCGAAGACGATGGCATCGCGCGGCGAATCGAACAGCCGGTGGATGGCGATGGTCATCTCGACGACGCCGAGATTGGGGCCCAGGTGGCCGCCGGTTTTGGAGATCTCGGCGACCAGGAAGGCGCGCACCTCGGCGGCGAGCTCCACCAGTTGGTCCTTCGTGAGCCGGTCAAGGTCCCTTGGACCGTGGATCGTCTCCAGAAGGGTCATCGGCACTGCCTTTCACACGGTCTCACGAACTTGTCTGTCCTGACTGCACAAACACTACTGGCGCGCAGTTCGGATTCACCGAGTCTACGCGCCAGTGTGGCTTGATTCTGCGAGGTACCGGTTAGGCGACCAGCGAGCGCAGGACATACTGCAGGATGCCGCCGTTGCGGTAGTAGTCCGCCTCACCGGGGGTGTCGATGCGTACGACGGCGTCGAACTCGACGACCGCCTTGCCCGGTGCGGAGTGCTCGGTGGGCGTCGCGACGACGTGCACGGTCTTGGGCGTGCGGCCTTCGTTGAGCTCCTCGATGCCCGAGATCGACACGCTCTCGGTGCCGTCCAGGCCGAGCGAGGCCCAGCTCGTGCCCGCAGGGAACTGCAGCGGCACGACGCCCATACCGATGAGGTTGGAGCGGTGGATGCGCTCGAAACTCTCGGTGATGACCGCCTTGACGCCCAGCAGGCTGGTGCCCTTGGCCGCCCAGTCACGCGACGAGCCGGAGCCGTACTCCTTGCCGCCGAAAATGACCAGTGGGGTGCCGGCGGCCTGGTAGTTCTGGCTGGCGTCGTAGATGAACGACTGCGGCGCATCCGGCTTGGTGAAGTCGCGGGTGTAGCCACCCTCGACGCCGTCGAGCAGCTGGTTCTTCAGGCGGATGTTGGCGAACGTGCCACGGATCATGATCTCGTGGTTTCCGCGGCGCGAGCCGTAGGAGTTGTAGTCGATACGGGCAACGCCGTGCGCGTCGAGGTACTGCCCGGCGGGGCTGTCGGCCTTGATCGAGCCGGCGGGGCTGATGTGGTCGGTGGTGACCGAGTCGCCCAACTTGGCCAGCACCCGGGCGCCGACGATGTCGGACACCGGGGTGGTCTCCATGGTCATGCCCTCGAAGTACGGCGGGCGGCGAACGTAGGTGGAGTTGGGATCCCACTCGAACGTCGCACCGGTGGGGGTGTCCAGTGAACGCCAACGCTCGTCGCCCTCGAAGACCCCGGCGTACTGGGTCTCGAACATGCCCGAGTCGATCGACGTGTCGATCGTGCGCTGCACCTCCGCCGCGTCGGGCCAGATGTCCTTGAGGAACACGTCGTTGCCGTCGTGGTCCTGGCCGAGCGCATCCGTCTCGAAGTCGAAGTTCATCGAACCGGCGAGGGCGTACGCGATGACCAGCGGGGGGCTGGCCAGGTAGTTCATCTTCACGTCGGGGTTGATGCGACCCTCGAAGTTGCGGTTCCCGGAGAGCACCGCGGTGACGGCGAGATCGTTTTCCTGCACGGCGGCGGAGATCTCGTCCTCCAGAGGACCGGAGTTACCGATGCAGGTGGTGCAGCCGTAACCGACCAGATAGAAGCCGAGGTCCTCGAGGTAGCCGTTCAGGCCGGCCTTCGCGTAGTAGTCGGTGACGACCTTGGAGCCCGGCGCGAGGGTGGTCTTCACCCACGGCTTGGACTTCAGTCCCTTGAGGCTGGCGTTGCGGGCCAGCAGGCCGGCGGCGAGCATGACCGAAGGGTTGGAGGTGTTGGTGCAGGAGGTGATCGCGGCGATCGCGACCGCACCGTTGTCGATGGTGAAGGCCCGGCCGTCGGCCAGGGTGACAGCGGTCGGTTGCGTGTGCGTGAGCGGTCCGTGGCTGGTGTGGTGACGCGTGCCGTTGGTCTCGTGGATCATCACGTGCGCGGTCTCTTCGTCCTGCGGCGTGAGCCCGATCGGGTCGGAGGCCGGGAAAGTTCCGTCGACGGCCGCGTCGACCAGGGACACCGGGTTGGCCGCGTAATCGTTCAGGTCGTGCTCGAACTGGGCCTTGGCGCTGGAGAGCTCGATGCGGTCCTGCGGGCGCTTCGGGCCTGCGATCGACGGCACGACCGTGGAGAGGTCGAGTTCGAGGTATTCACTGAACACCGGCTCTGCGGACGGGTCGTGCCACAGTCCCTGCATCTTGGCGTAAGCCTCGACCAGGGCGACCTGCTCCTCGCTGCGGCTGGTGAGGCGCAGGTAGTCCAGGGTGACGTCGTCGATCGGGAACATGGCGGCGGTCGAGCCGAACTCGGGGCTCATGTTGCCGATGGTGGCGCGGTTGGCCAGCGGCACGGATGCGACGCCGTCGCCATAGAACTCCACGAACTTGCCCACGACGCCGTGCTTGCGCAGGCTCTGGGTGATGGTGAGGACCACGTCGGTGGCGGTGACGCCGGTGGGGATGGTGCCGGTGAGCTTGAAGCCGACGACCTTGGGGATGAGCATGGAAACGGGCTGGCCCAGCATGGCCGCCTCGGCCTCGATGCCGCCAACGCCCCAGCCGAGCACGCCGAGGCCGTTGACCATGGTGGTGTGCGAGTCGGTGCCGACGCAGGTATCGGGGTAGGCCTGCAATACCATCCCGTCTCCTGGGCCTGTCGAAGGAACTTCGCGGGTCATCGTGACACGGGCGAGGTACTCGATGTTGACCTGGTGCACGATGCCGGTTCCCGGCGGGACGACCTTGAAGTCGTCGAAGGCCGTCTGGCCCCAGCGCAGGCACTGGTAGCGCTCCCCGTTGCGCTCGGCCTCGATCTCGACGTTGCGCTCGAAGGCATCCGCGGAGCCGAACAGGTCGGCGATGACGGAGTGGTCGATGACCATCTCGGCCGGTGCCAGCGGGTTGATCTTCTTGGGGTCGCCGCCGAGCGCCTCGACGGCCTCACGCATCGTGGCGAGGTCGACGATGCAGGGCACACCGGTGAAGTCCTGCATGATCACGCGGGCGGGCGTGAACTGGATCTCGGTGTCGGGGTCGCTCGTGGGAACCCATTCGCCGAGGGCGCGGATGTGGTCAGCGGTGATGTTGGCGCCGTCTTCGGTGCGGAGGAGATTCTCCAGCAGCACCTTGAGGCTGAACGGAAGCTTCTCGTACCCCGCGACGGCGTCCAGGCGAAAGACCTCATAGTCTGTCGAACCGACGCGCAGGGTGTCCCGAGCTCCAAAACTATTAACTGCAGACACGATGTCCTCTCCTTTGTGGAAACCGACGGAATACCGTCCGCAATCCCCAATCCTGACTATGGGACGCCCGACTTGGCCAGCAAGGGTAGCCTTACCAAACTATCTTGACGTCAAGATAATCATACCACCGACGGCTAGGCCTCCGGCGGACCTGAAGGCGTGGAGCGGGCCGTGGTCGCGTAAACCGAGCGCACCATCAGCCAGGAGAGCACCAGGAGCGGCGCGTACAACGGCAGTCCCATCAACAGCTTGGTCGCACCGAGCCACTCGACGTTACCTGCGTAGTACAACGGCAGCTGCACGGCCAGGCGCAGGATGAACAAACCGGCCCACATGAACGTGATGAGCGACAGGACCCGGCGCTTGGACGGGTCCGAGCGCCAGGCGAGCTGCTCCCCCATCAGGTACCCCACGCCGACGCCGATCAGCGGCCAGCCGGCCAGGGCGCTCACGAGCAGGACGGCGCCGTAGACGCCGTTGGTCCAGAACCCCGGCAGGAAGAAGTCCTCTGCACGACCGGTGAGGAGGGCGAGGACGGCGCTGATGCCGATACCGACGAGCCCACCGACGGCCTGCGTGATCGTCTGCTTCTTGACCAGTCGAAGGACGAAGAAGACGACCCCGATGAGCACGGACGCGATCAGGGCCGGCGTCAGGTCGCGGGTGAGCGTGTAGGCAACGAGGAACACCAGCCCGGGCAACACGGCCTCGACAACGCCGCGCACGCCGCCCATGGCGGCGATCAAGGCGTGCCCGCTGATCGGTTCGCCGTCCGCGGCCGGGCTGAAGCCGGCCCGCCGAGCCGCGGCGGCCATGCCGTCGGCCAGGGCCCCGCCGGCGGACGGTTCCGGCGGACCGGCCTCGGCCGGCGGGTGCGGGTCGCCGGTGCCGGGGGAATGACGCGGTTCAGGCTCTGCGGCGGAGGGGGTGTCGGTCATCGGAAAACTTTCGGCTGGAGGCGGCTAGACGCCGGTCGGCTCGGGGTTGCCGGCCGGGGTGGCGGGCATCCGCAGCGGAATGAGGTCCCGCGGCGGCATCGGCGACGCGCCGCGCACCACGACGATGCTGCGGAACAGGTCTTCGATCTGGGCGGCGGCCTCCGGATTGATTGCGCCCTCGCCGGCGATCACGCCGCGCAGGAACCAGCGCGGTCCGTCGACGCCGATGAAGCGGGCCAGGCGGGTGGTTCCCGAGGGGCCCTGGCCGGCGGCCACGGGGATCTCGGCGACCAGTTCCGGGCCGAACGGGCCCTCGCGCGGGGTGGTCGAGCCACCCTGCTTCGCGATCTGGTCGGCGATCTGGGTGCGGATCTCGTGCCAGAGACCGCTTGAGCGCGGGGCGGCGAACGGCTGCACCTGCAGCGTGGAACCGGCGTAGTCCAGGCCGATGGCGACGACGCGCTTGCTGCCCTCCTCGATCTCCAGGCGGAGGTGCAGGCCCTCCCTGGGCAGGATCTTGACGCCGCCGAGGTCAACGTACGGCCGGACCGGGTTCGCCTCGGACTCGTCGAGGGGACCCTCAACGTCGCGGTCCTGGGGTGCCGACTTCGCGGTCAGGTCGGGGGCCGGCTCGCTCTCGGCCGGCTCGCTCTCGGCCGGGTCGCTCTGGGCCGGGTCGGTGTCGACCTGCTCGGTGTCGGATTGCTCGGTGTCGACCAGTTCGGTGTTGTCGGCCGGCTTGTTCCGGCCCAGCTTGGTCCTGCCCAGCTTCTTCTTCTTGGCCGGCTTGCGCTCGTCGGTGTTCGAGCGCGTGTCGGGATTCACATTGTCACTCACAGGTTTTCTCCGCTCTGCGGGACGGCCGCGGGGTGCGGCGCCGCAATGGTGGGTGGGGTGGTGTCGGCCGCCGCGCGGGCGCCCACGCCGGTCGAGCCGAAGCCACCGTCGCCGCGCAGGCTGCCGGGCAGCCGCTCCACGGGGATGAACTGGGCGCGCACGACGGGCGACACGATGAGCTGGGCGATCCGGTCACCGACCGCGATGGGGAACGATGCCGTGCTGTCGGTGTTCAGCAGGCAGACCTTGATCTCGCCCCGATAGCCGGCGTCGACGGTTCCGGGCGAGTTCACCACGGTGATGCCGTGTTTGGCGGCCAAACCGCTCCGCGGTACGACGAAGGCCGCATAACCGTCCGGTAGGGCGATGGACACTCCAGTGCCGACGAGAGCCCGTTCGCCGGGAGCCAGGACGAGCGCGTCGGTGGCGTGCAGGTCGGCTCCGGCGTCTCCCGGATGGGAGTATGTCGGGAGAACGGAGGCGGTAATCAGGACTTCGACGCTTTCAGACACGTGTCGAGGGTAGTGCAGTTATCTGGTCGAATAGAGCCATGCCCGAATATCGCGAAAAACTCTGGCCATCCCCCTGGCTGTTCGTCATCATCGCCCTCGTCATCCCTGCGAGCCTGCTGGTGTTCCTGCCGATCTCGCTGCTCGTCGGCGTGCTCACCGCCGCAGGCCTCTATCTCGGCAGTGCCGCCCTCCTGGTGCTGGCCTCGCCCACGGTGACGGTCTCCGGCGGCGTCCTGCGGGCCGGCAAGGCCAGCATCGAGACGCGATTGCTCGGTGAGGCGGTCCCCTTCGAGGACGCCGAGGCCACGCTCGAACGCGGTCAGCGGCTGGATGCCCGCGCCTGGATGTTGCTGCGCGGCTGGGTCTCCCCGGTTGTCCGGGTGCCACTGGAGGACCCGACCGACCCCGCGCCGTACTGGCTCGTGTCCAGTCGCCGCCCACAGGAAATGGCCGCCGCGATCAATGGATCGCGACGGCCAGCATCAAGTAACTAAGCGCGCTTTTAGGCGTCGCACTCCAGGCAGACCGGACCGAGCTTGGTCTCGTGCGACATCTGCGAACGGTGCTTCACGAGGAAGCACTCCACACAGGTGAACTCGTCGGCCTGCGGAGGCAGGACGACGACGTCGAGGTCGAGGTCGGACAGATCGGCGCCCGGGAGGTCGAAACCACCGGGGTTGTCGGAGTCGTCAACATCAACGACACCTGACATCTTGTCGGGTACACGCTCCTTGAGGGCCTCGATCGACTCTGAGTCGTCTTCGGTCTTTCGCGGTGCGTCGTAGTCGGTTGCCATGCCCATCCATTTCAGTAACGCCGATAAACGAAATCGGCGGCCATAGTTTGCAACAATCCCTGCGGAATAGCAAACCAATCACCAAGCTTTCAGGTTGGCAAGAGAAGCAACTTGCGGCACGCCCACAGTATTCCCCGACTTTGGCCACTTTGCATGGCAGGGTTGGCCCATCAGTGATCGCGAGAGGGCTTTCGCCATGCAGGATTTGAAGGTTATCGGAGTAGAGAACGGCGCGCTGCTTGCAGCGTCAGAGGAGGGTGATCGTTTTCGGATCCCCATCGATGCGGTTCTCCAGTCCCGGCTTCGCCAAACCCAGACGGATTCGTCCGTCCGGCCCAAGTTGTCCCCCCGGGAGGTGCAGGCGCACATTCGCGCCGGCATGTCCGCGGAGGACGTGGCCGCCGTGACCGGCGCGTCACTCGACTTCGTGCGCAGGTTCGAGGGACCGGTGGTCGCCGAGCGCGAGTACATCGTGTCGTCGGCCCTGAGCGTGCCGGTGCACGCCGCGGTCGACCCCGAGCCGCTCGACGAGCCGGCAAACTTCGGCAGCGTCATCCGCGAACGCCTCGCATCGCTCGGTGCGTCCAACGAGCGCTGGGCCAGCTGGAAGGAACCCGGCGCCGGGTGGATCGTGAAGCTCGCCTTCACGGCCGACGACATCGACCATGACGCGCGTTGGGCCTTCGAGCCCAAGAAGAATGCGCTCTCCCCCGTCGGCAGCGAGGCAGTCGCATTGTCCCAGCAGGGCGAACTCAAGGGCGCGCTCATACCGCGGCTGCGTGCCGTCGGTGCCGAGACCAGCATGGCGGACGTCAGCCGATTCGACAGCGGGGCGTTCACCTTCAAGGAGTCCCTCGCCGACGACATCCTCAATGACACGGCTCCGCTGCACGATGTGGTGCCGTATTCCCGGTCAGCAGGGACGACGGAGGCCGTCTCCAAGGCGGCCATCAAGCGGGCGGCCGAACCCGCGCAGAGCATGAGCGAGACAGCGGACCTGCTCGAGTCGTTGCGGCGTCGCCGTGGCGAACGCGAAGCATCCGCCGGCACCAGCAACCCGCCGGTGACCGTGGACCAGGTGCAGAAGGCAACCGCGGAGACCGACATCCGCCCCGTGGACGAGTCGGCTCCGGACGCCGACACCGCCCCTGTCGTGCCCGCGCCGACCCGCAATGTGTGGGCCAGCCAGGCCGCGACCGGGACGCCGCGTTCGGCCTCGACCGGCCGCCGCGGCCGCGCCTCGATGCCCAGCTGGGACGAGATCGTCTTCGGCGCCCGCACCGACGACGACCTGGCCTGACCGACCCTGCACCGTCAGACAGCCTGCGGGAACCGGCCGGTGTCCACTGGACGGTCACTGGCGCTTGGCCGCCTCTCCCTGCCACTCTGGGGGCATGACGCGCGCTTCCCGCAGTGACATCACCCGACGACGCCTGGAAAGCCAGGCGCTGACCGGCGCGCCCGTGACCGACCCCGCGGCAGTGGTTGGGAGGCTCCTCGCGCTCCAGGCCCAGGATCTGCGTTGGGCGAAGTGGGCCGTCGCCATCCGGGCACCCGGCACCACCTCCGCCGATGTCGACGCTCTACTCGACTCTGGCCGGATCGTCCGCTCCTGGCCGATGCGGGGAACGCTGCATCTGGTGGCCGCCGAGGAGTTGGGCTGGATGCTCGCACTCACCATCCCCAGGCTCTGGGCGGGATCGACGACCAGGCGCCGCGACCTCGGCCTCGACGAGGACACCATCGAGCGGGCCAGGGACGTCGCGCTCGGTGCCCTCTCCGGCGGCCGGGAGCTGAGCCGGGCGGCCTTCCTGGAGGTGCTGAATAGCTCCGGGATCGATGCTGCCGGTCAGCGCGGCTACCACTTGATCTGGCACCTAGCCCAGTCGGGCACCCTGTGTTGGGGTCGCCAGCTCGACGCGCAACAGATGTTGGTACTCCTGGACGAGTGGGTGCCCCGGCCGCGCCGGCTCGAGCGAGACGAGGCCCTGGGTGAATTCCTGCTGCGCTACCTCGTGGGCCACGGGCCGGCACCGTTGACCGATTTCGCCTGGTGGTCCCAGCTCACCATGGCCGACGCGAAGACCGCCCTGGCCGTTGCCGGGCCGCACCTCACCGGGCTCGACGTGGACGGCGTGCAGCACCTGCTCCCCACCGCGAGCGACGTCGGTCCCCTGCGCAGCGCCGCGCCGGGACGCGGCCGAGACGCCGTGCTTGCGCTGCCCGGGTTCGACGAGCACCTCCTCGGCTATCGCGACCGCAGTTTCGCCGTCGAGCCGGAGAACCTGACCCGGGTCGTGCCGGGCAAGAAACGGAATCTTCCTGCCCCTCTTGATCCGGGCAGGCCGAGTCATCGGCACCTGGCGGCGCGACTGGCAGCCCAAACTCATCACGGTGCAGCCGCACCCCTTCCAGCCGCTGCCGGCAGCGGTGGCCCGGGCCGCCGACCGGTCCCTGCACGAGTACGCCAGCTTCCTTAGCCGCCCCGTCGAGGTGCTGCCGGCAGACGTTTCGCCCCTGCTCGGAGCGGCCGGCGACTGAGCCCGCGAGCGCGTCGGCCGGGCCAGGCGACCCCGGGCCGGCTTGTACCCTATGACAGTGCGAATAACGGCAAACCTGCGAGTGTCCAGACGGATCCCCCTTCTGCAGACCCTCAAAACCTCCGTGGCGGTGGCTCTGGCGTGGATCATCTCGCAGTGGCTGCTACCCGGTGAGCTGCCCATTTTCGCGGCGATGGCCGCGATCTTCGTCGTGCAGCCCAGCGTCAACCAATCGCTCGGCCGGGCCCTCGAACGCAGCCTCGGTGTCGTCGGCGGCGTCCTGGTGGCCCTGGGCATCGGGCTGGTGTTCGGCCAGTCCAGCTGGATCGTGCTCTCCGCGATCGTGCTCTGCATCCTCCTGGCCTGGGCGCTCAAGCTCTCCCCCGGCTCGGCCAATCAGATCCCGATCAGCGCTATGCTGGTGCTCACGCTGGGCGCCGCGACGCCCACCTACGCCAGGGACCGCATCATCGAGACCATCCTCGGCGCCGCGATCGCGGTGATCGTCAACGCCCTCATCGTTCCGCCGGTGCTGCTCACCCCGGCCCACGACGCGGTGACCCGGCTCACCAACGAGATCGCGGCGACCTTCGAGCGGGTGGCCAACGCCCTGCTGAGCCCGCAGAAGTATGCCGACCTGGAGACCCTGATGATCCAGGCCCGGCTGCTCCGGCCGATGCTCGCCAAGGCCGAGCGCGCGATCAGCCAGGCCGAAGAGAGCCTCACCCTCAATCCCCGGCAGTCGCGGCACCGGGAGGTCCTGGACGCCGACGCCGCCCTGTACGCCCGGCTGGCACCGCTGGTCACGCGTGCGTTGGGCATGACGCGTGCGCTGCGTGACCACTACGACGACTCCCTGCACCTCGAACCGACAGTGCAGGCGTTCTCGGTGGAGCTGGAACGCGCCGCCCATGACCTGCGGTTGCTCAGCGTGGCACCGAATGCCACAACCGCCCCGGAGTCGCCGGCGGCGGAACCGCTGGCACTCACCGCGCCGCTGATGATCATGACACCGCACCCGCAGCACTGGATCCTGATCGGCGCCCTGATGGAAGACCTGCGCCGGGTGCGCGAGGAGATCACCGGCGAGTAGGCTGCCCGCATGCCGAGCACGCCGGAGCCTGAGCACGCAGACCCTGAGCAACCCGAGCCGGCGCAACCCGACCGTGAGCTCCCCGAGCCGGAAGCGGACGTGCCGCCGGCGGGCTCCAGCAGTCCGGTGGCGGCCGGCGGCGGCGACACCCGACCGGAGCTCCGGCTGAGGCGCACCGTGCTGTCCACCCGGCGGTTGGAGGCGTACACCGACGGGGTGTTCGCGATCGCGGCGACCCTGCTGGTGTTGAACCTGTCGGTGGACGGCATCGGCGTCGTGCACTCGAACGCCGGACTCGCCGGCGCGGTCGTGCTCCTGGCGCCCAGCATCCTCAACGTGGTGATCAGCTTCCTGCTGCTCAGCCTGCTCTGGCTCATCCATGTGCGTCAGTTCGAGGTCATCCCCCGGGTGGACACCACCATCGTGTGGCTCAACAATCTGCGCCTGCTCGGTGTCGTCCTCGTTCCGTTCACCACCAGCCTGAACGATGCGTTCAGCGATTTCCTGCTCGGTCGCATCCTCCTGCCGGTGAACGTCTTCCTGATCCTGGCCGTCAGCACCTGGCAGTGGTTCCACGCCAGCTCGCCCCGGCGAGGGCTCGTGCGGGGCTCCTCTGCCGCCGCGGTGCACAATGCCAGGGTGAACTCCGCCAGTTCGCTCGCGCAGGCCTTCGCCGTCGTGCTGCTGGCCACGGTGACAGGGTCACTGGCCTTCCTCCTGTTCGCGCTGGACCCGCTCATCGCCGCAGGGCTGAGGCGCACGGGAGTGCTCCGGCCCGAACCGGATGCCGTGGCCGCCGACCGCCCCGGTGCCTGAGGCGGCCTGCTGCGGAGGTTGGGCGCACGAGAACGGGGACCCCACCAGGTGGGATCCCCGTTCTCGCGATGAAATGCTTAGGCCTGGAGGGCGCCCTGCAGTTCGAGGGTGATGGTGACCTTGTCGCCGAGCAGCACGCCGCCCGTCTCGAGAGCGGCGTTGTACGTGAGGCCGAAGTCTTCACGGTTGATCTCGGTCTTCGCGGTGGCGCCGAACTTGTAGTTGCCGTAGGGGTCGCCGCCGAAGCCGCCGAAGTCGAAGTCGAAGGTGACGGGCTTGGTGACGCCCTTGATGGTGAGGTTACCGTCGACGAGGTAGTCGCCCTTGACGACGCGCACGCCGGTCGACACGAAGTCGATGGTCGGGTAGGTCTCGGCGTCGAAGAAGTCGCCGGTACGCAGGTGGCCGTCGCGGTTGGCTTCGTTCGTGTTGATCGAGGCGACGGTGGCGGAAGCGGTGACGCTGGTCTCGAGGGGATTCTCGGTGGTGATGAAGGTGGCGTCGAAGTTCTCGAACGTGCCCTTGACCTTGCTGATCATGATATGACGAATGCTGAATCCGACCGCGCTGTGGGTCGGGTCGATGGTCCAGGTGCCCGCTTTGTAGCCGGGGATGGTGGTGGTGTCGATGTCGCTCATGGTGCTCCTCAGGTCCGTGGGGCAAGTGTTCTCGCCGCCCTCAGGTATATGCAAGCGCATAGGACTTCAGGATATTCCATGCAGTGCAAGAAAAAATGGAAACAATTCAGGAACGAACCGGTCCGCTCAGGGGCGCCGGACAGGAGCCGAACAGTAGGCTCGGCCTCTCGAGAGGAATCCACATGCGGCACGAACCAGCAACCGCGGCCCGGCCGAGGTTGAGCGACCGAGTGCGCGGCATCCAGGATATCGCCCCGGAAAGCGTGCTCGTGCTCGCCGGCGGACGGGCGATCCTGTTGCAACTGGCCAACCCCGCCGTCGGGCACGGCGTGGCCAGGCACAGCGACTTCGCCGCGCGGCCGCTCGCCCGCCTGCACGGCACCCTGTCGTATGTCTACGCCGTCACCTGCGGTACGCCCATCGACCGGGCAGCGGCCGTGCGCCGGGTCGCCCTCGCCCACCGGCCGGTGCACAGCGACCCGGCCGACCAGGACAGGGCGGTCCCGGCGTACAACGCCTTCGACCCCCACCTGCAACTGTGGGTGGCCGCGACGCTGTACGAGTCGGCGACCCGCATGCACGACCTGGTCTACGGCCCGCTCGCCGATGCCGACGCCGACAACGTCTACCGCGACTACGGCGTGCTGGGAACGGCGCTGCAGGTGCCGCCGGGCCTGTGGCCGGCCGATCGCGCCGCGTTCGCCCTGTACTGGGAACACGCTACGGCCCAGCTGGCCACCGATGTCACGACCCGCGGCGTGGCGGACCAACTGCTGCACCACCGCACCGGGCCCGTCGGCCTGCGACTGGCCATGCCGTTGGCCAGGCTCGTCACGACCGGGCTCCTCAGCCCCGGGGAACGGGAACTGTTCGACCTGCCCTGGTCGGCGGCCCGCCAGCGCCGATTCGACCTGCTGCTGGCCGGAGTGCGCCTGGTCTATCCGCGACTGCCGGCCCGGCTGCGGCACGCGCCCATGCGGCACTACCTGCGGGCCGGCCGGGAGACGGCGGCCGGATGAGCGCCGCCTGAACGGCCCGCCCGCGCCGCGCCC
>NZ_JAODBG010000095.1 GCF_025463825.1 Cryobacterium sp.
CCAAAACCGCAGGTTGCAGGTTCGAGTCCTGTCCGCCCTGCAAGTCGGTGGTATTTCCGCCGGCCCACGAAAGGTGTAACAGGTGGCCCGAAAAGTTATCGACGAACCCAGCGAGGAAATCGTCGCCAACGCCAGAGTGGCTCGCGAAGCAAAGCGCGGTCCATTTGCTCGGTTGTCCCTGTTTATCTCACAGGTCCTGGCCGAACTGCGCAAGGTCGTTACGCCGACCCGCAAGGAACTGCTCAGCTACACCGCAGTGGTTCTCATTTTCGTCGTGATCATGATGGCTCTTGTGTCGGGCTTCGACTGGGTGTTCGCACTCGTCGTCACGTTCCTATTCGGCACTCCAAGTTGATCCGTGCCGCGGAAGCGGCACCAGGACTGATCATGAACGTGGATCGGTGAGCTGCCCTCGATACAGCTTCACGCCCACGCAATAGAAGAAGGATTGATATTTAGTGACTGAGACCAATCGCGACGACGTCGACTGGGCCACCGCCGCCGAGCAGTCCGCCAACGACGACGAGGCGCAGGAAGGCAACACCCTCGCCGCCGACGAAACTTCCGTCGAAGCCGCCGAGCAGCTAGCCCTGCACGTCGAAGACGAGAATGCCGACATCGAAGATGATCTCGACGCCGCGCTCGACGCCCTCGCCGAATCCACCGACCCCGAAGCCGACGCCATCGTGGACGACGCGCTCGACATCGACTCCGCCGACGAGGCCGAGGCGGCCGTCGAAGCCGTCGAAGACGAGGAAGAGGTCGACGCCGAGGGCGAGGCCGAAGACGAAGACCCGTACGAAGCGTTCCGCAAGGACCTGCGCTTCCTGCCCGGCAAGTGGTTCGTCATCCACTCCTACGCCGGCTTCGAACGCCGCGTGAAGTCCAACATCGAGAACCGCAAGCAGTCGATGGCCATGGAAGACTTCATCTACCAGGTCGAGGTCCCGATGGAAGACGTCGTCGAGATCAAGAACGGCCAGCGCAAGATGGTCACCAGGGTACGCATCCCCGGCTACGTCCTGGTGCGCATGGACCTCAACGAAGACAGCTGGTCCGTCGTGCGCCACACCCCCGGAGTCACCGGCTTCGTCGGCAACGCGCACAACCCCACCCCGCTGCGTTTCGAAGAAGCCTTCGGGATGCTCAAGGGCCTCGTTGAGATCAAGGATGTCCCGGTCGCCAAGTCCGGTGCTCCCGGCAAGGCCGCCCAGCGTGTCCTGCCCGCCGAGATCGACTACGAGATCGGCGAGACCATCACGATCAAGGAAGGCTCGTTCGCGGGCCTGCCCGGTTCGATCAGCGAGATCAAGCCCGAGAGCGGCAAGCTCATCGTGCTCGTGTCGCTCTTCGAGCGTGAGACCCCCGTCGAGCTCAGCTTCGACCAGGTCACCAAGCTTTAGGTCCTGCCGGCTATCACAGCAGGACCCTGAACCACCGGGGCCCATCCGGGCCACCGGGAGAGCGACCTTCGCGGCCGCTCGAACATCAATAACGAAGGAAGAACAATGGCACCGAAGAAGAAGGTTACTGGTCTGATCAAGCTTCAGATCAAGGCCGGCGCCGCCAACCCCGCACCGCCCATCGGGCCGGCGCTCGGACAGCACGGCGTGAACATCATGGAATTTTGCAAGGCCTACAACGCCCAGACCGAATCCCAGCGCGGCAACGTCATCCCGGTTGAGATCACCGTGTACGACGACCGTTCGTTCACGTTCATCCTGAAGACCCCGCCCGCAGCGGAGCTCATCAAGAAGGCCGCCGGCGTCGCCAAGGGCAGCGGAACCCCGCACACCGTCAAGGTTGCCAAGCTCACCAAGGCGCAGGTTCGCGAAATCGCCGAGGCCAAGATGGTTGACCTCAACGCCAATGACCTCGACGCCGCGTCGAAGATCATCGCCGGCACCGCGCGCTCCATGGGCATCACCGTCGAGGGCTAGTACCCCTCAGTTCGACTCGTCGAACACTTCGCCGACAGAGCAGGTCGATCGCGATCCGCCGACAGGCACCAAGTGGAAGAGCCAGCCAGGCTCACGAAAACCACGCTCTCAGCACATGCATCTACAGGAGATTCAAAATGGCACCCAAGTCAAAGGCCTACCGCGCCGCGGTCGAGAAGATCGAAGCCGATAAGTTCTACACCCCCACCGAAGCCGTCACCCTCGCCCGCGAGACCGGTTCCGCCAAGTTCAACTCCACCGTCGAGGTTGCGCTCAAGCTCGGCGTCGACCCGCGTAAGGCAGACCAGATGGTCCGCGGCACCGTGATTCTTCCTCACGGCACCGGCAAGACCGCCCGCGTCATCGTCTTCGCAACGGGCCCCGCGGCCGAGGCAGCCATCGCTGCCGGCGCCGACGAGGTCGGTGGCGACGAGCTCATCGAGAAGGTGGCCGCCGGCTACACCTCGTTCGACTCCGCAGTCTCGACCCCCGAGCTCATGGGTAAGGTCGGTCGTCTCGGAAAGGTCCTGGGCCCGCGCGGTCTGATGCCGAACCCGAAGACCGGAACCGTGACGCCTGACGTGGCCAAGGCCGTGAACGACATCAAGGGTGGAAAGATCGAGTTCCGCGTCGACAAGCACTCCAACGTGCACTTCGTCGTGGGCAAGGCTTCCTTCTCCGCCGACCAGCTCAACGAGAACATCGGTGCGGCACTTGAGGAGATCGTTCGCCTCAAGCCGAGCTCGTCCAAGGGCCGTTACATCACCAAGGGCGCCGTCTCGACCACCTTCGGTCCGGGCATCCCGCTCGACGTGAACAGCATCTAAGGAACGCGTTTCGTTTCAGAAACACCGAGAAGGGGCCCGTCGTCAGTCGGGCCCCTTCGTCGTTGGCGCCACCGGCGCCACGTCCCAAGCGAGGGGGCACGCCTTCGGATTGGCTGCGTTTGCCCCCAACGCGGCCGTGAGTCGTGCCAAGGTCGAAGGATCGGTGCCGTTCGGCCCGTCGCCGTGGGAGGGAATCGTGGCGTCAACAGGTGGTGAGATGGTTTACCTGACCGTGCGCGAGCGCATCCTGTCGGGGGAGTTGCCGGCGAGTACCACGCTGAGAGAGCAGGCCCTGGCCGAGGAGCTCGGCGTGAGTCGCACTCCGGTGCGGGAGGCCCTGCGCCGCCTGTCGGAAGCCGGGCTGGTGACGTTCGTGCCCGATCGTGGCGCCACCGTCGTGGCGTGGACTCTCGAACAGGTCCGGGAGACCTACTTCGTGCGAGCCGGACTCGAGGGTCGGGCCGCTGGCCTGGCCGCCGCCCTTATCAGCGCCGCCGAACTCGACGCCCTGGCCGACCTCATCGACGCCATGGAGCCGCTGGTGACGGCGGTCGACGACGAGGGCGTGGCCGAGCTCGGCCGGCTCAACCCCGAATTCCACGGTATTGTTGTCGCCGCCTCCCGCAGCCCGCAATTGATGATGCTCACCTCGGCCGTCACGCGGGTACCCCTCATGGCGGCCGCCTTCCGCCGGCACGGCGTGCAGTATCGGGCCAGGATCAATCACCAGCATCGCGACATCCTCACCGTCCTGCGAACCGGGGACACCGTCTGGGCCGACGTCGCCATGCGGTCTCACATCCTCGGCGCCCGGAACGCCGTTCCCGCGGACTGATCCGACAGATCCGACCGGCCGAGTCCGATCCGGATGCGAACGGGCTGGTCGGATTCGAGCAGGTGCCTGCTGCGTGAGAACGGGCGCCGGATGGCCGGTACCCGCACCACCCGGTCGAGCTGGTGGCCGAGCGCGACGACCCGGGTCGCATCGCGAATCCGCAGCAATGACGGCCGCGGCCCCGAACGCCGCCCCGGTGGACGGCAGGAGCAGGGCGCAGGGCGCTCACGCCGGCGTTTTGCCGGGTTTTGGTCCCGTCTTCCGTTGCGTTGTATGCATTCGAAGCCGCATCGCGGAGCCCGACACCACGCACACCGCACCAGGTCCGTCACCTGGCGCCGCGCCGCGATCAGGAAACAAACTGGCAACACCGGGCGACTACGATCCAGACATGGTTGACCTCTTCAGCGGCTACGGCACTACCTCCGCACCGCCTCGTGAGCGGGGACAGACCTCGGCCTGGGACGAGATGTTCCCCGACCCGTCTTCGCTGTCTCCGTCTGAGGCTCGCGCGGCGTACAAGGACGTGTACAGCGCGCTCGCCAAGATGACCCAGGAGGAGTTGCGTGGTCGCACCGACGCGCTGGCCAGCTCGTACCTGGCCCAGGGTGTCACCTTCGACTTCGCCGGTGAGGAGCGCCCGTTCCCGCTCGACGCGGTTCCCCGGGTGATTGAACAGCCGGAGTGGCTGACCGTCGAGGCCGGGATCAAACAGCGGGTGCTCGCGCTCGAAGCGTTCCTCGCCGACATCTACGGCCCGCAGGCCGCCGTCCGCGACGGTGTGATCCCGGCCGGGCTGATCACCTCGTCCAAGCACTTCCACCGGCAGGCCGCCGGCATCACCTCAGCGAACAACGTGCGCATCCAGGTGTCCGGCATCGACCTCATCCGCGACGAGGTAGGTGCCTGGCGGGTGCTCGAAGACAACGTGCGGGTGCCCAGCGGGGTCAGTTACGTCATCTCCAACCGCCGGGTGATGGCGCAGACCCTGCCCGAACTGTTCGTGTCGATGCGGGTGCGCCCGGTCGGCGACTACCCCAACAAGCTGCTGCAAGCCCTCCGCGCCTCGGCGCCGGCCGGGGTCGACGACCCCAACATCGTGGTGCTCACGCCCGGTGTGTTCAACTCCGCCTACTTCGAGCACACCCTGTTGGCCCGGCTGATGGGCGTCGAGCTCGTCGAGGGTCGGGACCTGTTCTGCTCCGCCGGCCGGGTCTGGATGCGCACCACCGCCGGCCCCACCCGGGTCGACGTGATCTACCGCCGGGTCGACGACGAATTCCTGGACCCGCTGCAGTTCCGCGCCGATTCGCAGCTGGGCTCGCCGGGCATCCTGATGGCCGCGCGGCTGGGCAATGTCACCATCGCCAACGCGGTGGGCAACGGAGTCGCCGACGACAAGCTGGTATACACCTATCTGCCCGAGCTCATCAAGTACTACCTCGGTGAGGACGCGATCATCCCCAACGTCGACACCTGGCGGTTGGAAGACCCGCTCGCTCTCGAGGAGGTGCTCGACCGGCTCGACGAACTCGTCGTCAAGCCCGTCGACGGTTCCGGCGGCAAGGGCCTCGTGGTCGGTCCCGCCGCATCCACGGCAGAACTCGCCACCCTGCGCAAGCAACTGCTCAAGGACCCGCGTGGCTGGATCGCCCAACCGGTGGTGCAGCTCTCCACCATCCCCACCCTCGTCGACGACGGCATGCGGCCGCGGCACGCGGACCTCCGCCCGTTCGCCGTGAACGACGGCTCCGATGTCTGGGTGCTGCCCGGCGGCCTCACCCGGGTGGCCCTGCCCGAGGGTGAACTCGTGGTGAACTCCAGCCAGGGCGGCGGCTCGAAGGACACCTGGGTGATCGGGCTCGAACCCGATTTCCACGGCCGGTCCTCCGCGCAGAACATCCAGGGGCTGGTGGCCGACCAGGCCGCGAATACCCAATCGATCTCGATCATCCCCACTCGCACCGTCGACCACTCTCCGCAGGACACCCCTCCGGGCGGCGACCAGGACCAGGAACAGCAACAGCAACAGCAGCGCACCACGACCGCAGAAGGGGACCTGGAATGCTGAGCCGCATCGCCGAGAGCCTGTTCTGGATCGGCCGCTACATCGAACGCAGCGACGGCACCGCGCGCATCCTGGATGTGCACCTGCAGCTGCTGCTCGAAGACCCGTGGATCGAGGAGAACCTCGCCTGCCGGTCGCTGCTGCACCTGATGGGCAGCCCGGTGCCACCGGACCGCGACCTCACCCGCAAGGACGTGCTGGCGACCCTGGCGGCCGACCGCACGCATCCCGCGTCGATCGCGTACTCGCTCGGCGCGGCCAGGGAGAACGCCCGTCGGGCCCGGGAGATCGTCTCCACCGAGTTGTGGGAATGCCTGAACACCACGTACACGAAGATGCCACGCAACATCGCCAGCGCCAAGACTCACGACTTCTTCGGCTGGGTGCGCGAACGCGCCGCCCTGGCCGTGGGCATCGTGGAGTCCAGCGCCAGCCGCGACGAGGCCTGGCACTTCTTCACCCTGGGCCGCAGCCTCGAGCAGGCCGACATGACCGCGCGGCTGCTGGCCACCAGGTCGCTGACCGAGAACAGCGGGCCGTCGTGGACCACGATCCTCCGCTCCTGCGGAGCGTACGAGTCGTACCTGCGCACCTACCGTGGGGTGCCCTCGGCCCGGAACGCGGCCGAGTTCCTTCTGCTGGACCGCCTGTTCCCGCGGTCGATCGTGTTCTCGATCTCCCGCGCCGAGCAGTGCCTGCTGGAACTGGAACCGCGCACCGATCGTTTGGGGGTCTCCGAATCGTCGCAGCGCATCCTCGGCCAGATCCGCAGCCAGCTGGAGTACCGCCCGATCATGGAAATCCTGAACGACCTGCCCAAGCACATGGACATGGTGCAGGACGCCACCAGCACCGCGTCGGAGTCGATCGGCAACCGGTACTTCCCGACCAGCGCAGTGCCGACCTGGACGGGGGAGGCCTCGTGAAGCGGCTGCGCATCCGGCACACCACCGGTTACCGGTACAACGGCGAGGTGGCCACCTCGTACAACGAGGCGCGGATGCTGCCCGCCACGTCGCCGGACCAGTTCGTGTTGTACTCCAACCTCGACATCAATCCGGTGTCGAGCAATCACAACTATGTGGACTACTGGGGCACCCGGGTGTCGTCGTTCGAGGTGCTCACCCCGCACGCCGAGCTGACCCTGACGGCGAACAGCCTCGTGGAGGTGTCGCCGCGGGAGCATCCGCTGCATCCGATGCCGTGGGAAGACCTGGCAGAACTGGTGGCCTGCTCGACCGCCTCGGTCGAGCAGTCCTGGCAGACCTCGCTGACGGAACCACCCGCTGACGTTGTGGCCGCCGCCGCCGAGATCGCGGGCCGCCTCGACCCGTGCGACGCGGCGCAGGAGATCTGTCGGTTCGTGGGCGAGAACATGGCCTACGTGCAGGGGGTCACCGGGGTGAAGACCAACGCCCGCGAGGCCTGGGCCGACAGGCGCGGCGTCTGCCAGGACATCACCCACGTGGCCCTCGGAGCGCTTCGGTCGGTGGGCATCCCGGCTCGCTATGTGTCCGGTTACCTGCACCCCAAGCCGGAGGCCCTGATCGGGGAGACCGTCACCGGGGAATCGCACGCCTGGGTGGAGTGGTTCTGCGGCG
Organism: Cryobacterium sp.; assembly: GCF_025463825.1. Classification (GTDB taxonomy): domain Bacteria; phylum Actinomycetota; class Actinomycetes; order Actinomycetales; family Microbacteriaceae; genus Cryobacterium. Next base: position 7,272 of record NZ_JAODBG010000095.1, read on the forward strand.
ACTGGCGCGGCTACGACCCCACCAACCAGATCGACATCGGCGACCGGCACGTGGGCGTAGGCCGCGGCCGCGACTACAACGACATCGCCCCCCTGCGCGGCGTCTACGCCGGCTCGGGCGGATCGCAGTTGTTCGTCAAGGTGGAGATCACCCGGGAGTCCTGACCGCACCGCTCCGCCTCCTCGGCGGACTGGGTACACTGGTAGTTGCAAGCGCGTTGTACTTGCGTGTACACGTTGTATCGGTTCGAGGGAGCAGCACGGATGAGCATCGAAGACGACGCCGTCGAGGTTCGCGCGCAGGGGTGGCGCACGCTGGCGGCCTTGCACGGCCGTATCGACGCGGTGCTCGAGAAAGCCCTGCAGGTCGGCTTCGACCTGTCGGTGGTGGAGTTCACGGTGCTCGACGCCCTCAGCCGCCAGCATGGCTGGCACATGCGGATGCAGCAGCTCGCCCGCGCTGCGGCACTGTCGAGCAGCGCGACGACCCGCCTGGTGAACCGGCTGGAGGACCGGGCGCTGCTCACCCGCATCCTCTGCGCCGACGACCGCCGCGGCATTTACACCGAACTCACCGAAGCCGGCAAGGCGCTGCTCGCCCGGGCTCGCCCGGTCTACGACGACGCCCTCGCCGGCGCCCTGGCTGCCGCCGAGGAGGAGCCGGAACTCGGCCCGCTCGTCGAGGCCCTGCACCGCCTGCCCCACCTGGCCCGCGCCGCGCTCTGACGGCCGCGCGCCCCAATCCCCGCGCCCCAAGTCGGGCTGCGGTGGCATAATTCCTGCAATTCTCAGATTCGGCCAACGCGGATGCCGGAATCACGCGGGTGCGGACCCTCGCGGGACACAAATTGCAGGAGTTATGCGCACCGGCGTGAGAGGGTGGTGGCATCAGGCGGGGGCGTGGGACTCGAGGAACTGGTAGACCTCGGTGGGATCGACGCCCGGGAAGGTTCCGGTGGGCAGCGCCGCCAGCAGGCTCGTGGGGGTGCGGGCCACCGGCCAGGACTGGCCTGACCACCGGCCGGACAACTCGTCGGGCGCGCGGCGGCAGCAGGACTCGTCCGGGCA
>NZ_JAODBG010000116.1 GCF_025463825.1 Cryobacterium sp.
CTTCAGATTGGGCGCCTTTCTTCTTCAACGCCTCGTTTTCCCGACGCAGGCGGGCCAGCTCGGCGCGATCTCGGTTCTCCATCCCGTGCGAGGACCTTTCTGCTGTGGCGACCATCGATGCCGTCAAGTCTCCACTCGCCCGAGCCTCCCGCCAACGCCTTACCGTGCTCGACGTCACCGCATGCTCCCGCAGTAGCCGAACCTTCGCACCCCGCTCGACGCTGGCATCCCACTTGCGCAAGAAATCCACCCGGTACCCCACCGAAAACGATCGCCGCCCCGATTGAGTCAGGCCAATAGTCGGGTCATTCATATGCTGCTCCATATCCCCGCCCTAACTGCATGACGTGTCTCACGACCATCATGGCAACCAGCGGTACAGCGGGCACGATCCGTCACAGGTGGTGCGGTGGCCGACCCCGGGGCCCCGACGCCAACTGCCCCGGTGCGGACGAGGTACCCCCGGTGGAACGGGGCAGCTCGACCGCAACGGGGCAGCTGGATGACGCGGATGGTGCGAGCTAGCGGGCGGCGAGTTCCTCTGCGACCAGGAACGCGAGTTCCAGGGACTGCATGTGGTTCAGGCGCGGGTCGCAGAGCGACTCGTACCGGGTCGCCAGGGCGGCCTCGTCGATGTGCTCAGAGCCGCCGAGGCACTCGGTGACGTCGTCACCGGTGAGCTCGACGTGGATGCCGCCGGGGTGTGTGCCGACGGAGCGGTGTGCTTCGAAGAAGCCCTTGACCTCGTCGACGACGTCGTCGAACCGACGGGTCTTGTAGCCGGTCGGCGTGGTGACGCCGTTGCCGTGCATCGGGTCGGTCACCCACAGCGGCATGGCGTCGCTGGCCTTGATCGCCTCCAACAGCGGGGGCAGGGCGTCGCGGATCTTGCCCGCGCCCATCCGCGTGATGAAGGTGAGTCGGCCGGGCTCGCGGTTCGGGTCGAGCTTGTCGATGAGGCGCAGCATGTCGTCGATCGAGGTGCTCGGGCCGAGCTTGACGCCGATCGGATTGCGCACGCGGGAGAGGAAGTCCACGTGGGCCCCGTCGATCTCCCGGGTACGCTCGCCGATCCAGACGAAGTGGGCCGAGGTGTTGTACGGCGTTCCGGTGCGGGAGTCGATGCGCGTCATGGGGCGCTCGTAGTCCATCAGCAGCCCTTCGTGGCTGGTGTAGAACTCGGTGCGGCGCATTGCTTCGAAGTCGGCACCGCACGCGATCATGAATTTGATCGCGCGGTCGATGTCCTTGGCCAGGCCCTCGTAACGCTGGTTGGCGGGGTTCGCAGCGAAGCCCTGGTTCCAGCTGTGCACCTGGCGGAGGTCGGCGAAGCCGCCCTGGGTGAAGGCACGGATGAGATTGAGGGTGGACGCCGACGTGTGGTACGCCTTGACCAGCCGGTCGGGGTCGGCCTCGCGCGACTCCGGCGTGAAGTCGTAACCGTTGACGATGTCGCCGCGGTAGGCAGGCAGCGTGACGTCGCCGCGGGTCTCGAAGTCGCTCGAGCGCGGCTTGGCGAACTGGCCGGCCATGCGGCCCATCTTCACCACCGGCATGGATGCGCCGTAGGTGAGGACGACGGCCATCTGCAGCACGGTCTTCACCCGGTTGCGGATCTGCTCGGCGGTGGCGCCGCTGAAGGTCTCGGCGCAGTCGCCGCCCTGCAACAGGAACGCCTCACCGCGGGCGGCCTGGGCCAGGCGGTCGCGTAGGATGTCGACCTCACCGGCGAAGACCAGCGGCGGCTGGGTGGCCAGCTCGGCGGATGCGGCCGCGACGGAGTCGGCATCCGGCCAGGCGGGCTGCTGCTTGATGGGAAGGGTGCGCCAATAGTCCAGTCCGGCAATCACAGATTCGTCTGCCATCACTACGGGTTCGGTGGGGTCTACCACGTAACTGAGCCTATTTTCTCTTCTGTGGCACGCGGATGCGGGCCGGGATGACCGGTCGGGGCGGCGTCGGCCGAAGGGCCTGACACGACCCGACTGGGGGGATATTCGAGCCTAGCGTGAAAGGCTGGCGCGCTTTTCCTTGACACTGGTGGCGTACACGTCGACGTACTCCTGCGTGCTGAGGCGGCGCAATTCATACATCAACTCGTCCGTCACGGAGCGCAACACGAACCGGTCGCCCTCCATTCCCTCGAACCGGCTGAAGTCGAGCGGCTTCCCGATGACGATGCCGATGCGGCGCACCTTGGGGATGCGGGTGCCGGTCGGCATGGCCTTCTCGGTGTCGACCATCGCCACGGGAATAACGGGCACGCCGGCCTCCAGCAGCATCCGGGCGACGCCGGTGCGACCGCGGTACATGCGCGCATCCGGGCTGCGGGTGCCCTCCGGGTAGATCCCGAGCGCTCCCCCGCCGTTCAGCACCGCCAGGCCGGTGTTGAGGGCGTCCTCCGACGCCTTGCCGCCGGAACGGTCGATGGGCAACTGCCCGGTGGCCTTGAAGAACTGGCGGGTCGCCCAGCCCTTGAGGCCCTTACCGGTGAAGTACTCGCTCTTGGCCAGGAACACCACCCGGCGCGGGACCACCAGGGGCAGAAACACCGAATCGATGAACGACAGGTGATTGCTGGCCAGGATCACGCCGCCGGACCTGGGGATGTTGTCCAACCCGATCACCCAGGGCCGGAAGGTCCCGAGCAGGATCGGGCCGGCCACAATATTCTTCATGAACCAATAGAACATCGGTGTCCTCACGTAAGCGGATGCCGGGCGGGAGCTGCTGGCGCCAGCCTACTCACCGGTGACATGCCGGCGGGCGAGGTCGGCGGCGCCGACCACCCCGGCGTCGTTGACCAGCTCGGCGATCGCGAAGACGGCCTCAGGGTGGTAGCCGCGGGCCGGGAGGTTGTCCAGGTAAGCCGCACGAATGGGGTCGAGCAGCAGGTCGCCGGCCGCGGCGACGCCGCCACCGAACACGAACACCTGCGGGTCCAGCACCGCGGCGAGGCTCGCGCACGCCTGGCCCAGGGAGGCGCCCAGCTGGCGCAGGGCGGCGAGGGCACCGGGGTCGCCCGCCTGGATGAACCGGCCGACGTCCTTGCCGGTGAGCTTGCCGCGCTTGGACCGGGACGCGGCCAGGCCCAGGCCGATGCCGCCGGCATCCGCGAACTCGTTGGCGATGCGCAGCAGCGCGCGGCCGGAGCCATACTGTTCGATGCAGCCGTGCGCCCCGCAGCCGCAGGGCAGGCCGTCGGGCACGACGCGCATGTGACCGAGCTCGGCGCCCACGCCGAAGCCGCCGCGGAAGAGGCGGTCGTTGGACACGATGGCACCACCGACGCCGGTGCCGATGGTCAGCGTCACCATGTCGCTGTACAGGCGGCCGGCGCCGAAACAGAACTCGGCCCAGCCGGCCGCGTTGGCGTCGTTCTCGATCACGATCGGCAGCGACAGGCGCGCCTCGAGCTTCTCTCGGAGGGGTTCGTTGCGCCAATTGATGTTGGGGGCGTAGTAGACGGTGGACTGTGCGGCATCGATGAACCCTGCGGCGGCGACCCCCGCGGCCACGACGTCCTCGCCCGCTGACAGGCCCTCGATCATCTCCACGACCGCGTCCTCGATTTCACGCGGGTCCGCGGCCTCGGTCGGGCGACGGTCCGCCTTGAGGATGGTTCCGAACTCGTCGACGAGGGCGCCAGCGATCTTGGTCCCGCCGATGTCAATCCCAATGGCGTGCACGACTGACACCTTTCGTTGGTGGAGCTTGGGGGAAAGTTCTAAGCCGCCCGATGCGGCCCTCGGCGCGCAACGACCTGAACGACCACGGAGGCACCCCCTAGAGTGTAGTAAACGAGTATGCCGCCGGGAGAATCGCATGCTCAGGCCGAATCAACGGCTAGAGTGGTCGCACTTACCCGCCCGGTGCCAAAGGAGTTACCGTGAAACAGTTCGATGAGCCCGCCGTCGTCCCCGCCGACCCGAACGCGAACGTCACCGACCTCTTGGTCGACCGGCTCGCCGTGACCCCCGATCTGGTGCTGTTCTCCCGCCCCGATGGTGCCAACGGGTGGCTGCCGGTCACGACGAGGGAATTCCACGCCGAGGTTCTGGCCCTGGCCAAGGGCTTCGTCGCGGCGGGCGTTGCGCCCGGCGACAAGATCGGGCTGACCTGCAAGACCCGCTACGAGTGGACGCTGATCGACTTCGCCGTCTGGTTCGCCGGCGCGGTCCTCGTCCCCGTTTATGAGACCAGTTCGCCGAGCCAGGTGCAGTGGATCCTCAGCGACTCCGGAGCAACGTCGCTCATCGTGGAGACCGCTGACCACTTCGCCCGCTTCGACGAGGTGCACCCCGACCTGCCCGACGTGGCGACGGTCTGGCAGATCGACCTCGGCGACCTCGACAAGCTCGCCGCGCGCGGCGTCGACGTCCCGGATGCCGAGATCGAGCGCCGCCGCAGCCTGGCCGTGTCCGCCGACATGGCCACCCTGATTTACACGTCGGGATCCACCGGTCGGCCCAAGGGCTGCGTGCTCAGCCACGGCAACTTCGTGGAAACCAGCCGCAACGCCGGGATCGCCCTCAAGCCGGTCCTCACCGATGAGAAGGGCGCATCCACCCTGCTCTTCATCACGACGGCGCACGTTTTCGCACGGTTCATCGCGGTGCTGTGTGTGCACGGTGGCGTGCGGGTCGGCCATCAGCCCGACACCCGGCAGCTGCTGCCGTCGCTGGGCAGCTTCAAGCCCACCTTCCTGCTCGCGGTGCCGCGCGTGTTCGAGAAGGTCTACAACTCCGCCGAGCAGAAGGCCGAGGCAGGCGGCAAGGGCAAGATCTTCTCGTCGGCATCGGAGGTCGCCGTCGAGCACTCCAAGCTCGTCGAGGCCGGCTCCAAGATCCCGCTGGGACTCAAGGTCAAGTTCGCCCTCTTCGACAGGCTGGTGTACAGCAAGCTCCGCGCCGCCATGGGTGGCAATGTCAAATACGCTGTGTCGGGTTCGGCTCCGCTCGGCGCCCATCTCGGCCACTTCTTCCACAGCCTGGGCATTGTGATCCTGGAGGGCTACGGCCTCACCGAGACCACAGCGCCCGCCACCGTGAACCTGGCGACCAAGGCCAAGATCGGGTCCGTCGGTCCTGCCCTGCCCGGCGTGTCCGTGCGGGTCATGGACGACGGTGAAATCGAGGTGAAGGGTGTGAACGTCTTCACCGAGTACTGGCACAATCCCGAGGCCACCGCGGCCACCTTCGATGACGGCTGGCTGAAGACCGGCGACATCGGCAACCTCGACGACGACGGGTTCCTCACCATCACGGGGCGCAAGAAGGAGATCATCGTCACGGCCGGCGGCAAGAACGTCGCCCCGGCAGCGCTCGAGGACCCGATTCGCGCCAACCCGCTGATCGGCCAGGTCGTCGTCGTCGGCGACCAGAAGCCGTTCATCGGCGCCCTGATCACCCTCGACCCCGAGATGTTGCCGGTCTGGCTGCACAACAACCACGAGGACGCCGACCTGTCACTGATCGACGCGTCCGTGCATCCGAAGGTCCTCGCCGAGGTGCAGCGGGCCATCGACCATGCAAACGAGGCGGTGTCGCGGGCGGAGTCCATCCGCAAGTTCACGATCCTCCCGATCGAACTCACCGAGGATGCCGGTTATCTCACCCCGAAGATGAGCATCAAGCGGGATGTGATCCTGCGGGACTTCGCCGCGGACATCCAGAACCTCTACGGCTCCAACCCGATGACCGCCGCCGTTCCGGTGCGCGAGAGCACCGTCCAGGACTAGCCGGCCGCCTGACGCCGAGCGCTGTGGCGGGCGGGCTAGAACCAGTCGGACTCGCGGACCTCTTTCATCGCCGCACGACGGCTCTCCTTGTCGAGCCGGTCGAGGTAGAGCAGCCCGTCGAGGTGGTCCGTCTCGTGCTGCAACGCCTGCGCCATCAGCCCGAATCCTGACACCTCGATCGGTTCGCCGTCGAGGTTGATGCCGGCAACCCTGGCGAACGGATACCGCTTGGTGGGGTACCAGAGACCGGGCACCGACAGGCAGCCCTCGTCGACGAGTTCGGGCTCACCCGATAGCTCGACGACGACGGGGTTGAGGATGTAGCCGACGTCGCCGTCGATGTTGTAGCTGAACGCCCGCAGGTTCACGCCGATCTGCGAGGCGGCCACTCCGGCCCGGCCCGGCAGCATCACGCTGTCGACGAGGTCTTCGACGAGCCCGCGGACCCGGTCGTCGATGGTACCGATCGGGTCGGAGGCGGTCTTGAGGACGGGATCACCGAGAAGGCGGATCTGGCGTTCGGGCACGGGGGAACTCTCTTCGGTACTGGCGCCGGGTGAACGACGGCGCGTGCGGAGGCGTGGAACTGGTGCGTGGAGCTGATGGAGAAGGACGGGGCGGAACTCAGGACCGGCGCGCGGCCGGCAGGCCTTCGACCACGAGGGCGGCGAGGGTGCGCGAGGCCAGCCGGGTGATCGGCTTGAGGTTCTTGTAGGACACCACGCTGCCCGCCGCCAGCTGCGGGTCGTACGGGATGCGCACGATCTCGCGTACCCGGGAGCGGAAGTGCGACTCGATCTCCTCGAGCTTGACGAGGTTCGTGCCCTGGGTGGCGGTGTTCAGCGCGACGATGGCGTTCCGCACGAGGTCGCCGTAGCCGTTCGCCTCGAGCCAGGTGAGGGTTTCGGAGGCCAGCCTCGCCTCGTCGACGCTGCCGCCGGACACGATCACGATGGAGTCAGCGCGCTGCAGGGTCGCCCGCATCACGGAGTGCACGATGCCGGTGCCGCAGTCGGTGAGCACGATCGAGTAGAACCGGGCGGCCTGGTCGGCGACGACGTTGTAATCGTTCTCGTCGAACGCCTCGGAGAGCAACGGGTCGGTGTCGCTGGCGAGGATGTCGAGTCGGGTCTCGTCGCGGGACACCAGCGCGGAGAAGTCGGTGAAACCGCCGATGGACGCCGCCTTGCTGACGACGTCGCGCACGGTGGAGCGGGTCTGCTTGCTGACCCGCTCACTCAGGGTGCCGCGGTCGGGGTTCGCGTCGATTGCGATGATGCGGTCCTCCCGGGCATCGGCCAGGGCCATGCCGAGCAGGGCCGTGACGGTGGTCTTGCCGACCCCGCCCTTGCGGGTGAGGATCGGCACGAACCGGGCGCCGCCCTCGAACTCCTTGCGGATGCGCTCGTCCAGCGCCAACTGCGCCTTCACCGCGGCGGAGTCGCCGAGGTTGATGGTGTGGAAGGAGACGTTGTAGAGGAACCGGTTCCAGGCTCCGTTCGGCGCCCGACGGGTGCGCCGGTTCACCTCGAGGAGCCGGTCGGCGGTCAACATCGATGCCGACTCCGGGGCGGGTGTCTCGGTGCGGGTGCGGTCCCTTCGGGTGCCGGTACCGGCGCTGGTCGGGCCGGTGCCGAGGGCCTGGGCTGCGGCGGCACTCGACCGGGCGCGCTGCGGCGTCTGGATCTCGATGGTGTGGGTGCCGGGATGTGCCGCGCGATCCTGGGCGTCGGCCGGCCGGATCACGTTGCCCCGCGTCGACGCCCGGCGGGGGCCCGGACTATCGCCGGTGCTGCCGAAGCTCTCCGGCAGGGCGGCGGCGAGGTTGTCGTACGTGTGCGGCGGCAACTCGCTGTGGTACTCGACGCTGTCGTAGTCCACGCCGCTGAACTCACCGTTCCGGTCGGCACCGCCCGTGCCGGCCCCGGCCCTGGTGGGGGCCGGGGCCATGTCGCCGTCGCCTTCGTCATACGGGATGGCGTCGTCGGTACGTTCCTCTGGCACAGCAGACTCCTCGTCATCCGGCCCGCACGTCGCGGGCCACAAATCAGCCCTCAGCCTAGCGCGGACGCACCACCACGAGCAGGTCACCGGCGTCGACCTGTTGGGTGGCGGGAATCGCCACCCGGTCCACCACGCCCGCGATGGGGGAGGTGATGGCGGCTTCCATCTTCATGGCCTCGATGGACGCCACGCTCTGCCCGGCGACGACCTGGTCGCCCTCGGCGACCTGCAGGGTGACCACGCCGGAGAAGGGCGCGGCAACCTGGCCGGGCTGGTTGGTATCCGCCTTCTCGGCGGCCTTGGTAACCACGGCGATGCTGCGGTCACGCACGAACACCGGGCGCAGCTGACCGTTGAGGATGGTCATGACGGTACGCATGCCCTTGTCGTCGGCTTCGCCGATCGCTTCGAGGCCGACATAGAGCCGAACGCCCTTGTCGATCTCGACCGAGTGCTCCGTGCCCTGGCGCAGGCCGTAGAGGTAGTCAACGGTGTCGACCACGGACAGGTCGCCGAAGAGCTCCCGGATCTGCTGGAAGTGCCGGGTGGGTGCGGGGAAGAGCAGCTGGTTGAGCATGCCGCGGCGGGTGGCGCTGTCGCCGTCCAGGGCTGTGCGCTCGTCCTCGGTCAGCTCGGTGGTGCTGACCCGGATGTTCCGGCCCTCGAGCACCTTGCTGCGGAAGGGCTCCGGCCAGCCGCCGGGCAGATCGCCCAACTCGCCGGCCATGAAACCCACCACGGAGTCAGGCACGTCGTACTTGGCCGGGTTGGCTTCGAAGTCGGCCGGGTCGGCGTTCACGGCCGCCAGGTAGAGCGCCAGGTCACCGACGACCTTGGACGACGGCGTCACCTTGGGCACCCGGCCCAGGATGCCGTTGGCCGCGGCGTACATGTCCTCGATCAGCTCGAAGTCGTCGGCCAGGCCCAGCGCGACGGCCTGCGTGCGCAGGTTGGAGAGCTGTCCGCCAGGGATCTCGTGCTTGTACACCCGGCCGGTCGGCGCGCGCAGCCCCGACTCGAAGGGGTGGTAGACCCGGCGCACGTCTTCCCAGTACGGCTCGAGGTCGCAGACGTTCTGCAGGGAGATGCCGGTGTCCCGCTCGGTGTGGGCGAGAGCGGCGACGAGGGACGACGCCGACGGCTGGCTGGTGGTGCCGCCCATCGGTGCGCTGGCCACGTCGACGGCGTCGGCGCCGGCGCGGGATGCGGCGAGCAGAGTCGCCAGCTGGCCACCGGGAGTGTCGTGGGTGTGCACATGCACCGGCAGGTCGAAGCGCTCACGGAATGCGGTGACGAGCTTCTCGGCCGCTGCCGGGCGCAGCAGCCCGGCCATGTCCTTGATGGCGAGGATGTGCGCGCCGGACTCGACGATCTGGTCGGCCAGGCGCAGGTAGTAGTCCAGCGTGTAGAGGTCCTCGGCCGGGTCCAGCAGGTCGCCGGTGTAGCAGACCGCGACCTCGGCGACGCTGGTGCCGGTGTTCAGGACCGCGTCGATGGCCGGCCGCATCTGGTTGACGTCATTGAGGGCGTCGAAGATGCGGAAGATGTCAACACCGGAGTCGCTGGCCTCGCGCACGAACGCATCCGTCACCTCGGTGGGGTACGGGGTGTAGCCCACGGTGTTGCGGCCGCGTAACAGCATCTGGATGTTGATGTTCGGCAGCGCCTCCCGGAGGGCGCCGAGGCGCTCCCACGGGTCTTCGCCGAGGAAGCGCAGCGCCACGTCGTAGGTGGCGCCGCCCCAGGCTTCGACGGAGAGCAACTCTGGGGTGAGCCGGGCCACGTGCGGGGCCACGGCGACGAGGTCCTTGGTGCGCACCCGGGTGGCCAGCAGCGACTGGTGGGCGTCGCGGAAGGTGGTATCGGTGACGGCAAGGGCGGTCTGCGCGCGCAGGGCACTCGCGAAACCGACCGGGCCCAGCAGCTGCAGCTTCTGCCGGGAGCCGTCTGGAGCGGGTACCGACAGGTCGATCTTCGGCAGCTTCTCGGCGGGGTTCAGCAGGGTCAGCGGCACCCCGTTGGGCTGGTTGACGGTGACGTCGGCGAGCCAGTTGAGGATCTTGGTGCCGCGGTCCTTGGACGCCCGGCCGCGCAGCAGCTGCGGGCGCTCGTCGATGAACGAGGTGCTCAGGTCGCCGTTGGCGAAGTCGGGGTCCTCGAGCACGGCCTGGAGGAAGGCGATGTTGGTGGAGACGCCGCGGATGCGGAACTCCGCCAGGGCGCGCTTGGACCGGGTGACCGCGGAGGCGTAGTCACGGCCGCGGCAGGTGAGCTTGGCGAGCATCGAGTCGAAGTGCGGGCTGATCTGCGCGCCCGGGTTGATGGTTCCGCCGTCCAGGCGGATGCCGGCACCGCCCGGGGAGCGGTACGTGGTGATCTTGCCGGTGTCCGGGCGGAAGCCCGCCGTGGGGTCCTCTGTGGTGATGCGGCACTGCAGGGCGAAGCCGCGCAGCTTGATGGCGTCCTGGCTGAGGCCGAGGTCGGCGAGGGTCTCCCCCGCGGCGATCCGGATCTGGGACTGCACGAGGTCGACGTCGGTGACCTCTTCGGTCACGGTGTGCTCCACCTGGATGCGCGGGTTCATCTCGATGAACACGTGCTGGCCGGCGCGCTCGCCCACGGTGTCGAGCAGGAACTCGACGGTGCCGGCGTTGACGTAACCGATCGACCGGGCGAAGGCCACGGCGTCCTGGTGCAGGCGCTGGCGGATCTCCTCGGGCAGGTTGGGCGCCGGCGCGATCTCGATGACCTTCTGGTGGCGGCGCTGCACGGAGCAATCCCGCTCGAACAGGTGCACGGTCTCGCCGGTGGCATCGGCGAGAATCTGCACCTCGATGTGACGCGGGCGGAGCACCGCCTGCTCCAGGAACATGGTGGGGTCACCGAACGCGCTGTTGGCCTCACGCATGGCTTCTTCGAGGGAACCGCGGAGCTCGGCCATGGTGGCGACCCGGCGCATGCCGCGCCCGCCGCCGCCGGCGACGGCCTTGGCGAAGATCGGGAAGCCGATGTCCTCGGCGGCGGCGATGAGTTCCTCGACGTCGCGCGACGGGGCGCTGGACTTGAGAACGGGAACGCCGGCAGCGATGGCGTGCTCCTTGGCGGTGACCTTGTTGCCGGCCATCTCCAGCACGTGCGAGCCCGGGCCGATGAAGGTGATGCCGGCCGCCTTGGCCGCTTCGGCCAGGTCGGGGTTCTCGGACAGGAAGCCGTAGCCGGGGTAGATGGCGTCCGCGCCACTCTCCTTGGCCACCCGGATGATTTCAGACACATCGAGGTAGGCACGCACCGGGTGACCCGGTTCGCCGATCTCGTATGCCTCGTCGGCCTTCAACCGATGGAGCGAATTGCGGTCTTCGAACGGGAAGACGGCGACGGTTTTCGCTCCCAGTTCATAGGCGGCGCGGAACGCGCGGATTGCTATCTCTCCACGGTTGGCGACGAGGATTTTGGTGAACATAAAGACCTTTCGATCCGGGAGCGGCACACAGCTGACGGTTAGGTTCTCTAAGACTAGTGAAGGTAACGTATCTACTTGTGCACGTACTTAGCGTTAGCTCCCTCAAGGGAGGGGTAGGCAAGACCACGGTGACCCTTGGTCTGGCTTCTGCTGCCTTCGCCCGCGGTGTTCGGACCCTCGTGGTCGACCTCGATCCGCAATCCGATGTCTCAACCGGGCTCGACATCCAGCTCGCCGGCCACCTCAATGTCGCCGATGTGCTCGCTTCGCCGAAGGAGAAAGTCGTGCGCGCTGCCATCGCGCCCAGCGGCTGGACCCGCGGCCGACCCGGCACCATCGACGTCATGATCGGCAGCCCGTCGGCCATCAACTTCGACGGCCCGCACCCCAGCATCCGCGACATCTGGAAGCTCGAGGAGGCCCTCTCCACAGTGGAGAAGGACTATGACCTCGTGCTCATCGATTGCGCACCCTCGCTGAACGCGCTCACCCGCACCGCGTGGGCCGCGAGCGACCGCGTCGCCGTGGTCACCGAGCCGGGCCTGTTCTCCGTGGCCGCGGCCGACCGGGCCCTGCGCGCGATCGAGGAGATCCGCCGTGGCCTCAGCCCCCGGCTGCAGCCGCTGGGCATCATCGTCAACCGGGCCCGCAACGCGTCGCTGGAGCACCAGTTCCGCATTAAGGAACTTCGCGACATGTTCGGCCCGCTCGTGCTCAGCCCGCAGCTGCCGGAGCGCACCAGCCTCCAGCAGGCGCAGGGCGCCGCAAAGCCGCTGCACACCTGGCCGGGCGACAGCGCCCAGGAAATGGCGCACTACTTCGACCAGCTGCTGGACCGCGTTCTCCGCACCGCCCGGATCGGCGAATACGCGGAGGCCCCAGCCCGCTAGCCTGCCGGGATCAGGAAAGCCCCGACACGCTCTCGCGTTTCGGGGCTTTTTTGGTGTCGAGGGGCTAGGAGACGCGGCGGGAGGACCGGCGGACGGCCAGCTCGTCGGACGGGTCGGTGCTCTGGGTGTCGAGCTCCACCAGGGTGGTCTCCACCTCACGCAGAACCTTGCCGACGGCGATCCCGAACACGCCCTGGCCGCGGCTGACGAGGTCGATGACCTCGTCGTTGGAGGTGCACAGGTAGACGCTCGCGCCGTCGCTCATCAGGGTGGTCTGGGCGAGGTCGTTGACGCCGGACTCGCGCAGCTGGTTCACCGCTGTGCGGATCTGCTGCAGGGAGATGCCGGTGTCGAGCAGGCGCTTGACGAGCTTGAGGACCAGGATGTCGCGGAAGCCGTAGAGGCGCTGGGTGCCGGAGCCGGAGGCGCCGCGCACGGTGGGCTCGACCAGCTCGGTGCGTGCCCAGTAGTCGAGCTGCCGGTAGCTGATGCCGGCGGCGCGGGCGGCGACGGCGCCCCGGTAGCCGGAGTTCTCGTCGAGCTCGGGCATGCCGTCGGTGAAGAGCAGTCCCTGACCGTACCGCGAGGCATCATCTCGGGGATTGAGTTCACTCATGCGGTCGCCTCTCGGGGATGGATGCGAACCTTCAGGCCGCACTTCAACGTTAGCGATGCCGACGGCCCGAACCCGTGACATCCGCCGGAACAAAACCGGCGTGTCGAGAGTTTCCGGGAGCCGGTACAGCCCAACGCCACGGTTCTGCAATGACAGACTCGTGCGTTGCTGGCCAGTCTACGACCTATTTGGTCAGGCGACCCAGGGCGGAGCGGATCAGGCTGCCACGGATGACCTCGAGTTGACCGGCGATCTCCACGGCCATCTCGGCGGCCTTGGCACGGCTGGAGGCATCCTTGCGGCGGGCCAGCGGGACGAGGGCGCTTTCGATCAGGCCAAGCTCGCGCTCTGCCGCGCCACGGAAACCGCGCAGGTGCCGAGGTTCGATGCCGCTCCGCTGCAGGTCGACCAGGGCACGCAACACCGAAAGCGCGTCATCGCCATAGTGCTCGGCGGGCAGGATGATCGATGCGGAGACGGCGTCGTGCAGCAGCGCACCGGTCGCGCCGGCCTCTCGCAGGAGGTCGTCGCGGCTGAAGCGCCGGGCGGTGGTGAGCATGGTCGGGCCCGGGGCGCCACCGCCGGGCAGGACCGGCGAGCGGCCTGCATCCAGGTCATCGAGGTAGGCCTTGATGACCTTCAGCGGCAGGTAGTGGTCGCGTTGCATCGACAGCACCAGGCGGAGCCTGTCGAGGTCGCCGCCGTTGAACTTGCGGTACCCGGACTCGGTGCGGGCCGGCGAGACCAGCCCCTGCTCCTCGAGGAAGCGCAGCTTGGACGGGGTCAGATCGGCGAACTCCGGCGTCAGCCGCGCCAGCACCTGGCCAATACTTAGGAGTGACGTCGCGCCCGTCGTTCGTGCCTGGGCGGAGGACGCCGGCACTAGTCGCTCGCCAGGTGAACGAGGTCGAGCCGCGAGGCGTAGAAGGTGAGACGGAACTTGCCGACCTGCACTTCGGAGCCGTCGGTGAGGACGGCGTTGTCGATGCGTTCGCCATCGAAGTACGTTCCGTTGAGCGAGCCCAGGTCCTTGACCTGGAACTGGCGTCCGGTGCGCAGGAACTCCGCGTGCCGACGGGACACGGTGACGTCATCGAGGAAGATGTCCGCATTCGGGTGCCGTCCCACCGTCGTGAGGTCGGCGTCCAGCAGGAACCGTGCGCCGGAGTTGGGTCCGCGGCGCACCACCAACAGGGCAGAGCCGGCCGGCAGGGCCGCAATGGCGTCTTGCTCCTCGACGGTGACATTCGCGTCGAGCGCTGCCAGCGATGCCGCGAACTCCTGGCTGAACGTCATCGTCGTGTCGACGTTGCCTGGGGAGTTCTCGGGTGCCACAGCGCGTTCAGTCACCGCGCGCTCCGTCACCGTACGCTCGGGTTCTTTCTTCTCGTCGGATTCGACCACCGTGCACCTCCTACCGGTAAATCGTATCGGATTGAACGGGGGAACAATTGCTATGGCAGACGAATGACTCGAACCGTTTCAATTGCGTAGATGACACCGGCCCACCAGTAGAGGTAGGCGCCCCACAACCCGAAGGCCCATCCGACGGGCTGAGACCACCAGGAAAGCTCGGGGAAGGCCTGACCGAGCATGATCATCGGCAGGGCGTAGAACAGGCAGAAGGTCGCCACCTTTCCCAGCAGGTGCACGGGAAGCGGGCCGAAACCGTGGTTGGCCAGCACTACTCCCAGCAGCAGCAGGAAAACGTCCCGGCCGACGACGACGACCACGATCCACCACGGCACCAGATCGCGCCAAGCCAGTCCGATCAGCGCGGCGAAGATGTACAGGCGGTCTGCGGCCGGGTCCAGCAGCTGGCCCAGCCGGGTGATCTGGTTGAATCGGCGGGCGATCCAGCCGTCCAGGAAGTCGGTGAGGCTGGAGACGGCCAGCACCAGCAGCGCCCACGAGTCGTACCCGTCGACGATCAACCAGAGGAACACCGGGACGAGGGCGAGGCGCAGAAAACTGAGCACATTGGGCACCGTCAGCACCCGAGAGCTGAGGTCGGTCTGAGCGGGCCCGGTCACGAGTTGATCCTACCGAGTTGCCGCGACGGGGCGACTAGGCCTCGCGGCGAACCGGGGTGGCCTCTTCGGTCGTGTCGGCAGCCACAGCCTTCTTCTTGGCGGTTGTGGCGTCCTTCTTGACCGCCGATCCCGGCGCCTTCTTGGCCGGGGCCTTCTTGGCGGGCGCTTTCTTGGCCGGCGCCTTCTTGGCCGGTTCCTGTGGAGACGATGTTCGTGCCGAGGACTTGGCCGCACCGGCCGTCGCCGGCGTGTTCCCGGCGGTCTCGTCGGACCCCTTGCCCGATCGGCTGCGGTCCACGCTGCGGCGGAGGGCCTCCATGAGGTCGAGCACCTCTCCTCCGCCGGCCTCCTCCTCGGTGGCGCCGAAGGTGGCCTCGGTGTCGAGGGCGTCGCCCTTCTCGAGCTTCTCCTCGATCAGGCGCCGCAGCTGGGCCTGGTACTCGTCGGTGTAGTCGCCGGGCGTGAAGTCGGCGGCGAAGGAATCCACCAGTGCCGCGGACAGGTCCAGCTCCCGGTCGGAGATCTTCACGCTGGTCTCCAGCGCCGGGAATTCGGCCACCCGCACTTCGTCGTCCCACAGCAGCGTCTGCAGCATCAGCACGTCGTCCCGCACCCGGAGCGCGGCGAGCCGGGTCTTCTGGCGGAGTGCGAAGTGCACGATCGCGGTGCGGTCGGTCTGCTCCAGCGTCCGGCGCAGCAGCACGTAGGCCTTGGGCGAGGAGCCGTCGGGCTCGAGGTAGTAGCTCCGGTCGAACATGATCGGGTCGAGCTGGTCGCTCGGCACGAATTCGACCACATCGATCTCGCGGCTGCGTTCCTCGGGTAACGACTTGAGGTCGGCATCCGTGATCACCACGGTCTTGTCCCCGTCGGTGAAGGCCTTGTCGATGTGGGCGTAGTCCACGATGTTGCCGCACACCTCGCACCGGCGCTGGTAACGGATGCGGCCGCCGTCGGCGTCGTGCACCTGATGGAGCTCCACGTCGTGGTCTTCGGTCGCGCTGTAGACCTTGACCGGCACGTTGACCAGCCCAAAGGTGATGGAGCCCTTCCAGATCGATCGCATAGCTTCGCCTCCTGATTCCAGTACACACCCGTTACGCGCTGATGGGGATACGTTTCTGGAGCTTCCTGTGCATCGGCTGAATGCTCAGGGGCGGCAGGCTGGACCGTTGCGCGCGCAGGGGGCAAGCTGGAGTCATGAATCCTGGTGCGGATGCCCCCACCGCCGGCCCGGCCGCCGAGCGTGAGGTCGTGACAGTGGGCGGCCGCCGGGTCACGCTCACCCACCTAGACAAGGTCATGTATCCGGAGACCGGGACCACCAAGGCCGACATCCTGGGGTACTACGCGACCGTGGCGGATGCGCTCATCCGGCATGCGCGGGACCGGCCGGCCACCCGGAAACGCTGGGTCCACGGCGTGGGCACTCCCGAGGAGCCCGGCCAGGTCTTTTTCCAAAAGAACCTCGGCGACGGCACTCCGGACTGGGTAAAACGCCGGGAGGTGCCGCACAAATCGCGCACCACCGTGTACCCGCTGGTGAATGACCTGCCCACCCTCACCTGGCTGGCGCAGATCGGCACCCTGGAGATCCACGTGCCGCAGTGGTGCTTCGACCCCGCCGGAAAGCCGGCCCACCCGGACCGGCTGGTGCTGGACCTGGACCCCGGTGAGGGCGTCGGCCTGGCCGAATGCGCCGAAGTGGCCCGCTGGGCCCGGGCGCTGTTGCTGGACATGGGCCTGGAGACCGTGCCGGTGACCAGCGGCAGCAAGGGCATCCACCTGTACGCGGCGCTGGACGGCGACCACAGTTCCGACCAGGTCAGCGAGGTCGCGCACGAACTCGCGCGGGCCCTCGAGGCCGACCATCCTGGCGAGGTGCTCAGCGCGATGACCCGGTCGTTGCGCACGGGCAAGGTCTTCGTGGACTGGAGCCAGAACAGCAAGAACAAGACCACGATCGCGCCATACAGCCTGCGCGGCCAGCTGCGACCGTTGGTGGCCGCCCCGCGCACCTGGCGCGAGCTCGAGTCGCCCGGGCTGGAGCAGCTCGACTACCGGCAGGTGCTCAAGCGCCTCGAGCGCCGCGCCGACCCGCTGGCCGCGGTGGCGGAGGCGATCGAGGCGCACGGCAGCGTCAGGGGCGCGCGCCTCGATTCCGACGCCCCTGACCGCCTGCACACCTACCGCAGTAAGCGGGACGCCAACCGCACACCAGAGCCCGTGCCCGGCGCCGCACCCGCCGGCGCTTCGGGAATCGGCGGGGCCGCCTTCGTGATCCAGGAGCACCACGCCCGTGCCCTGCACTTCGACCTGCGTCTCGAGCACGACGGGGTGCTTGCCTCCTGGGCGCTGCCTAAGGGCGTACCGACGGATCCCACCCACAACCACCTTGCCGTGCACACCGAAGACCATCCGATGGAATACCTCGAATTCGAGGGCACCATTCCGGCCGGCGAATACGGAGCCGGTTCGATGTCGATTTGGGACTCCGGCAGGTATGTGCTGGAGAAATGGCGCGACGACGAGGTGATCGTGACGCTGCACGGCCGGCCGGACGGCGGCCTGGCCGGCGCGGTACGGGAATTCGCCCTCATCCGCACGGGTGGGGGCGAGTCCCGCAACTGGCTGATCCATCTGATGAAACCGAAACGGGCCGACCCGGTGCCCGAACCTGCTGCGGCCGGGGCGCCCGCGGACCTGTCCACCCCGGCAACCGTGGTGGCACAGCCGGCTGCGCGCACCCTCTACTCCCCCATGCTGGCCCGGCCGGGCAGCCTGCGAGAGCTGTCGGATTCCGACTGGGCCTACGAGATGAAATGGGACGGCATCCGGATGCTGGCCTACCTGGACGGCGGGCCCGACGGGTCGGTGCGCTTCCTCACCCGCAACGGCAACGACGTCACGCCGTCCTTCCCCGAGCTGGTCGAGGACCTACGGACCGCCCTCGGCCGGCATGCGGCCGTGCTGGACGGTGAGGTGGTGGCGCTGGACCGGGCCAACCGGCCGGACTTCTCGCTGCTGCAGACCCGGCTCGGCCTCACCGGAGACCTGGACGTTCGGCGGGCGCAACGCGGCGCGCCGGTGCACTACTTCGTCTTCGACCTGCTCGAACATGACGGCGCCGCTCTGGTGGAGCGGCCGTACTCCGAGCGGCGCACGGCCCTGGATTCCCTCGTCGCCGGCACCGGCACCGTCCAGGTGCCGCCGGCCTTCGACGGCGAGGCCGCCGAGGTGCTCGCCACCAGCGCCCGGCTGGGTCTGGAGGGCCTGATCGCCAAGGAGAACGGCAGCAGCTACCAGAGTGGGCGCCGCTCCGACCGGTGGGTGAAGATCAAGCACGTCCGCGCCCAGGAGGTGGTGATCGGCGGCTGGCGCCCCGGTAACGGGCACCGCGGCAGCACGCTGGGCTCCCTGCTCGTGGGCGTGCCGGTGCCGCGGGCCCCGGGCGAGCCGGGCCCACTCCGGCTGCGATACGCCGGCCGGATCGGCTCCGGGTTCCGGGACCGCGACCTTACGGTGCTGCGCCGCCGGCTCGACGAGCTGGCCACGGCGGACAACCCGTTCGACGACGTGCCGGCGGCCGACGCCGGTGACGCCGGGTGGGTGAGGCCGCTGTTGGTGGGCGAGGCGGAGTTCGCCGAGTGGACCCCCGGTGGCCGGCTGCGGCACCCCACCTGGCGGGGGCTCCGGGTCGACAAGGACCCGGGCGACGTGGCTGTCGAGGACGTGCTCGTCGAAGACGTGGACGTGGACGTGCAGGATGTGGTCGACGCCGGCGGTGACGTGGCGCGGCCCCGATGACCGCCGCCGCAACAGCGCTGCCGGTCTGCCTGGTCCTGTTCCTGGCGGCGACCGGCACGGCGTGGCTGCTGTCGCTGCTCACCAGGGACTATTCCTGGGTCGATCGGTCCTGGTCCCTGCTGCCGCCGGCCTACCTGTGGGTTTTCGCGGTCGCCGGTGCGCTGGCGGACCCGCGGCTGATCGTGATGGCCGCGCTCGGCACCCTGTGGGGCGCACGCCTCACGTTCAACCTCGCCCGTAAGGGCGGGTACCGCCCCGGTGGGCAGGACTACCGCTGGGCGGTGCTCCGCCGCCGCCTGAGCCGGCGCCAGTTCGCCCTGTTCAACCTGTTCTTCATCTCGATCTACCAGAACCTGCTGTTGTTGCTCATTACCCTGCCGGCCTGGATCGCCCTGCGCCATCCGAGGCGGCCTGTTCCGGTTCTCCCGGCACCCGAACTACTTCTTCGAGATCGTGCAGTGGTGGGTGATCGCGGGGTTCGGCATGATCGCCGCGGGCACCGCCCTGCAACTCGGCAGCCTGGGTGCGCTGCTGCTGACGCTGCTGTTTGTGGGCTCGATCGCCTTCACCGAGAACATCTCAATGGCGCGACATCCGGGCTATGCCGCCTACCGACGGGCGGTCTGGCCACTGGTGCCCTGGCTGCCCAAGCGGACGCCGGCGCCCGCGCCGGTCTACAGCGGGCTGTCTAGACCAGCCGGTCCCGAAGGGCGGGCCAGCTGGCTGCGAATCCCGGATGCAACGGCAGCGACTCGACGTCGGCCGGCGCCACCCAGCGCAGCGCAATACTTTCAGTGTCGCTGATCACCGGTTCGAAGAACTCCAGCGCCTCCACCACCACGGTGGTGTACGACCAGAATCCGAGGTCGATGACGGTGCTGAAGCTCACCCGCACCAGGCCGGCAGGCACGCCGGCTTCCTCTTCGGCTTCGCGGAGGGCCGCGTCCAAGGCGCTCTCGTTCTCGTGCCGGGCGCCGCCGGGAACCCCCCAGGTATCGCCGTGGTGACTCCACACCGCCCGGTGCTGAAGCAGCACACCCCGGTCGCGGTGGTGCACGAGCAGGCCGGCGGCCCCGTACCGGCCCCAGAACCTGGCCCCATCCGGGCCGTAGACCCACGCATCACCACTGCCGCTCATCGCTTAAGCATGCCGTACTCCCACGCGCCCGTCGCCAAAGGAATGATCCGCACCCGCCGGGTATGATCAAGCCCGGCGGAACACACCACCGCCCCTCCCAAAGGATTTCCCGTCATGACGTCTTCCAGCCTCGCCACCGCCCTCGACGCCGCCGGCCTCGCGCGCTACATCGACAACACTCTGCTCAAGCCCGAGGCCACCCAAGCCGACGTCGCCGCACTGGTCGTTGAGGCGATCGAGCTGGGCGTGTACTCGGTGTGCGTGTCGCCGTCGATGCTGCCGGTCACGGTTCCCGCGGATGCGCTTCTCAAGGTCGCCGTCGTGTGCGGGTTTCCGAGCGGCAAGCACGCCAGCGCTATCAAGGCCGCCGAAGCCGCCCTCTGCGTCGCGCAGGGCGCCGACGAGATCGACATGGTCATCGACGTGGGGGCGGCCAAGGCCGGCCGGTTCGACCTCGTCGAGGCCGACATCAGCGCCGTGCGCGCCGAGATCCCGGCCCCGCGCATCCTCAAGGTGATCATCGAATCGGCCGCCCTCACCGACGACGAGATCGTGGGCACCTGCCGCGCCGCCGTCGCCGCCGGCGCGGACTTCGTCAAGACCTCCACCGGCTTCCACCCGACCGGCGGCGCGACCGTGCACGCCGTTCGGCTGATGTCCCAGACCGTGGCCGGCGCCCTGGGCGTCAAGGCCTCCGGCGGGGTCCGCAGCCACGCCGACGCGCTCGCCATGATCGAAGCCGGAGCCACGCGCCTGGGCGTTTCCGGTACCCGCGCGGTGCTCTCCGGCGCGCCGGCCGAGCCGACGACCAACCCCGCAGCGTACTGAGCCGGCCGGCTCCAGCCGGGCCTTCTGTTGCCCGTGACGCAGAGTCTTCCTGGACTACGGGAGTGACCCCGGTCAGACCGCGATGATGGTGTGCACGGGTACTTCGCCGATGCGGCCCCGGCCGTCGAGCTCGGCCAGCTCGAGCACCACGCCGACGCCGATCGTGACATAGCCAGCGCGCTCGATGAGACGCGCGGTCGCGGCGACGGTGCCGCCGGTGGCGAGGACGTCGTCGACGATCAGCACCCGCGAGCCGGCGGGCAGCTGCCCGACCTCGAGCTCCAGGCGGGCCGACCCGTACTCCAGGTCGTATTCCTCGGTCAGGACGGTGCCGGGCAGTTTTCCGCCCTTGCGCACGGCCAGCACGGCGCACTCAGCGGCATAACCGATGCCGGCCGCCAGCAGGAATCCGCGCGCTTCGATGCCGGCGACGGCGTCGAACTGGCCACGGTACCGCTCGTTCAGGGCGTCGATGATCGACCGAAAGGCCGCGGCGTCGGCGAACACCGGATTGAGGTCCTGGAACACGATTCCGGGCTGCGGGAAGTCCGGGTACGAGGCGAGGAGGGTCTGGACGTGCTGGGCGGCGGGAATTATCACGGACTCAAGGGTACTGCGCGGCGTCGGACGGCCCCGCCGGTCGGGGCACTCGGGTCACCCGGCACGCCGGACGGCTACGGGGTTGGAGCAGTGCCGCCGGGAGGGTGCCCGGCCGCGACCGGTTCATCCATCGCACCGCTGAGTTCATCGAGGAACCGCACGACGGCGAGCTGCTCGCCGGCAGTGAGCCTTTCGGCAGCGGCCAGCATCCGCTGATGGGCAGCACCCAGCACGCGCTTGATGTCGTCCTGCGCACGTCGGGTGGCGTGCAGCACCTGCGCCCGCCGGTCGGTCGGATGCGGCTCCCGGCGGAGCCGGCCGGCGCCTTCGAGCCGGGTCAGCAGCTTCGCCGTCGCGGCGGACGATATCCCCAGGAGCACGCTGAGATCCTTCGGACCCATCGACTCCGAGCGTTCCTCCGCCGCGATCAGGTGCCGTAATGCCACCATGTCGGTGTCGTTCATGTCCATGCCGGAGCGAGCGCGGATCCGCATCGCGACATCGGCCGCGCGAAACCGGCGAACAGCCCGCAGGACAGCGACCGCTCTGACCCGCTCCGAAGTGAGCGGACCCGCATCCGGATACCAGTAACCGGCGGAATCGGCTGAGCGCGGTGTCGCGGCGGGGATGTCGTCAGCGGGCATACCCTCCATGCTAGATTATCGCTAACTCAGTTAGGTACATTTTCGGGTATCTTGACTGCACGAGAGGGAGATCCGATGCACACCGCAGAATCAACCATTGAGCTTGTCGAAGACATGGTCGTTCTGCTTGACGAGGATGGACGCGAAATCGGGACCGCTCCCAAGAACAGCGTCCACGGCGCCGATACCTCTCTTCACCTGGCCTTTTCCTGCTACGTCTTCAATGACCGCGGCGAGGTGCTCATCACCCGCCGGGCACTGGCCAAGAAGACCTGGCCGGGCGTGTGGACCAATTCGTTCTGCGGCCATCCGGCGCCGGCCGAGACCTTGCCGGATGCGGTTCGCCGCCGCGCGGACTTCGAGCTCGGCCTCGACCTGTCGGACATCGACCTGGCGCTTCCCCTGTTCCGCTATCGTGCCACCGACAGCAGCGGCATCGTCGAGAACGAGGTCTGCCCGGTCTACCTGGCCGTGGCCGCCGGCGAGCCGGTTCCCAATCCGGCCGAGGTGATGGAGTTCACCTGGACCGAGCCGGAGGCCCTCCGCCGCTCCGTGCTGGCCAGCCCTTTCGCGTTCAGCCCCTGGATGGTGCTGCAGATGCGGGAATTGGAGACGATCCGTGCATGAGATCGCGACGCTGGGCGTCGAAACCGAGCTGCACCGCTTCTTCGCGGCGGCCCGGCTGCGCGCCAGCGACTACGGCGACCACTACGTAGCGCTGTGGGACTCGCTCGACCTGGCCAGCCGCGGCGGCAAGCGCGTGCGCCCGGCGCTGGTGCTCGCGGCGTACGACGCCTTCGGCGGCACCGATCACACGCTCTCCACGCCCGTCGCAGTGAGCTTCGAGCTCCTGCACACGGCGTTCCTGATCCATGATGACGTCATCGACCGGGACCTGTCCCGGCGCGGTATGGCCAACATCGCCGGCCGATTCACCGCACGCGCCATCGCGCACGGGGCCGGCACCGGCCAGGCCGAAGCGTGGGCCGCGACGGCCGCCATCCTGGCCGGCGACCTGGCCTTGAGCGAGGCGCATCGTGCGCTTGCGCTGCTGCCGGTGGATGCCGATTTGCGCGGCCGGCTGCTTGACCTCCTCGACCGCGCCGTTTTCGTGTCGGCGGCCGGTGAACTGGCGGATGTGACGAACACCGTCAGCCGGACGCCGCTTACGATCGAGCAGGTCATCAGCACACTCGAACACAAGACGGCCATCTACTCCTTCGAGGCCCCGCTGCAGGCCGGCGCCGTTCTCGCCGGTGCCCCCGAGGACGCCATCGACGCGCTCGGCCTGTTCGGCCGCCTGATCGGCATCGCCTTCCAGCTCACCGACGACCTCCTCGGCGTGTTCGGCGACCCGGCCGCCACCGGCAAGAGCGTGCTCGCCGACCTGCGGGAAGGCAAGCAGACCGCGCTCATCGCCCACGCGGGTTCCACCGACCGCTGGCCGATGATCGCGCCGTTCCTGGGCAAAGACGACCTCACCGAGGCCGAGGCCGACATTGTGCGCACCCACCTCCGCGACTGCGGCGCTCGGGAAACCGCCGACAGCCTGGCCCGCGAATACGCGCGCCGGGCCGTGGAAGCCCTGCAGATGCCCGCCCTGCCCGATGAACTGCGCACCACCCTGACCCAGCTGGCGGCCAGCGCCGTCACCCGCGACAAATGAGCCACGACACCATCGAGCCCCGCACCGGCGCGACCGCCGGCGCTGCGCTGCCCACCACCCTCGGCACCTACAACGCCGCCGCCCTGGCCAGTGCCACCACGGTGATCGGGCACTACTCCACGTCGTTCGGACTCGCGGCCCGTCTGCTCAGCCCTGGCGTGCGAGACGAGGTACGCACAATCTACGCGCTCGTGCGGATCGCGGACGAGATCGTCGACGGCGCCGCCAGCGAGGCCGGGATCGACATCACCGGCCAGCGCGAAGTGCTCGACGACCTCGAGAAGGAGACCGAACGCGCGATGGGGCGCGGCTTCAGTACCAACCTCGTCGTGCACGCGTTCGCCACCACAGCCAGGCGGGTCGGCATCGAGCCGGACCTCACCCGACCGTTCTTCGCGGCGATGCGGCGGGACCTCGACCCGGCGCCGTTCACGACGGCCAGTGTCGCCGAGTACATCTACGGCTCCGCGGAGGTGGTCGGGCTGATGTGCCTGCGCGCCTTCCTGCGTGACTCCCCGCGTACACCGGACCAGCTGGCAGCGCTCGATCACGGCGCCCGCAGCCTCGGCGCCGCCTTCCAGAAGGTGAATTTCCTCCGCGACCTGGCGGCCGACCGGGATGCGCTGGGGCGCAACTACTTTCCCGGCATCGACCTGACCCGGCTCACCGACGGGCAGAAGAACGTGCTGCTCGACGACATGGACGCCGACCTCGCCGCCGCCGAACGGGTGCTGCCGCTGCTGCCGCCCGGCAGCCGCCGCGCCGTCACCGCAGCCCACCGGCTGTTCGCCCGGCTGTCTCTGAAACTGCGTCAGACCCCCGCCAACGACTTGATGAGCACCCGCATCCGGGTGCCGGATCCGGAGAAACTGATGATCGCCCTCTCGTCCTCGCTCGGCCCGCAGGCGTGGCGCCGGTGACTTCCTCCGCGTCCACCCGCACCCCATCCTCCGGCCCCCTCCGCACCGTTGTCATCGGCGGAGGTATCGCCGGCCTGGCCAGCGCGGCCCTGCTGGCCAAGGAGGGCCACCAGGTCACCCTGCTGGAGGCCCACGACACCCTCGGCGGTCGCGCCGGCTTCTGGGAGGCCGACGGTTTCCGCTTCGAAACCGGTCCGTCCTGGTACCTGATGCCGGAGGTCTTCGAGCACTTCTACCGGCTGATGGGCACCAGCGCCGCCGAGCAGCTCGAGCTCACCCGGCTGGACCCCGGCTACCGGGTGTACGTCGAAGCAGACGCCGATCCCATCGACGTGCGCGCCGACCGGGCCGACAACATCGCCCTGTTCGAGAGCCTGGAACCCGGTGCGGGCGCCCGGCTCGATAAATACCTGGCCAGCGCCAGGGAGACCTACGACATGGCCGTCGACAGGTTTCTCTACACGAGCTTCGCGTCGTTCAAGCCCCTGCTGGTGCGCGACGTGCTGACCCGGATGGGCCGGCTTGCTCGGCTGCTGCTGCAGCCGCTGGACAAATTCGTGGCCGGCTACTTCCGCGACCCGCGGATCCGCCAGATCCTCGGCTACCCGGCCGTGTTCCTGGGCTCCTCCCCCGACCGCACCCCGTCGATGTACCACCTGATGAGCCACCTCGACCTCGCCGACGGCGTGCTCTACCCGCAAGGCGGCTTCACCCGTCTCATCGAGAGCATCGTCGACCTGGCCCGCGCCGAGGGCGTCACCATCGAGACCGGCGCCCGCGTCCAAGCCATCCGCTCGGGCCGCGCGCCGGCCCGGAAGGGCGCCCTGGCACCCGTGGAGGGTGTCACCTACACGGACGCGGCCGGCAACGTGGTGGGGCTGGATGCCGACCTGGTCGTGTCGACCGCCGACCTGCACCACACCGAGACCCGACTCGTGGAACCGGGCAAGCAGACCTACCCGGAGCACTGGTGGCAGAAACGCACCTCCGGCCCCGGCGCCGTGCTCGTGCTGCTCGGCGTGAGCGGGACCCTGCCCGAGCTGGCGCACCACACCCTGTTCTTCACCGAAGACTGGGCCGACAACTTCGACCGCATCTTCGGCACGGAAACGTCGGTGCCCAATCCCGCGTCGTTCTACGCCTGCCTCCCCAGCGCCACCGACCCGAGCGTGGCCCCGGACGGCGCCAGCAACATGTTCCTGCTCATCCCCGTTCCCGCCGACACCGGGATCGGCCACGGCGGCATCGACGGCGCCGGCTCCGCTTCGGTCGAGGGCATCGCGGATGCCGCGATCGGCCAGCTCGCCGAGTGGGCCGGCATCCCCGACCTCGCCGAGCGCATCCTCGTGCGCCGCACCATCGGCCCGGCCGACTTCGCCGACGACCTCAACTCCTGGAAGGGCGGTGCGCTGGGGCCTGCGCACACCCTCACGCAGAGCGCCTTCTTCCGCGGCACCAACGCGTCCGCGCACATCGACGGGCTCTATTACGCCGGCGGCACCACCATCCCCGGTATCGGCCTGCCGATGTGCCTGATCAGCGCTGAAATCCTGGTCAAACGGATTCGCGGCGACGTGAGCACCGGGCCCCTGCCCGAACCGCTCCGGGCCGGTCCCCGCGCGACCGGCACGCAGCCGGCCACCCACCGGTGAGCGGGCCTGCGTGAGCGTCGCCTACCTGCTCGCCCTGCTGGTGTCCTTGACCGGCATGATCGTGCTCGACCGCCGGTTTCGCCTGTTCTTCTGGCGGGCGCCCCGCGTCGCGGCCATCGTGCTGGTGGCGGGAGTGCTGTTCTTCCTGGCCTGGGACCTAATCGGCATCGGTTCCGGGATCTTCTACCGCGGGGAGACCTCGTTCATGACCGGCCTGCAGGTGGCGCCTGAACTGCCGGTGGAAGAAGTCTTCTTCCTGACCTTCCTCTGCTACCTGTTCATGAACGCCCTGCAGGGCGCCCGGATGCTCCTGGAGACGAGGCGGGCCGCATGACGTATCTGTGGCTGAACACGATCTTCCTCGGCCTGGCGGTGCTGGTGGCAGCCGTGGCGCTCTGGCGCCGACCGGCGACCCGGCGACTGGCCGCTCCGGCCGGACTCGCCCTCGCGAGCGTCCTCGTGCTCACGGCGGTGTTCGACAACATCATGATCGGGGTGGGACTCGTCGCCTACGACGCCGGCCTCATCTCCGGGCTCTTCGTGGGCCTTGCCCCGGTGGAGGACTTCGCGTATCCGATAGCCGCGGCGCTGCTGCTTCCGGCGCTGTGGTCGCTCCTCGGCGGCGACAGCCACACCAGCCGAATACCGCGAAAAGGACAGGACGCATGACCCAGTCGGCAGATCCACACGGCATAGATCCACACGGCGCGGCCCCGTCACCGCGGGCCACCCCGGCCGCCGGCCTCGGCCACACGGCGCGGCAGGTGCTGCTCTCCTCGCGCCCACTCAGCTGGATCAACACGGCCTTTCCCTTCGCCGCCGCCTACGTCGTCACGACGGGCCGGGTCGATGCCCTGCTGCTGGTGGGGACCCTGTTCTTCCTGATCCCGTACAACCTGCTGATGTACGGCATCAACGACGTGTTCGACTATGAGTCGGACCTTCGCAACCCGCGCAAGGGGGGGGTCGAGGGCGCCATGCTCGAGAAGGGCCTGCACCGGACCGTGCTCGTTTCCGGTGTGGCCACCGCCGCGCCCGTACTGCTCGCCATGATCGTGCTGGCCGGGGCCGATCCCGGATCGTGGTTGGTCCTGGCGATCAGCCTCTTCGCCGTGGTCGCCTACTCCGCGCCCGGGCTGCGCTTCAAGGAACGCCCGGTGCTGGACTCCGTCACGTCGAGCGTGCACTTCGTCAGCCCCGCGGTCTACGGCCTGGCCGTGGCCGGCGCCCTGGTCACCCCGGACCTCGTGGCCCTGCTCACCGCGTTCTTCTTCTGGGGCATCGCCAGCCATGCCTTCGGCGCCGTGCAGGATGTCGAACCGGACCGGCAGGGCGGTATCAGCTCGATCGCCACCGCTTTCGGCGCCGCCCGGACCGTGTGCGTCGCCATCGACTTCTGGGCCCTGGCGGGGCTGCTGATGCTGGTCACCGACTGGCCGGGTCCGCTGGCGGCGCTGCTCGTGATCCCGTACATCCTCGCCGCGTGGCCGTACCGGTCCGTCAGCGACGCGGACTCGGAGCGGGCCAACAACGGCTGGAAGCGGTTCCTCCGGCTGAACTTCTTCACCGGGTTCCTGGTGACCATGCTGCTCATCCTCTGGGTCGTGCTGCGCTGAGCCCTGACCGCCGCCACCTGCCCTCCCGTGCCGCGTAGAGTCGTGTCATGGACTTGGTGAGCGCACGGGTGGACAGCTGGGCCTGGGCGGTGCGGATGTACAAGACCCGCTCGCAGGCGACCGCGGCTTGCCGTGCCGGTCATGTACGGGTGAACGGCGAACGGGCCAAGTCCGCCCAGGCGGTCAAGGTGGGCGATGAGGTGCGCATCCGCGCCAACGGCTTCGACCGGGTGCTCGTCGTCTCGAAAGTCATCGTCAAGCGGGTGGGCCCAGGTGTGGCCGCCGAGTGCTTCGTCGACAACA
The DNA here is from genome assembly GCF_025463825.1 of Cryobacterium sp. GTDB lineage: Bacteria > Actinomycetota > Actinomycetes > Actinomycetales > Microbacteriaceae > Cryobacterium. The sequence continues at coordinate 27,918 of NZ_JAODBG010000116.1, forward strand.
CCCCGCCACCGCCGCCCCGCGAAGAAGTGGCCCTGGTGCCCATGCGCGACCGCGGCGCCGGCCGGCCCACCAAGCGCGAGCGCCGCGACATCGAAGAGCTCCGCGGCCGCTGACCCGCCGGATCGGTCCGGCGGATCAGTCCGGGGGATCAATCCGGCGGCAGCGTCACCGGTGGCACGAGCGTTCCGACCTCCGAGCGCACCCACCAGTCGTGGCTGGCCCGGCGCTCCGCCGGGGTGCTGAACCGGTACAGGAACACCCGGGCGCGCACATACCGCGGCGGCGAGTCGGCGAACGGATTGCGCGCGAGCAGCCGTAGCGTGGCCCGGTCGCCCTGCAGCAGCCGGGCCAGGAACACCTCGAACCAGCGGGTGTCCCGCACCCCGAGCGCCAGGAACCACATCAGCCAGTCCAACCGCAGGTGGCAGGGCGCGAACTGCCCGGGCAGCCGCGCCACGTCGCCGGGCTTGCCCCGGAACTCGTAGGCCAGCCAGGCCGTGTCATTCCGCGGATCGACCGAGGCACTGCCCTCCACGATGATCTCGTAGCGTTCCTTGGTGACGGTGCCGAACGCCCCGTAGGCGTTCACGAGGTGGAACGGGTTGAAGCTGGCATTCATCAGCTGAGCGCGCCGCAACAGATTGCGGGCCGGCCAGTAGCTGAGCACCACCAGCAGGGTGACCACGGCGAGCACCACGATCACGAACCAGAGCGGCTGCTCCCCCGGATCGGCGCCGCCGGCTCCCACTGTGGCTCGCAGCTGCGGCAACACCAGGGCGCCCAGCCACCGGAACGACGCATCGTCCACCGCGGCGGCCGCCAGCACGATGGTGATCCAGTTGAGCCAGGCGAAGTTGCCGGTGAGCACCAGCCACAGCTGGCTGAGCACGATCACGCCGGCGGCGATCGACGCCACGGGCTGCGGGGCGAAGAGCAGGATCGGCGCTCCGAGCTGCACGACATGGTTGCCCAGCACCTCGCCGCGGTGTGCCCACTTCGGCAGGTGGTGCACGAACCAGCTGACCGGGTTGGGCATCGGCTGCGTTTCGTGGTGGTAGAACAGGGCGGTGAGGTCCCGCCACTCCTGGCCGCCGCGCAGCTTGATCAGGCCGGCGCCGAACTCCAGCCGGAACACCAACCAGCGCAGGAACAGCAGCACCGGCCACGGAGTGGCGACGGCGTCGGAGCCGAGGAACGCGACGATGAACCCCGCCTCCACGAGCAGGCTCTCCCAACCGAACGAGTAGAAGGTCTGCCCGACGTTCACGATCGACAGGTACAGCGCGAACAGGAGCAGGAAGACGAGCATCGGCAGCCAGGCCGGACCCAGCTGCGGCAGGCCGAGCACCACCGTGCCGGACAGGCCGACGCCCACCCCGCCGACGAGGCGGAGCAACGCATCGGAGTAGCGCCACTGGAACAGGCTCGGTGCGCGCCAGAACGGCACCACCGCCGTGAAGGAGCGCACCGGAAGCAGGCCGTTGTCGCCCAACAGGGCGGGGAACTGGGCAAGCGCCGAGGCGAACGCGATGAGGTACAGCGCGGCGATGCCCCGTTGCAGGATCTCCCGGGCGATGTCGTAGTCGCCCGTCGCGAACCAGTCCATGGTGCCATTCACCCTAGGCCCGTCGGCCTCCCCCCGCTGGCCCCGCCAGCCCGTCGGCCCACAACTGTTCCCGCTGCGGACATGTGCACCCGGTGTGCCGGGACCATTTGTCCGCGCGGGCAACAGTTGTCTTCTTGACGGGAAGGACTAAACCGGTATAGGTTTCCCCTAAACCGGTTCAGGTCCCTTCGGACGACACTCCGGGAACGCCGCAAAGAGGAGGCCCCATGGATTCGTCCACGAATTCAACCCGGCCTGCGTCCAGGGTGACCATCGCCGACGTGGCCAGGGAGGCCGGGGTCAGCAAGGGCCTGGTGTCCTTCGCCCTGAACGACCGGCCCGGCGTCGCCCCCGAAACCCGCTCGCGAATCCTGCGTGTGGCCGGCGCACTCGGCTGGACACCGTCGTTGCGCGCCAGGTCCCTGTCATCCAAGCGCTCCTTCGCGCTCGGCCTCGTCATGGCCCGCGACCCCGAAGTGCTCGGCTCCGACCCGTTCTTCACGTCGTTCCTCGCCGGCGTCGAGACCATCCTCGCCCCCCAGGGCCTGGCCCTGGTGCTCAGCGTCGTGCCCGACGAGACCACCGAGCTGCAGACCTACCGCACCCTGGTCGCCGACGGCCGGGTGGATGGCGTATTCCTCACCGACCTCCGTCACGACGACCCCCGGATCCCCTGCCTGGCGGAGCTGGCCCTGCCAGCGGTCACCCTGGGCCGTCCCGACCAGGCCAGTCCGTTCCCGGCCGTGTGCATCGACGACACCCACGGAGTCGCCGAAACCGTGCGGCACCTCGCCGATCTCGGCCACACGCGGATCGCCCACGTCGCCGGCAGCTCCGGCATGCTGCACGGCAGCCGGCGGCGCACGGCCTTCACCGAGGCAATGCGCGACGCCGGCCTGGACGACGGCCAGGTCGTCGAGACCGACTTCTCGATCTCGGCCGGCGCGGATGCCACGCGCCGCCTCCTCGAGGCCCCGCTGCCCCCCACCGCCATCGTCTTCGCCAACGACCCCATGGCCATCGCCGGAATCGGCGTGGCCCAGGAACTCGGCGTGCGAGTACCGGAGGACGTCTCGATCACCGGCTTCGATGACATCGAATTCGCCCGCTACGTATACCCCGCGCTCACCACCGTCGGTGCTACCCCGCTGGTCTGGGGCCGTGCCGCCGCCGCCACCCTGCTGGCGCTCATCCGTACCGGGAGGTCGGACGATGTCGAGCTTCCCGCCGCCCGCCTGATCATCCGGGGCTCGGCATCAGCGCCAGCGCCCTCCTGAGACGCACCACCTGCACCAACCATTCCGCAGCAGAGCCGCTGAGGACACAGAAATGGAGAAGACATGCAACGCAGCATCCGTCACAAGAACACGTCCCGACAGACCCGGCGACTTCTTGCCGCCGCCGCCACCTCCGCCGCCATGATCGTCGCCCTCGGAGCCTGCTCCAGCGGCGGCAACTCCGGTTCGGCCACGGAACGCGGCGACATCACCATCTGGTACTCGAACAATGAGAACGAGGTCAAATGGGGCAAGCAGATGGTCGAGGCCTGGAACGCCGACAACCCCGACGAGCAGGTCAAGGCCCAGGAGATCCCGGCCGGGAAGAGCAGCGAAGAGGTCATCGGCGCCGCCATCACCGCCGGCAACGCCCCGTGCCTGATCTTCAACACCGCGCCCGTCGCCGTGCCTCAGTTCCAGAAGCAGGGCGGCCTGGTCGACCTCAGCAGCTTCGAGGACGGCGACTCCTACATTGAAGAACGCACCGGCGACCTGGCTGAGCAGTACCAGAGCGAGGACGGCAAGTTCTACCAGATGCCGTGGAAGTCCAACCCGGTGATGCTGTTCTACAACAAGGACCTCTTCGCCGCGGCCGGTCTGGACCCGGAAAACCCCGCGTTGGCTACCTACGACGAGTTCCTGGCCACCGCGCGCACCCTGGTCTCAGCCGGAGTGTCGCAGTACGCCATCAACCCGTCGGCAACGAGCGAGTTCTTCCAGAGCTGGTTCGACTTCTACCCGGTGTACGCGGCCGAAACCGGGGGGACCCTGTTCATCGAAAACGGCGAAGCCACCTTCAACTCGGACGAGGGTGTCGCGGTCGGGGAATTCTGGAAGACCGTCTACGCGGAGAACCTCGCCGGCAAGGAAAAGTACACGGGTGACTCCTTCGCGGACGGAGTCGCTGCCATGGCAAGCGCCGGACCGTGGGCCGTGTCGGTCTACGACGGCGTGGTGAACTGGGGAGCGGTCCCCTTCCCCTCCAGCGCCGGTTCCACCGCCGAAGACACCTACACCTTCTCCGATGCCAAGAACGTCGGCCTGTTCACGGCGTGCAAGAACCAGGCCACGGCCTGGGATGTGCTGAAATTCGCCACCAGCGAGGAGCAGGACGGCCAGCTGCTGGAGCTGACTGGCCAGATGCCGTTGCGCCAGGACCTCCCCGAGGTCTACCCGGACTACTTCGCGGCCAACCCGGCCTACGAACAGTTCGGTGACCAGGCCTCCCGCACGGTCGAGGTGCCGCAGGTGCCGAACTCCGTCGCCGCCTGGCAGGCCTTCCGGGATGCCTGGACAAAGAACGTCATCTCCGGTGAAGGCGACGTCGCCGACGCGTTCGATGCCGCGGCCGACAAGGTCCACGAACTGATCGCGGAATAGTACAGCTGATGTCCTCGACAGTCTCCTCCGGGAGTGTCACCCCGAGCCCCGCCGCCAGGCCCACCCGGCCAGGCGGCGGGGGCCCCCGCCGGGGCCGCCGGGGCCAGCTCCTGGGCAGGAACCCACTCGGGCTCCTGCTCAGCGCCCCCTACCTGCTCTTCGTGCTCCTGGTCTTCGCCTACCCACTGGTCTTCGCCTTCTACATGTCCTTCCACGACTACTTCTTCGCCGCTCCCGGCGCCGTGGTGGACCGACCGTTTGTCGGGCTCGCGAACTTCCAGGAGGTGCTGAGCGACCCGGCGATCATCCGCTCATTCGGCAACGTCGGCATCTTCCTTCTGATCAACGTGCCCCTCACCGTCGTGCTGTCGCTGGTGCTCGCGACGGCCCTGAACAAGATCGTGCGTGCCCGCACTTTTTTGCGGGTGTCCTTCTATGTGCCGTATGTCACGGCCAGCGTCGCCGTCGTCGTGGTCTGGCTCTTCCTGTTCAGCGGCAACGGGCTGGTCAACCAGATCCTCGGTCCGCTGGCCCCAGACCCGGCCTGGCTGATCAACCCGCTCCTGGCGATGCCCACGATCGCCATCTTCGTCACCTGGAAGCAGATGGGCTTTTTCATCCTGCTCTACCTGGCCGCCCTGCAGAACGTCTCCGACGAACTGTATGAGGCCGCCGCGACGGATGGCGCGGGCAAGATCCGCATGTTCTTCTCGATCACCGTGCCGGGCGTGCGGCCCGCGACAGTGTTGGTCCTGTTGCTGGCGACGATCACCGGCGCGAACCTCTTCACGGAGCCCTACCTGCTCACCGGCGGTGGCGGCCCGAACGGGGCCTCGTCCTCGCCCGTGCTGATCATGTACCAGCGCGGCATCGAACAGGGCGAGCCGGGCATTGCCGCCGCGATCGGGGTCATCCTCGTCATCGGCGTGCTCATCCTGGCGTTCATCCAACGCAAGGTGGCCGGAGGGGACGAATCATGAGCAACGCACAGAATCCGGCGGTCACCGCCGGCCTGGCACACGCGGACCCCGCGCAGACGTCGACCGTGCGAACCCGGACCGGACGTCGCAACGTCGAAGGCATGAGCCGCGGGCAGAACATCCTGCGGTACGTGGTCCTCTCCATCGGCGCCCTGCTGTTCCTGTTTCCGTTCTACTACATGGTGATCGGCTCCCTGCAGACCGCGCCGGACCCGACCATCGCCGGGGCGTTCCCCAACCCGGGGAACGTCACCGGCCAGAACTACGCCGACATCAATAGCCGCATCAACCTGTTCCAGGGACTGGTCAACTCCGGAATCTTCGCCGGCGGAGTCATCCTCTGCACCGTCGTATTCGGTGTGCTGGTCGGTTACGCCCTGGCGCAGCTGGAGTGGCGCGGACGCGGGGTCACCTTCGCACTGATGCTGCTCGTTCAGGTGATTCCCTTCCAGCTGCTGATGATTCCGCTCTACGTGATGATCGCCAGGGATTACGGCCTGGCCGACAGCTATGCGGGCATGATCCTTCCGTTCGCCATCAACTCGACGGCGGTACTGGTGTTCCGGCAGTATTTCCTGCAGGTGCCCAAGGCCCTCTTCGACGCGGCCCGGATCGACGGCGCCGGTGAGTTGAAGATCCTCTGGAGCATTGCGTTGCCGCTCGTGCGGCCCGCCCTGCTGACCGTGGTGCTGCTCACCTTCATCGGCCCGTGGAACGAATTCCTCTGGCCGTTCCTGATCACCAAGGAGGCCGCACTGCAACCGCTCGCGGTGTCGCTGGCGAACTACCTCACCAACGTCGCGGGTACCGCGGCGAACCCGATCGGCGCCGTCCTCGCCGGCGCCTGCGTACTGGCCGCCCCGATGGTCATCCTCTTCATCATCTTCCAACAGCACTTCGTTTCGAGCGATATCGGCTCGGGCGTGAAAGGTTAGACATGAGCTCCACCGCACTCTTCCCCTACACCCTCACCCGGATGGGTGTCGTCATGACGCCCGAGGACGGCAACGAACTCGAGGCAGAGGGCGTCCTCAACCCCGGGTCGGGGCACACCCCGGACGGCATCCTGTACCTGCTCCCCCGGCTCGTTGCCACCGGCAACGTCTCCCGGGTGGGACTGGCCCGGGTGATCATCGAGAACGGCGTGCCCACCGGCGTCGAACGCGAGGGCGTGGTCCTGGCGCCCGACCGAGGCTGGGAGCGCGGGGCGAACAACGCCGGGGTCGAGGACCCGCGGGTCACGTTCATCCCGCGGCTCGGCCTGCACGTGATGACGTACGTCGCCTACGGGCCGCTCGGCCCCCGCACCGCCGTCGCGGTGTCGGACAACCTGCGCGACTGGCGGCGCCTCGGCCCTGCCCTGTTCGCCTACGAGGAGGCCCTCGACATGGACCTCAACCTGTTCCACAACAAGGACACCGTGTTCTTCCCCGAGCCGGTCACGGCGCCCGACGGAGTGGAAAGCTTCGCGGTGCTGCACCGGCCGATGTGGGACCTGGACGAGACCAAGGATGGCGAAGGCATCCGGGTGCCGGCCGGCGTGACCGACCAGCGGCAGAGCATCTGGATCAGCTACGTGCCCGTCGCCGACGCGGTGGCAGATGTCTCCGCGCTCACCCTCTGGCGCGGGCACCGGTTCCTCGCCGGGCCGGAGTTCGCGTTCGAGGAGCTCAAGATCGGCGGCGGCCCCGCGCCGCTGCGGGTTCCGGAGGGCTGGCTACTGCTGCACCACGGCGTCACCGGCATCCTGGCCAAGGCGTTCGACCCGCAGCAGAAGGTGAACTACGCCGCCGGCGGCATGATCCTGGACGCCGACGACCCCACCATCGTGCTCAGCCGCACGAGCGAGCCGCTGCTGAAGGCCGAGACCGCCGACGAGACCAGCGGCATCGTGCCCAATGTGGTGTTCCCGACCGCGATCGAAGAGGTCGAGGGGCAGCTCTTCGTCTTCTACGGCATGGCCGACTCCAAGATCGGGGTGGCCAGGCTCGACAGGCGCGCGGAGACCTAACCGCCGACTGTTCCCGAAGCGGACAATTGCGCCCGGCACACGGAAGTTGTCAACCTGTCTGAGACAGCAGGCGGGTGTTGATTCCGGTTTTTAGTGGGTGTTGTGGTGCGGTCGGGCGCCGTCTGAAGCGTTCGGGGTGCTCGGCCCAGTACTGGTCGAGACGGT
>NZ_JAODBG010000045.1 GCF_025463825.1 Cryobacterium sp.
CTACAAAACACCAACCCAAGCCCTCACCGAGTTCACCAGCACGCTACACACCACCACAACCACCCCGGCAGCGGCCTAATAAAATGATCAGGAACAGTGTCCAGCACGAGCGGGTCACCCCAGCCGATTCCGTCCTTGTGAAATCGCTTCCTCCTTTTCGGAGCGCGGTCGCCGGCTTCGCAGCGAGTTTTGCACAGGGGCGCGGCGGGGCAGTTTTGCACAAGTGGGACGGTTCTGGGTGGGCTGGGTGTACGGGCCACGACACTGGGCGCATGGAACTCGGCAGCTGGCTCGGCCAGCACGGTGGCATCGCGCACTCCCAGCAGGCCGTGCGCGCCGGCTTCACGCGCTATGCGATTCGGCACAGCCTCGCCAGCGGTGAGTGCGCCCGGGTCCGGCGGAATTGGCTGGCGCTGCCGACAGCCCCGGCCGACCTGCGCGCTGCGGCCGCGCTCGGCGGGCGGGTGGCCTGCCTCAGCGTGGCCCGGCGGCTCGAGCTGTGGCACCTCGCCGATGGAATGAACCACGTGAGCGTGGTGAGGAATGCGGTGGTCCCGGCGTCGAACGCCGTGCGGGTGCACTGGGGCCCGGGGCCGATTCCGGTTGCTCGGTTCGCCCTCGTGGAACCGATCGAGAACGCCCTCGTGCACATCGCGGAGTGCCAACCGTTCGAGAACGCGCTCGTCGTCTGGGACTCCGCCCTGAACAAGACTCTCGTGACCGAGGAGTCGCTCGCCCGGCTTCCCCTGCGCAGCGCCGCGGCCCGCGCCGTGCGGGCGGCCGCCTCCGGGCTCGCAGATTCGGGCCTCGAGACCTTGCCCGTGTCCCGGCTGGCCGCCATCGGCATCCGGGTCAGCCAGCAGGTGCTGCTCGACGGGCACAGGGTCGACGGTCTCGTCGGGGACCGGCTGGTGCTGCAGATTGACGGATTCAGCTTCCACTCCGGGGCCGAGCAGCGAGGGGCGGACATCGCCCAGGATCGCCGGCTCGCTCTGCTGGGCTACACGGTCCTGCGCTTCGACTACCGACAGATCCTGTTCGAATGGCCACGCGCGGAGGCCGAGATCCTCCAGGCCGTGGCCCAGGGTTTGCATCTCGCTCCTGCCCGCACTTAGACCTCGACCGCGACCTCAGGACAAAGTGCGCAAATAAGGACAGTTAGTGCGATCCGGTCCTTTTCAGCTCACTTTCTCCTTTGTGCGAGGTGCAGGCATCTCTCTCGGCCGGGCGCCGTACCGACCCCGCCGGCTGTCTAGGCTGTACCCATGGCCACAGTCCTTCTCGTGCGGCACGGCCGCACCACCGCCAACGCGACCGGCCTGCTGGCCGGGCGCACAGCCGGCGTTCTGCTCGACCAGATCGGCCGCGACCAGGCCGCCGTCACGGGGCAGCGGCTCGCCGCGGTGCCGTTGGTCGGGGTGGTCTCCAGCCCGCTGGAGCGCTGCCGCGAAACGGCTGAGCACATCATCGACCGGCAGCCCGGCACGCTGCTGCGGCCGGTGGAGGACGACCTCTCCGAGTGCGACTACGGCGACTGGCAGGGTCGCACCCTCAAGGAGCTGTCGGCGGAGAAACTGTGGTCGGTGGTGCAGACCCAGCCCTCTGCGGTCACCTTCCCCAACGGTGAGGCGATGGCCGCGATGCAGGCGCGATCGGTCGCTGCGATCCGGCGGCACGACGCCACCTTCGAAGCCGAGCACGGGCCGGGCGCGGTCTGGGTGGCGGTAAGCCACGGCGACATCATCAAGTCGATCCTGGCCGACGCCCTCGGCATGCACCTGGACCTCTTCCAACGGCTCAACGTGGGCCCGGCATCCGTCTCGATCGTGAACTACGGCAGCGGCCGGCCGACCGTCTACGCCACCAATACCGACGCCGGGGACCTGTCCTGGCTGGCGGCCGCCGCCCCCGCCGCTGACGCGCCGGTCGGTGGCGGGGCGGGACATTCGCTGCCCGCGGCTACCGCCCCCGACGCCGCGGACGCCTAAAATAACTCCATGCCCACAATCGTCCATGAGTTCGCCTGGCCGGATCGGGTCGTCGTCGGCACCGTCGGTCTCCCCGGCTCGCGCACCTTCTACCTGCAGGTGCGCACCGGTGCCCAGATCGTCAGCATCGCCCTGGAGAAGCAACAATCGGCGCTGCTCGCCGAGAAGATCGACGAGATCCTCGACCAGCTGATCAATTACGCGGGCAACCCGTTCAGCATCCCCACCAGCACCCCCATCGAACTGCTCGACAATGACCCGTTGGAGCCCGTGCAGGAGGAGTTCCGCACCGGGTCGATGAGCCTGGGCTGGGACCCCACGACGGTGCAGGTGGTCCTCGAGGCCTTCCCGATCGTCGACGAGGAGGACGATGAACTGCTCGACGTCGCCGTCGTCGAGCCGGCCGAGATGCTGGTGGTGCGGATGCCGGTGGGCACGGCCCGCGCGTTCGCGAAGCGCACCCGCGAGGTAGTGGGCGCCGGCCGGCCGCTCTGCCCGCTCTGCGGCCAGCCCATCGACCCGGACGGGCACACCTGCGATCTGCCCGACGCCTGACATGACGGATGCCGACCGCGTCGACGGTGACCTGGAACTGACCGGGCGGATCACGACGGCTTCCAACGCGACGTTCCTCGGCAGCATCGATGGAGTGCCGGTGGTGTACAAGCCCATCGCGGGGGAGAATCCGCTCTGGGACTTCCCAGACGGCAACTTGGCCAGCCGCGAGGCCGCGGCGTACCTGGTGTCGCAGGTTTTCGAATGGAACGTGGTGCCCCGCACCTGGCTGCGGGACGGCCCGATGGGACCGGGGATGGTGCAGCTGTGGCAGGACGCCGATCCCGAGCAGGACGCCGTGGACCTGATTGCGGCCGACGCCATGCCGGAGCGGGGCTGGCGGCACGTGCTCGACGGCCAGGACGAGCGGAACCGGGTGGTGTCGCTGATCCATGAAGACTCCGCGGCGCTGCGCCGGATGGCGGTGTTCGACATCATCGTGAACAATGCCGACCGCAAGGGCGACCACATCCTCGCGATGCCTGACGGGCACCGGCACGGCGTCGACCACGGGCTCACCTTCCACGCCGACCACAAACTGCGCACCGTTCTGTGGGGCTGGCTGGGCGAACAACTCAGTGCCGATGAACTGGCCGGCATCGACCGGGTGCGTGCCCAACTCACCGGCGACCTCGGCACCACACTCGAGGGACTGCTCACCCCCGCCGAGATCCGTGCCCTGGCGGAACGCTGCGACCGGTTGCGCACCGACGGCCGATTCCCGGGGCCGCAGGGCGAGATGCCCGCCGTGCCCTGGCCGCTGTTCTAAGCATCCCGGTGGCCGGTGGCCGGTGTCAGAGCGTTCAGTTCCCGGCCGTGCCCACATCGTGGGACGCTTGGAGCATGGATCTGGAGGTGTCACCCGCGCTGACGATTCCGGCGACCGAGCTCGGCTGGCGGTTCTCCCGGTCATCCGGCCCCGGCGGCCAGCACGTGAACACCTCGGACAGCCGCGTCGAGGTGTCCTGGAACATCGCCGACTCGGCCGTGCTCTCCGAAGACCAACGGCTCCAGCTGCTCACGAGACTGGACCGACGGCTGATCAACGGGGTGGTCACCATCGCCGCCTCCCAACAGCGCTCCCAGCTGCGCAACCGTGAGATTGCCCTGGCCAAACTCGCCGACCTCGTGACGGCCGGCCTGGCCCCGGACGGCCCGCGCCGCCGCGCGACCAAACCGACCCGCGGCTCGGGCCGCCGGCACATGGCCGCGAAGACGCAACGCTCGGCCACCAAGCAGCAGCGCCGGCGGCCGTCCGCCGAGTAGCACCGCAGCGCTTAGGCCCGGTTGGCCCGAACGAAATCGGCGACGGCCGGGGCCAGGGAGGCTCCTACGTCGGCGGGCGCGCGTTTGGCTCCCCGGGTCTCGAAGGAGTGGTTCGCGCCGTCGATCCACTGGACCGTCGCCGCCCTGCCGATCCGTGCGACCACCGGGGTGAGCTCCGCCGGGCCGGAGAACGGGTCGCGCGTGCCCTGCAGGAACAGCATGGGAAGGTCGATCCCGTAAAGGTGCGCATCGCGCAACGCCTCCGGTTTGCCCGGCGGATGCAACGGGTAACCGAGGAAGACCAGGCCGGCGGCGGGCATCCCCTCCGCCGCCGCCATCGAGGCCATCCGCCCGCCATAGGACTTGCCGCCCGCCCAGACCGGTTCGGCGGGAGAGCGAGCCGCCGCCACCGCCAGAGCCGCCTGCCACGCCTCGACCGCCCGCGGGGCGCGGTCGGGCAGCCGCCGGCCGGCCTCCCGGTACGGGAAGTTGAACCGCAGCGTTGCCACCCCGGCAGCGCTCATTGCGCGGGCGAATCCGACCAGGAACGGATGGTCGAAGCCTGACCCTGCCCCCGGCGCCACGACGAGCGTGGCGAAGGCGTCGGCCGGTCGGGCGAACGCGCCAGACACCGTGCCGTCACCCACCTCGATGCGGATGCTCTCCGACGGTGCCATGGGTCCTCCTCAGAAACGGCGACGACTCAAACGGTGACGACGACCTTGCCGAGCGCCCGGCCGGCGCCGAGGTAAGCCAGCGCCTCGGCCGCCCGGTCCAGGGGGAAGGTGCGGTCGATGCGGATCTCGAGCTCGCCGGTGAGACACCGCTCGGCGATGGGCTCGAAGTAGGCGGGGCCGTTACGGGCCACCAGCAGGCCCAGCCGGCGCCGGGTGACCACGCCGAGCGCGGCGCCGACGGTCACCACCCGCAACACGCTGCGCACCGTTCCGCCGACGCAGAGGTAGCGGCCGCCCCTGGCCACGGCGCGCCGGTAGGCGAACACCGACCGGTGCGCCACGAGATCGAGGATCAGGTCGAACGGTTCGAGGCGGGTGAAATCCGAGGTGGCGTAGTCGACGACGTGATCGGCGCCCAGCGAGCGCATGAAGTCGAGCTTGCCCGCGTTATCGACGCCGGTGACGTGCGCTCCGGCGCGTTTGGCCAGCTGGATCGCGAATGAACCAGACCCACCGCCCGCCCCGTTGATCAGCACCCGCCGGCCCCGGCGAGCGCCGGCAGTGCCCTGCAGCGCGATCGCTCCGGACTGGGGCAGCGCCGACGCCTGCGCGAACGTCAGCTCAGCGGGTTTGAGCGCCAGCGCGGCGACCGGAACCACCACGTACTCGGCGAACCCGCCCAACAGACTCAGATTGTCGCCGTACACCTCATCGCCGACCCGGAACCGGCTGACGCCAGAACCGACGGCGGTGACCCGGCCGGCGACATCGGAACCCAGCACCCGCCGCTTCGGCGCCCGCAGGCCACCGATCCGGGCGTACATCGGCGTGCCGGTCAGGCCTTCCCAGTCGGACAGGTTGACCGAGGTCGCAGCGACCTCGACGAGGACCTGATTCACGCCAGGGGACGGTTTCGCCACGTTCGCGACTCTGAGCACGTCGGGCGGACCGTACCGGTCGTACACCACGGCCCTCACTCCGATCGGCTTCCAGGCGCTGGGCGCAGCGGTACGCCCACATCCGCTCCGCCCTCCCGGGTAAGGCGGGGCCCCATGCTGGCGACGGTGGGCGCCGGCACGAAACCGCCGGCGAAGAGGGCCTCGCCCTGCTTGAAGCGGGCGGCCCGGGCAAGCATCGCCGGCGGCACGAAACCGAAGACGGTGGCCAGTTGGGCGAGGTCGGCCGGCGATGTCATCTTCATGAGCGCCAGGTTGTCGCACTGCGACATGATGCTGGGGTGCACCCGCGAGGGCCGCTGAGTCGCCAGCAGCAGCCAGAGACCGAACTTGCGCCCCTCGGCCGCGATCTGCACGAGCCGGTCCCGCACCGCCACGTGCAACGGACTGGGCGCGTCGGGCGCGCAGAAGTTGTGGGCTTCGTCGATCACGATCAGGAGCGGACGCCGTTGCGCGCGCTTCTCCCAGAGATCGTCGAGCACCGCCAGCGCCACCACGAGCGACTCCTCCGGGCTGGCGAACCCACCGAGGTCCAGCACCGTCGCATCGGGTCGGGTGTCCAGGATGTCGGTGACCGGTTGCAGTTTGCCGGCCCAGACGGACCAGTCGGTGACGCGCAGATTCTCGATGCGGGCGGCGAAACTGCGTGCCGCCGGCGTGTCCAGCTCCAGCAGCCGGGATACCACCATGGCCGGCTCGATCAGGCCCACGCTCTCCCCGAGATGCATCAGCAGGTTGTGTTCAGCGCGGTCCTGAAGCGGATCGAGCCTGACGACGGCCGTCTTGGAGCGCAACGACAGGTCGACGAAGCGGATGTCCCGCTCCGACAGCGCACGCTGCGCGTCGGTCGCTGGTCCCGACGGATGAGACTGCCGCATCTGCACGAAATCGGCGTTCGGGTCGAAGATCACCATGGGCAGGGCCGTGTGGATCAACAATTGCTCCAGCACCACGCCGAGCGCATAGGTCTTACCCGACCCGCTCTGCCCGCACCAGAAGGTGTGCCGGTTGAAGCGCTGTGCAACAAGCCGGGCCGGGATGTCGGGGGACGCCAGGAAGGAACCGATGGGCAGGGTCGCCGCCTGCGCCCGGTAGAGCAACTCCGTCGTGCGGGCATCCGCGGCCTGCAGCGCCGCCGAGGGAAAGGCGACCGACACTCGAAGGTCGAGGTCGCGTTCGTCCGCCGACAGCAGGCCGAGGATCCGGCCTGAGCCGTGCGGCACGCCGCCGAGTTCGAACCTGACGTCCTCAACCTGGCCCAGCTGGGCCGGTCCGGCTCCGCCGGGAGCGCGTAGAACCACCAGCCCGCCCGGCTCGAACATGACGTCACTGGTGCCGGCGAACTGGAAATGCCGGCCGTCGATGGATGCGGCGACAGCGCCCGCGAGTGATGCACTGGCAACGTCGTTCATGGGGTTCCCTTCACTGGGATTGCCGGCCGGCGGGCCCGCAGGGATTTCAGGCAGCGTAGTGCCGTTTCGCCGCCGGGGAGGATTTCTCCGGCCCATTTGCCCGCGCGGGAAGCCACCGGGTAACGTCGGCCTGGCGAGCCGGACCGAGCAGCGCCCCGGACGCAGAAGGAGCACACGATGCCTATCCAGGCCCCCCGACACATCGGTACCGACCTGGCCGGGGTGATCGCGTCCGACCGGGTGCTGACCGATGCGTCCTCGCTGGCCCGGTACAGCCACGACCGGGCGGACTGGGCCGACTTCACCGAACCGCTCGCCGTCGTGCTCGTCACCTCCGCCGAGGAGGTCTCCGCGGTGGTGCGGTACGCGCGCGACCAGGGCATCAAGATCGTGCCCCGCGGCACCGGGACCGGGCTCTCGGGCGGAGCCAACGGCGTGCCTGATTGCATCGTGCTCTCGCTGGAGCTCATGACCCAGGTGGTGGAGCTCAACCCCGCCGAACGGTACGCCGTGGTGCAGGCCGGCATGATCAACGACGACGTGCGGGCCGCGGCCGCGACCGTGGGCCTCTGGTACCCGCCGGACCCGGCCAGTTCCGCCATCTCCACGATCGGCGGCAACGCCGCCACCAACGCCGGCGGCATCTGCTGCGTGAAATACGGCGTGACCCGCGACTACGTGCTGGGCATGGAGGTGGTGCTGGCGGATGGCGACATCGTGCAGCTCGGACGCCGCACGGCCAAGGGCGCCACCGGGTACGACCTGACGGGGCTGATGGTGGGGTCGGAGGGCACCCTGGGCATCATCACTGAGGTCACCGTCAAACTTCTTCCCCTGACCGGACGCGGCGAGCGCGCCATCGTGGGCTATTTCCCGTCCCTCGCAGCGGCAGGCACCGCCGTGGCGGAGGTTTCCCGGGCCGGGATCATCCCGGCCGCGCTCGAGCTCGTCGACCGCACCTGCCTGCACGCGGTGAGCGCGTGGCAGGGTGTCGACCTGCCGGAGGACGCCGACACCCTGCTGCTGGCAAAGATCGACGAACCCGGCGCCCGCGGCGAAGAGTTGAGCCAGCAGTTGGCCGGCATCTTCCGGGCCGCCGGCGGCGCCGATGTGCAGCAGTCCGCCGACAGCGCCGAAACCGACCGGCTCTTCCAGGCCCGCCGGCTGGCCTACCCGGCACTGGAGCGGCTGGGTCCGGTGCTCACCGAGGACATCTGCGTGCCGCGCGGTGCGGTGCCGGCGATGCTCGCCAGCATCCAGGAGACCGCCGCCCGGCACTGCGTGGTGATCGCCAACATCGCCCACGCCGGAGACGGCAACCTGCACCCGCTGATCATTGCGCCGGAGGGCGACCTCGAGGTCAAGGACCGGGCCAAACTGGCGTTCGACGAGATCATCGCCAGGTGCCTGCACCTCGGCGGCACGGTGACCGGCGAGCACGGCGTCGGCCTGCTCAAGCTGCCCGGCGCCGCGGTCGAGCTGGGCGAGCGGGTCGGCCGCATGCACCACGCGGTGAAGGACTCCCTCGACCCCGAGCACCTCTTCAACCCGGGTAAGGCGTTCAGCTAGATCGCACCCGGCCTGCCCGCGGTATCCCGAGCGGGCGGGAATTCGCCCGCCCGTCCTCCGCCGGATCGATTTAGGCTGGAATCATGGCAGGCACACGCGAACCCAGCGACACGCCCCTCAACGTGGCACGGTACAAGATCAACCGGGAGATCCCGGACGCCGAACGGCCGGCGGAGGCGGAGCCCGACACCAACGAGGCCGGCCAGTCGATGATGGATGCCCGGGCGCACTTCGTGGAGATTTCGATTCAGCAGGCAATGCGCCGCGGCGACTTCGACAACCTGCCGGGCGCGGGCAAGCCGCTCACCGGCCTCGACAATCACGACCCCGACTGGTGGATCAAGCAGAAGATCGAGCGCGAGCAGATCACCGGGCTCGGCCCGCCCGCGCTCACGCTGCGCACCGAGGACGCCGGCCTCGATGCCCGGCTCGACACCCTGTTCTCCGAGGCGCAGGTGTGCGAAGTGCTCGACGACTTCAACCATCGGGTGATCGACGCCCGCCGGCAACTGCGCGGCGGCCCACCGGTGATCACCCCGCTTCGCGACGTGGACGCCGAACTGGCCCGCTGGCGCGAGCGCCGGGAGGCAGCGCGGCGGGAACGGGAGGAGGCCAAGGCGCGGGAGGACGCCGCCCTGGCCGCGATGACCTGGCGGCAACGCCGGCGGGCCAGACGCGAGCGCTGAGTCCCGTCGAGCGCTGACGGCGGGAGTCGTAGAGGGGCACCGGTCGCGGTGGCATCCTGGAACACATGAGCCCAGAGCCCACGGCCGCTGCATTCCAGGAGGAGCTCGCCGGCTTGGCCAGCCCGGAGCAGCGACAGAAGTACACCAGCTACTTTCCCGACGACGAGTCGTTCATCGGGGTGCGCATGGGCGACGTGTTCGCCCTCGCTGGCCGTTCGCTGGCGATGCCGGTCGACCAGATCGAGGAACTGCTGGAAAGCCCCGTGCACGAGGCTCGGTCGGGAGCCTGCTCGATCATGGGTAGGGCCGCCCAGCATCGCAAGGTTGCGGCCGCTCGGCACCGGGAACTCTACGACCTCTACCTGCGGCGGCACGACCGGATCGACAGCTGGGATCTGGTGGACCTCGGCGCCCACCAGGTGGTGGGCAGTTGGCTGCTCAACAAACCCCGCGACCCACTCGATGCTCTCGCGGCGTCGTCGTTCTGGCCCGAACGCCGCAGCGCCATCGTGGCGACGGCGGCGTTCATCAGGCACGGCGAAACCGCAGACACGCTGCGGCTGGCCCGCATCCTGTTGCACGACCGGAACGACTTCGTGCAGAAGGGCACCGGCTGGATGCTGCGCTACGCGGGCGACATCGACCGGGGCGCCCTCCTCGGCTTCCTCGACGAGAACGCCGCAGACATGCCCCGGGTGATGCTGCGCTACTCGATCGAGAAACTCGACCAGCCGGTTCGGGCCGGCTACCTGGCCGCAGCGCGGATGTAGTTCCCGAGCTTTTCCGTGCCGGTGTGGCGCCGGCGGGACTTGTACGATCGGGGGATGCCCCCGCACTCGCCCCTGCCACACCGACACGGGCTCGACGCAGCCTGGGTGTGCACTCCGGAGCGTGATCGGCCGGGCAAGCCGGCGGCAACCTGGCCGAACATGGGTGCGTGGCTCGAGGAACGGCTGGGGGAGTCGGTGCAGGTGGCCGGATTCCTGACGTCCGGACGATTCGTCTACGAGAGCGGTGTGCCCGTCGCCGGGGGAGACCCCTATCGGCCGACCACCTTCATCTGGTTCCACCGGGACCTGGCCGACGAACCCGTGGTGCCGGGGTCCATCCACGTGCTCCATCGGGACGATCGAATCGTGGTGATAGACAAGCCACCCTTCCTCTCCAGCATCCCGCGGGGCAGACACGTGGTGCAGAGCGTGGTGGTGCGCCTGCGCGCCCAGCTGAAACTGCCCGAACTCTCCCCGTTGCACCGGCTGGACCGGGTGACGAGCGGACTGCTGGTCCTCGCCACCGAACGGCGCTGGCGCGGGGCCTATCAATCGCTCTTCCAACGCGGCGAGGTACACAAGATCTATCGGGCACTGGCGCCGCTCTCCGCACAGCTCGAGCTGCCGGTCACCGTGCGCAACCACCTTCGTGCCCGGCCCGGCTTCTGGCAGGGCGAAGTCGTGCCGGGCCTCCCGGTCAATGCCGACTCGCGCATCGAGCGGGAGTCCGAGCATGAAGATGCGGGGCTCTACCGGCTGACCCCGCGCACCGGACGCACCCACCAGTTGCGGCTGCATATGCTGGGTTTGGGCATCCCGATCACCGACGACCCGCTCTACCCGGTGGTGCAGGATGTCGAGGTGTTCGATTTCACCCGGCCGCTCCAGCTCCTGGCCAGCGAACTGGCCTTCACCGATCCGATCGATGGTTCGCCGCGGGAGTTCGAGAGCGTGAGGCGCTTGCCGCTGCGGGCGGAGGTCGGCTCGCAGTCGCCCACTGTTGCCCCGCCGCGGTAGTGCCTACCATGTCACCATGCCAGCGCAGCGCGACGACTTCGACGCGGCGCTCGAGCGTGCCCGCCACCACGCGACGGGCTGGCTGGACTCCCTGTCCTCTCGGCCGATCGGGCCGAGTCGCACGGCCGATGACCTGCAGGCCGACTTTGCGTTTCCGCTCCAGGACCAGCCGCTGCCAGCCGCCACGGTGATCGACGAACTGGCCCGGCTGGCGGAGCCCGGGCTGATGGCGATGCCCTCCGGCCGGTTCTTCGGCTGGGTGATCGGAGGCACGCTGCCGGCGTCGTTGGGAGCGGACTGGCTGGTCAGCGCCTGGGCTCAGAACGCCGCGATGCGCTAGGCCACTCCGGCGACGGCCGCGGCCGAGGAAGCCGCGGGCGGCTGGCTGCTCGACCTGCTGGGCCTCCCCGCCGGTTCCGACGTGGGGTTCACCACCGGCGCGACCGCATCGAACTTCGTGGGTCTGGCGGCCGCCCGGCAGGAGGTGCTCGCCCAGGCCGGCTGGGATGTGGCGGTGACGGGGCTGATCGGGGCGCGCCCGCTGAGGGTTTTTGCGGGTGCGGACCGGCACGCATTCGTCGACCTGGCGCTGCGGTACCTCGGCCTGGGACTGCCGGTCGCGGTCGCCGCCGACGCCCAGGGGGAGGTTGCGGGCGGATGCCCTGGCCGCGGCGATGGATGCCGCTCCCGGTCCGGCCATCGTGTGCCTCCAGGCCGGCAACTGCACTCCGGCTCCAGCGACCCGCTCACCGAGGCGGCCATGATCGCCCACGACCGGGGTGCGTGGGTGCACGTGGATGGTGCCTTCGGGCTCTGGGCGGCCACGAGTCCCCGCCACCGCCATCTGGTGGCCGGACTGAAGACCTGCGATTCGTGGGCGACGGATGCGCACAAGACGCTCGACGTGCCCTATGACTGCGGGGTGGCCATCGTGTCCAGGCCCGAGGCTGTGCGTGCGGTGTTCGGCGTGCACACCAGCTACCTGCAAACCACCGAGCACGGCCCGGGCGACCCGTTCGACAAGGTGCCGGAGTTCTCCCGCCGCGCCCGCGGGGTGCCGGTCTGGGCCGCCCCGCGGTCTTTGGGGCGCTCAGGGGTGATCGCGCTGATCGACCGCCTGGTCCAGGCCGCGCACACCTTCGCGGCGCGCCTGTCCGGCATCCCCGGGGTCGAAGTGGTCAACGACGTGGTCTTCACCCAGGTCTGCGTGAGCTTCGGCTCGGACGAGCGCACCCGCAACATCACGGCACGCCTGCTGGCCGATGGCACCACCTGGATGTCGGGTTCGCACTGGGCCGGCCGCGACGTCCTTCGTATCGCGGTCAGCAACTGGTCGACCGACGCCGCCGACGTCGAGAATTCCCTGCAGGCCATCCAGCGCGCGCTGGCGGCCGAAGATGCCGCGTAACCGCTAGTCGAGGAGTGCGGCGGGCGGACGTCCGGAGGTTCGGAGAGAGGCCGTCGACGGGGCGGCCTCGGCCCAGCTGCCGGCAAGCCGGAGCACCGCCAGAGCCGAGGTGGGCAGAGTGATGCTTTCGCCGCTGAGCAGGGCGACCAGGTCCTCGAGTCCGGGATTGTGAGCCACGAGAATCACGGTGCGCAGCTCGTCGGGCAGTTCCCGCACGATGGCGAGCAGGTCTGCAACGGATGCGGCGTACGCCCGCTCATCAACCCGGGCCTCGGGGCCGTCCCCGAGTTCCGCCGAGACCAGCGCCCAGGTGGCTCGGGCACGGGTGGCGGGGGAGACGATCGCGATGTCGATGCTGCTGGATTGCCCGGCCAGCCAGCTGCCGACATCCCTGGCCTGCCTGTGCCCGCGCGGGTTGAGCGTGCGGTCGATGTCGGCCTCGCCGCCTGACCAATCGGACTTCGCGTGCCGGAGCACGAGCAGGGTGCGTTCAATCGGTGCGGTCATTACGACAGTCTGCACCCTAGCCATCCGCCCCAGCCGGGTCGATGATGCTGGTGTGACGAGATGGGGTGTGCGGAGCGGACCCGGGTCATGAACCCGGCCTCTAGGCGTGTCCAGCGCATCTACCTGATCCTGCTGCTCGGCAACACCCTGGCGGCCTCCTTCATCTGGGGCATCAACACGCTGTTCCTGCTCGACGCCGGGCTAACCAACTTCGACGCCTTCGCCGCAAACGCGTTCTTCACCGCCGGCATGGTGATCTTCGAAATCCCCACCGGGGTCGTCGCCGATACGGTGGGCCGCAAGGCGTCGTACCTGCTCGGCACGATCACCCTCTCGGTAACCACGGCGTTGTACTGGATGCTGTGGGTGTGGCAGTCCCCGTTCGTCTGGTGGGGCGTCGTGTCGGTGCTGCTGGGCCTGGGGTTCACCTTCTTCTCCGGCGCGGTGGAGGCCTGGCTCGTCGACGCGCTCGGCTCCACCGATTACACCGGCAGCCTGGAGGCCGTGTTCGGCCGGGGCCTGGTGGTCACCGGCATCGCGATGTTCGCCGGCTCGGTACTCGGCGGCGTGATCGCCCAGGCCACCAACCTGGGGGTACCGTTCCTGGTGCGCGCGGGGGTGCTGGTGGTCATGTTCATCTACGCGTTCCTGGTCATGAAGGATCTCGGATTCACCCCGGACCATTCGCAGGGCCCGCTGAAGGCGACCCGCACCGTGCTTACGGAGTCGGTGGAGCATGGGCTTCGGCGTCGCTCGGTGCGGTACATGATCCTCTCCGCCCCCTTTGCCTCCGGCGTGGGTATCTACGCGTTCTACGCCCTGCAGCCGTACCTGCTGGAGCTCTACGGCGACCCGTCCGCCTATTCCATCGCGGGCCTGGCCGCCGCCATTCTCTCGTTGGCGCAGATCGCCGGCGGAGTGCTCGCGCCCCGCCTGCGCGGGTTGTTCGCCCGCCGCACCAGCACCGTCATCCTGGCGTCCCTGTTCAGTGTGATCTCCCTGGTGATCCTGGGCCTGAACAGCCTCTTCTGGCTGGCCGTGATCTTGCTGATGGTGTGGGGCTTCGTCTTCGCGGTCGCCGAGCCGGTGCGGCAGGCCTACCTCAACGACATGATCCCGTCGAAGCAACGCGCGACCGTGCTGTCGTTCGATTCGCTGTTCGGCAGCCTGGGCGGAGTGTTCATCCAACCGGCGCTCGGCCGCTCCGCCGATCTGTGGGGCTACGGCACGTCGCTGGTGCTCGGCGGGCTCGTGGAGCTCGTCGGCATCCCGATCATGCTGGCCAGCCGTCGCCAGAAGGACCCCGCCGATACCAGGAGCGATCACGCGGGTGCCACCCCGGCCGGTCCGGCCACACCGGACACACAGTGACCACTCGCGTCTCGGCGCGATCAGACCGCGCCGACCGCCTTCCGCCGTGATCGTCGTTGCCCGACGAGCGTGCGCTCACCATCCAATTTCGCTGCCACCGGCGCCCACAGGACCGCGGCGACGCCGATCCCGAGGAGAAGCGCGCCGACGGTGTCGGTGAGCCAGTGCGCACCGAGGTAGGTGCGGCTCATCATCATCACGACCGTGTACACGGCTCCGGCCGCCCACACCCAGACTCGCGGGAACAGGATCGCGAGGACGGCGGTCGTGGCCGCGGCGTTGGCCACATGCCCCGACGGAAAGGACCCGAAGTCGAGGTAGGTCAGGATGTTCTCCGGACGGGCCCGGCCGAAGAAATGCTTGAGCACCTGGACCACCCCGCCGGTGACCGTGCTGGCCACCAGATAGAAGCCGGCGGCCCAGGGGCGTCTGCCCAGCAGCAGGGCGATGGCGATTCCGGCGGGCAGCAGCACGGTCGCGATCAGGCCGCCGCCGAGGGCGTCCATCGTGAGAGCCAGCGTATCCCAGCCCGGGGCACGATTCGCGCTCACCTCCCGGAACCAGCGAGTATCGATCGGCAGCGGCATCCCCTGGTCGCGAACGACGATCAGGAACCCGAGCCCCACGGCGAGCCCCAGCGCCAGGGAGCCGCTCACCAGCGGCCACCAGTGCGAAACGCGTCTCGCCCGCGGCTGCGCGGCGGCCTCCGGGTGCCTCTGCGACTCCATCCGGCCATGTTACGGCGGAAACGAGCACAGCCGGGTGCACGGGAGGGCAGGCTCGCAGCAGCGCACTCCTATACTCTAAGATTCGAAAACTCACAGAATTGACCATCAGTGCCCACCACCCCGCACCACCCCCGCAGTAAGAACGCCCTGGCACTCGAACACGGCAGTGAGAGATTCCTCTTCGCCAGCCGCTGGCTGCTCGCCCCGCTGTACATCGGGATGGTGCTCGCGCTGATTGCGATCGGCATCAAGTTCTTCCAGGAACTCTGGCACCTCATCAGCCACGTCGCGGCGGATTCGGCCGACGACCTCGTGCTGGGCGTGCTCGCCCTGCTCGACCTGGCGCTGCTCGCCAACCTGGTGATCATCGTGATCTTCGCCGGCTACGAGAACTTCGTGTCGAAGATCACGGTGGCGCGTGACGCCGAAGACCGGCCCACCTGGATGGGCCATATCGACTTCTCCGGCCTGAAGATGAAACTGATCGGTTCGATCGTCGCGATCTCGGCCATCGGCCTGCTGCAGGACTTCACCGAGATCGGCAACTTCACGGCTGAGGACCAGTTCTGGCGCATCATGCTGCACCTGACGTTCCTTCTCTCCGGAGTGGGCTTCGCGTTCATGGACTGGCTGGGCGAGAATCGTCTGATCCTGGCAAAGATCTCACACTCCGAGGACGACTGACGCCCACCGGGTTCCACCCTGGCGGGCCTACTGTCGGGCCATAAGGATGCGGAAGCGCTCGTCCGGGTCGATGAAGTGGTCGTTGTCGTCATCACCCAGGTCGATCTGCATCCAGTTGATCCGGCCGGTGAACCTGCTGCCCTTCGTGGTGTAGTCCGAGGCGACGGCGGTGCCGGTTTCGTAGCCGACGTCGGTGGTCTCGTCGGCCGAGAAAATCATGGCCTGGGTGGCGCCGACCCGGCCGGTGCCCACCGGCTTTCCGTCGTAGTACAAGGTCACGTCGCCGCCCTTGCCCAGCCCACCGCCGTCGTAGGCGAATTCCATCCGCACCTGGCACGTCCCTGCCGGCAGCGCTGCCTCCGCCGCGGTCTTGAACTCCTGGATGCCGAGCACGTTGTACACGAACGCTGCCCGGCCGGCCGAGGCGTAGAGGCTCCAGCCGCCGAACCGGCCCCCCTGCGCGATGATCACGCCGTTGGCGCCGCCCTCGGGGATGACCAGTTCTGCCGTCACCGAGAACGACTTGTTCTTGATGCTGACGACGCTGTTCTCCGACAGCCGACCCATCCCGGCGAAGAGGAGCTGGCTGTTCCCCCCGGATCAGGGTGGGGCGGCCGGCGACCTCGGGAGTGGCACGTTCGACGCCGCGGTCGTCGATCGGCAGCACGTTGTACTTCGTGGCCTCGATCAACCACAGCCGTTGCAGCTTGGCGAGCATCTGCGGATTCTCCGCCACCAGGTTGCGGGCCTGGCTGAAGTCGGTGCGGCCGTCGTAGAGCTCCCAGACATCGTCGTCGAAGGCGGGAATCTCACCGCCCACCAGGACCCACGGGGTGCGGTGCTTCGTCACCGCGCTCCAGCCCTTGTAGTACAGGCCCCGGTTGCCGAACATCTCAAAATATTGCAGGTCGTGGCGTTCGGCCGCGGCCTGGTCATCGAACGTGTACAGCATGCTGACACCCTCCATCGGCGTCTGCTGCACACCATTGACCATCGTAGGTTCCGGCAGGCCGGCGGCCTCGAGAATGGTCGGGGCGATGTCGATGCAGTGGGTGAACTGCTGCCGCAGCCCGCCTTTCTCGGCGATTCCGGTCGGCCAGTGCACGATGGTGCCGTTGCGGGTGCCGCCCCAATGCGGGGCCACCTGCTTGGTCCACTGGAACGGGGTGTCCATCGCCCACGCCCAGCCGACGGCGTAGTGGTTGTAGGAGCTGGGACTGCCGAACTCGGCCGTTTTGGCAGCCACCCGGCCGACGTGATGGTCAGTGTGCTCCATGAAACCGGCGTAGACCTCCATCTCGCGTTCCAGCGCCGGCTTGAGGGCGGCGGGCATGTCGTCCCACGCGGGGATCTCCGCGTGCCGCGGGGTGAGAAGCGCGTCGCCGGGCACCACGCCGAGTTCCTTTTGCTTCGCGAAGGTGCGCTCGCGCTGCACGTCCCAGCCGTCGGCGGATGTTCCGGCGTATTTGTCGGCCCATTCCTTGGGCACATGGTGCGGTGCGTGGGTGGCGCCGGGCGCGAAGTACACGAAAAACGGTTTGTCGGGCATCAGCGACTTCTGCGCGCGGATCCAGTCGCAGGCATGATCGGCCAGGTCTTCGGTGAGGTGGTAGCCCTCCTCCGGCGTCGCCGGGGGTTCAACCGGGGTGGTGCCGTTGTAGAGGGCCGGATCCCACTGGTTGTTCTCCCCGCCGATGAACCCGTAGAACGTTTCGAAACCGCCGCCGCCGGACGGCCAGGCGTCGAACGGTCCCATCGGTGACGATTGCCAGACCGGCACTTCGTGGCATTTGCCTAACTGCGCGGTGGAGTAGTCGTTCAATTTCAGGGTCATCGCCAGCGGCGCCTTGGTGTTCGGCCGCACCGAGCTGTTGCCCGGCGCCGAGGTGGCGGTCTCGGTGATGCTGCCCATGCCCACGGAGTGGTGGTTGCGGCCGGTGAGCAGCGACTGCCGGGTGGGGGTGCAGAGCGCGGTGGTGTGGATGCGGTTGAAGCTGAGCCCGCCGGCCGCGAGCTTCTCGGCGTGAGGCGTCGCGCACGGGCCGCCGAAGACGCTCGACGCGCCGTAACCGGCGTCGTCGATGAGGGTGTCGAGCACGTTCGGCGCACCGGCCGGCGGCCGCAGCGGCTCGATCGGCGGGTACTGGGTGTCGGGATCCTTCGCGTCGTAGGTGGTGAGCCCGGGGAGGGGCGATCGGGGATCGGCAGCATCGAGCGGGCGTGGCGGTCGGGATTCATGACGGGTGTCCTCCTGGCTCTCTCGGGTGAAGCTAATCGGCGGAGCGCGCAGCAACATCACCCGCTCGGGGTGAGGTGCCGGTTTCTACGCCGAACCCGACAGGGCCGGCTCTTTGCGTCGACGCCTGGCACACCGATAGCGTTGGGGAAGCGCGGCACCGGTGCCGGCACCCAACGAAGATGGACCCGCAATGTCGATGACCCCTGATCCAGCCGCCCGCGACCTGCTCCCGCTGCTGGAGGCCCAGAATTCCACGATCAGCTTCGGCTCGTTCGGCTACGACGATGCGTTCGCCCTCGGCAGCGCCCTCATGGCCCGGGCCACCGCGGAGGGCCTGGTCGTCACGGTCAGCATCGTCTTCGGCGAGCAGCGAGTGTTCCACGCCGCGCGGCCGGGCACCTCTGCCGACAACGACGATTGGCTGGCGCGCAAGTTCCGGGTGGTCAATCGCTTCAACGCACCGTCGTACCTGATTGGCACCCGCGCTCGCGCCACGGGCAGCAACTTCCACGAGTCCACCGGGCTGTCGCCGGCGCTGTACATGGCGCACGGCGGGGCCTTCCCGCTCCGCGTGAACGGGTCGTTGATCGGTGTGGCCGGTGTCTCCGGGTTGCCCCAGCGCGACGACCATGACCTGGTCGTCTGGGCGCTTGAAGCGGCGATGGCCGCCGCATGACCGACACCGCGGTTTCCGCCGCGCCGCGCTGGGCAATCCTGGGCACCGGCGGCATTGCCGAGCAGACCATCCGGGACATCCGCCTGGCCGGCACCATGGACGTGGTGGCGGTGGCGTCCCGCACCCGGGCGTCCGCCGACGAATTCGCCGCCCGGCACTCCATCGGGCGGGTGTTCGACACCGTCGACGCCGCGTTGGAGAGCGCCGAGGTGGATGCCGTCTACATCTGCACGCCGCACAGCAGCCATTTCGACCTCGCCCGGCGGGCGCTGCTGGCCGGAAAACACGTCCTCTGCGAGAAGCCGCTGACCCTCACCGCCGAGCAGAGCCGCGAACTCGCGACCCTGGCGGCCGCCCGCCGGTTGTTTCTGATGGAGGCGATGTGGATGGTTTTCACTCCCGCGATCGCGCACGTGCAGGAGGTCATCCGCTCCGGGGCGATCGGCGAAGTGCGATTCGTCGAATCCAGCATGGGGTTCAACTTCCCGCGGACGGATACCAGCCGGCTCTGGGACCCGGACCTGGGAGGTGGGGCGCTGCTGGATGTGGGCATCTACCCGCTGGCGTTCGCGCACCTGATGCTGGGCAGGCCGGAGACCATCACCGCCAGCGGTGTGATGGAACCGAACGGGGTCGACCTGCGCTCCACCGTGCACCTGGGCTACGCCGACGACCGGTCCGCGAGCGTGAGCACCTCCATGACCGAGGTGATCATGCCCTTCGCCGTGATCGGCGGCACGGCGGGGTCGATCGTGATGGACCCGCCGTTCTTTTCCGGCGGCGCCATCCACACCTACGCCGGGCCGTCGTTCGCGCAGCAGACCACCGTCGTGCCGGTCGAGGGCGGCGGGTATGTACCGATGTTCCGGGCCGTGGGGGAGGCCGTCGCCGGCGGTGTCTCTGACCACCCGGCGCATCCGCTCAAGAACGCCATCGCCGTGCTCGAGGTCATCGACGAGGTGCGGCGGACTCTTTCGGCCTCACATGCTGCCGATGTGGGCGTCGCGAGCGCTTCCACCCGGTACGGATTCGCCCGGTACTGACTCACCCCGTGTAGGAGACCATGACTGACAACATGCCCGAACCACAGCCCGACACCACGGTGCAGTGGGTCGTGACCACCGAAGCCGCCCCCTGGCAGTCCCGTGCCGGTCTCACCCTGAGCACGCCGAGCGGCATGCCGGATGTGTTCGTGAAGCCGGAGCAGACCCGGCAGACCATCGAGGGGTTCGGCGCCGCGTTCAACGAGCTCGGCTGGACCGCCCTCTCTGCCCTGAGCGAGGCCCAGCAAACGGAGATCCTCCGGGAGATGTTCGCCCCCGGCATCGGCGGCAACTTCACTCTCGGCCGCATGCCGATCGGCGCGAACGATTTCTCCCGCGACTGGTACTCCTACGACGAGGTCGACGGCGACTTCGCGCTCGAGCACTTCAGCGTCGCCAACGACCTGGACACCCTGGTGCCCTTCATCCGCGCCGCCCAGCAGCACCAGAGCGCGCTGTCGGTGTGGGCGTCGCCGTGGAGCCCGCCGACCTGGATGAAGACCAACGGGCACTACGCCGGTGCGATGCCGATGGCCGGCTACCAGACGGCCGAGAACGGGCTCCGGCCCGACCAGGTGGGCGCCGAGGGCACCGACATGTTCATCCAGGACGACCGGCACCTGGCCGCGTACGCGGCGTACTTCGGCCGGTTCGTGGATGAGTACCGCGCCCTCGGCATCCCGGTGGGGATGGTGATGCCGCAGAACGAGTTCAACTCGGCGCAAATCTTCCCCAGCTGCACCTGGACCCCCCAGGGACTGGCCCGGTTCATCCGGCACCTGGGCCCCGAGATGGCGGCCCGCGGTGTCGACGTGTTCCTGGGCACTCTCGAGCGCGCCGACAGCGCACTGGTGGACGGCGTGTTCGCCGATGCCGAGGCGGCCCGGCACATCACCGGCCTGGGCATCCAGTGGCATGGCAAGGGCGCGGTGGCGCTCCTGCACCGGGACCACCCCGCGCTGCGCATCTTCCAGACCGAACAGGAGTGCGGCGACGGCCGGAACGACTGGCGGTATGCCCGGTACGCGTGGACGTTGATGAAGGAGTTCCTCGGCGGCGGCGCATCCGCCTACCTGTATTGGAACCTCGCTCTCGGGCGCGGCGGTGTGAGCCGGTGGGGCTGGTCGCAGAACTCGCTGGTCACAGTGGATGCCGCCGCCGGGCGGTTCGAGTACACCCACGAGTACCACCTGCTGAAGCACGTGAGCCACTTCGTGCGGCCCGGCGCCCACCTGATCGACACCTTGAGCTACACCGGCTACGAGAACCAGCTGGCGTTTCTGAATCCCGACGGCAGCATCGTGATCGTCGTACAAAACGACACCCGCGCGGACCAACCGGTGACCCTGCTGGTCGGCGAGCGGGTGCTGGCCGTGACCTTGCCCGCCGACTCGTTCAGTACCTTCGTCGTCCCGCCCAGCCGATGAGCTGACCGCGGGTTGCCCTCGTGCGGACGAGTTGCCGGTGGAGCGGGGCGGCTCGTCCGGCGCGGGGCAGCTCGGCGTTGTGCGTCACTCGCGCCCGCGGGCAGGCTGCGTAGGCTGGGAGCATGCTCGCCGTCTCGCAAGGCCCCCGCGCCGACCTCGCGGCGCTGTGCGAGCGCGGCCTGGACTGGAAGACCGCGGCCACCCGCATCCTGCCGGATCCCCGGGCCGCGCGCCACGCCGCGGTGCTCGTGCTGTTCGGCGTGCTGGACACCGTGCCGGCGCACTCTCCCGCAGCCGGGCCGCGGCAGGTACCGCGGGACCTGGACGTGCTGCTGCTGCGCCGCGCGGCCACCCTGGGCAGCCATCCGGGGCAGATCGCGTTCCCCGGCGGCCGCCTGGAGCCCTCCGACAGCGGGCCGATCGCGGCCGCGCTGCGTGAGGCCGTGGAGGAGACCGGCCTGGACCCGCACGGCCTCGAACCGCTGGGCACCCTGCCCGCGCTGGCGTTGCCGGTGAGCAACCACCTGGTCACCCCGGTGCCGGCCTGGTGGGCCCGTCCGTCTGAGGTGGCCGCGATAGACCATGCCGAGACCGTCGAGGTGTTCAGGGTGCCGGTGGCAGACCTGCTCGACCCGGCCAACCGGGCGAACACGGAACACATCGTCGCCGGAACCGCCTACCGGGCGCCGGCGTTCAGCGTCGGCGGCCGCCTCGTCTGGGGCTTCACCGCGATCGTGCTCTCGCGCATGTTCGACGAGCTCGGCTGGGCGGAGGCCTGGGACCACGAGCGGGTGGTCCAGCCGGACCGCTGACAGCTGTTCTCCGCCGCAAGATAGCGCGCAAACAAGGAGATAGTGAGAGTAAAAGGACCCCTGCGGCTGGGGTGACCCGGTGCTTCCGGACAGTGTTCCTAATTTGATTGGATGAAATCATGGGAGCAGTAAGGAAGTCCGGTCCGCATCGGAGATTTACGGACAAGGAACGAAGGAACGCTGTCGAGATGGTGACGTCGTCACGGCGACCGATCACGCAGGTGGCAGCTGAGTTGGGCATTTCGGATAAGACCTTGTGGGCCTGGGTGAACCAGGCCCGGTTGAACAAGATCGACCCGGAACGGGCGCTGTCCCGGCAGCAACGGGAACGAATCCGGGATCTGGAGAAAGAGAATGCGCGGCTGCATC
>NZ_JAODBG010000013.1 GCF_025463825.1 Cryobacterium sp.
TCCAGGGAGGCCGGCAGGTCGGCTTCGCTTCCGGCGACGACCGTGAGGGTGAGCCCTCGGGTCTTGCCGGTGGTGCGCAACCGGTGCGCGACGAACGCGCTGGATGCCCCGGCGCCGCAAACGATGAGAATCTTCATTGATTCGTTCCTTCCATCGATCCTTTGACTGCAAGATCCACTGTCCTCTGTCGGTGCGCCCGGCGCCACCAGAGCCTTTTCCGCAGGGTGCGGAAACAACCCGGTGTTCTGCTCCGTGTCAGGCCCCCACTCTGCTTGACTACTCTTGAGACAATGGAGTTGCGCACGATGAGTGATAAACAGACGCGGATGCTGGACTTCCTGTCCCAGACATCCAGCTGGATCACGGCAGGCGAACTTGCTGACCGTTTGGGCGTCACACCCAGGAGTGTGCGCAGCTATGTCACCGCGGTGAAAGCGGCCGCGCATCCGCTCACCCTGATCGAGTCCGGCACGGCCGGCTACCGGCTCAACCGCGACGAATTCGCGAGCTATTCCGCCTTGCACCGTGGCCGGGCCCGCGACACCGAAGCCGACACCCCGCAGCAACGCCTGTCCCAGCTGGTGCGCCGCCTCACCGAAGCGGCTGACGGCCTGGACGTCTACGAGCTGGCCGCGGAATACTTCGTCAGCGACTCCACGATCGAAGCCGACCTCGCCCGGGTGCGCCTGCTGCTGCCCGACAGCGGACTGGCCCTGGTACGGCACGGCAGCGTCGTCACCCTCACCGGTTCAGAGACCGACCGGCGGAAGCTCTTGAGCCGCATGTTCCGGGAGGAGAGCGCTCGGGGCATGATCGACCTGGAGACCATCCAGCGCGAGTTCACCTCCGGCCAGGCCGGCGCGGACAGCCTGGGCGCGTTCAAGACCGACCTCATCGAGCTCCTCGACGGCCAGGGGTACTTCATCAACGAGTACGGCATCAACAACGTGCTGTTGCACGTGGCCATCGCCATCGACCGGGTGACCAAGCACCTCTCCCCCGCACCGGCCGTGGCCGAGCCGCCGTCGGAACTGGCGACCTCGCTGGCCGGCCTGGTGATGAAGCATTTCGACGTCGCCCTGGGCAGCGGCGACCTGGCCTATCTCGCGTTCCTGCTCACCACCCGGGTGATCACCCCCGGGCACGACCAGCCGGCCGAGACCCTGATCGAGAGCTATGTGCGGCCGGAGGAGCTCGCCGCGATGCGCGCCATCGTGGACCGGGCCAGCCAGGAGTACCTCGTCGACCTCGACGACGACGATTTCATCGTGCGGCTCACCCTGCACGTGCGCAACCTGATCAACCGGGCCCACGACAAGTCGTACTCCCGCAATCCGCTCACCCGGTCGATCAAGACCTCCTACCCGCTGATCTACGAGCTGGCCGTGTACATCGCCAGTGAGCTGCAGCGTGCCGAGCAGATCGTGATCAACGACGACGAGATCGCCTACATCGCCATGCACGTGGGCGCGCACCTCGAGCAGCAGTCCCGCCGGGTGGACCTGGTGACCTGCGCGATCGTCTGCCCGAACTACTACGACATGCATGTGCTGCTGCGGGAGCGCATCGAACGGGTCCTCGGTGACGACCTCGAGGTCGTCGCGGTGATCACCCGCTCCGACGTGGCGTGGGACCAGCTCGACGCCGACCTGGTGCTCACCACCATCGACCCGACGCTGCCGGGCGACGGGGTCATTGTGATCCAGCCGTTCCTCACCCAGGGCGATATCGACCGCATCCGCCAGCACGCCAGCCGGGTGCGCCGGATGCGCCGCCGCGCCAGCCTCAAGGACGACCTGCTGCAGTTCTTCGACGAGTCGTTGTTCTCCCGCAACTTCTACACCGGCGACGAGACCGCGATGATCACCGCGCTCGGCGAGCGGATGATGGCGCGCGGCCTCATCGACCAGAGTTACGTCGACGGCGCCATCGAGCGCGAGCTGATGTCGTCCACGGCCTTCACCGACAACCTCGCCGTGCCGCACGCCATGTCGATGAGCGCCACGCAGACATCGATTGCGATCGTCATCAACGACACCCCGATGGACTGGGGCGACAACCGGGTCAACGTGGTCGCGCTGATCGCGTTCAGCGCGTCCGGCCGCAGCACCTTCCAGGCGGTCTTCGACCAGTTCGTCGAGGTCTTCGCGGACCGCACCGAGGTGCAGCGGCTGATCAAGCGCTCGGTGGACTTCGCCTCATTCATCGACGAGCTCGTCCACGTCATGGACGCCTGACTGTTCCCCGTGCGGACAAATGGTCCCGGCACACCGGGTGCACTTGTCCGCACGGGCAACAGTTGCGGGCGGATGACGCGGGCGCGCGGGGTTAGGCGGGCGGGACTGGGGTGATGCCGAACTGGTCCAGGCCCGCGGCGCCGCCGTCTTCGGCGGTGAGCACCCAGATGCCGTCCTTGTGCACGGCGACGCTGTGCTCCCAGTGCGCGGCGGCCTTGCCGTCGCTGGTGGCGACGGTCCAGTCGTCGTCGCGGGTGTACGTTTCGATGTCGCCGAGCACCACCATCGGCTCGATGGCCACGACCAGGCCGGGCTTCACGTCGGGGCCCTTCTGGCGCACCCGGTAGTTGAACACCGGCGGGGCCTCGTGCATCGACCGGCCGATGCCGTGGCCGACGTAGTCGGTGAGGATGCCGTAGGTGCCCTGCGACTCGATGTAGTCCTCGATCGCCTCGCCGACCTCGTTGAGGTGTCGGGCCGTGTTCAGCCGGGCGATGCCGTGCCAGAGCGACTGCTCGGTCACCCGGGAGAGCTCCTGGCGCTCGGCGACGACCTCGGGGCGGCTCGGGTCCGGCAGCACGAACGTGAACGCCGCGTCACCGTTCCAACCGTCGATGACAGCGCCGCTGTCGATCGAGACGATGTCGCCGGGGCCCAGAAGCCGGGCGCCGGGGATGCCGTGCACCACGTCGTCGTTCACGGAGGCGCACACGGTGTGGAAGTAGCCCTGCTCGAGCTTGAAGTTCGGTTTGCCACCCAGGGCCACGATGGCGGCCTCAGCCGCGGCATCCAGCGTCAGAGTGCTCACGCCCACCTGCATCGCCTCGCGGGCTGCGACCAGTGACGCGGCGGTCGCCAGGCCCGGGGCCAGCATCAAGCGCAGCTGCGCCGGGGACTTGTAAATGGAGCGGCGAAGAGCCACGGACATACCTGCAAACTAATTCATCATGCGAAAGGGGGCGGGCGCCGGCATGTTCCGGTGCCCGGGAAGGGCGGGTCAGGCGGAGGCGGCAGCGACGTTGTCGGTGGGGCCCACGGCGTGCAGGCCACGCTCGGCCAGGGCGGCCACGATCCGGTCGGTGACCTGGTCGACGGCGCCGAGGCCGTCGACCGTCACGACGACGCCGCGCTTGTCATACAGGTCGATCAGGGGGGCGGTCTGCTCCTCGTACACGTCGAGACGGTGCCGGATGACCTCGGCGGTGTCGTCGGCGCGGCCCTGCTCCGCGGCGCGCTTGAGCAGCCGGGCCACGACCTCGTCGGTGTCGGCCACGATCTGCACGACGGCGTCGAGCGAGGTGCCCTCGGCGTCGAGCAGGCGGTCCAGCTCGAGCACCTGGTCGGTGGTGCGCGGGTAGCCGTCCAGCAGGAACCCGGAGAGCGCGTCGGGCTCCTGGAGCCGGTCGGCGACGATCTCGTTGGTCAGCGAGTCGGGCACGTACTTGCCGGCCTCGATGAACGCCTTGACCTTCAGGCCCAGTTCGGTTTCGGTCTTCACGTTGTGGCGGAAGATGTCGCCGGTGGAGATGGCGGGGATGCCGAACGCTTCGGCCAGGCGCACCGCCTGGGTGCCCTTGCCGGCGCCGGGGGGACCGATCACGAGTAGTCGGGTCATCGGAGGAGCCCTTCGTAGTGGCGCTGTTGCAGCTGCGAGTCGATCTGCTTGACCGTCTCCAGACCCACGCCGACGATGATCAGGATGCTGGCGCCGCCGAATGGGAAGTTCTGGTCGGCACCGATCAGCGCGAACGCGATCAGCGGGATCAGCGCGATCAGGCCCAGGTAGAGCGCACCGGGAAGCGTCACCCGGGTGAGCACGTAGTCGAGGTACTCGGCGGTGGGCCGGCCGGCGCGGATGCCGGGGATGAACCCGCCGTACTTCTTCATGTTGTCGGCGACCTCTTCGGGGTTGAAGGTGATCGCGACGTAGAAGTAGGTGAAGCCCACGATGAGCAGGAAGTAGAACGCCATGTACAGCGGGTGGCTGCCCTGGGTGAGGTTGTTGGTGACCCAGGTGACCCAGGCCTGCGGCGTCTCGCCGGCGGCGGGCTGGTTGAACTGAGCGATGAGGGCCGGCAGGTACAGCAGCGACGACGCGAAGATGACGGGCACAACGCCGGCCATGTTCACCTTGATCGGGATGTAGGTGTTGTTGCCGCCGTAGGTGCGGCGTCACACCATCCGTTTGGCGTACTGCACCGGGATGCGGCGCTGCGACTGTTCGACGAAGACCACACCGGCCACGACGACGAGGCCGATCGCGAGCACGATCAGGAAGACGTCGATGCCCTTCTGCTGGGCGATCGAGATGAGCGAGTTCGGGAACTGCGCGGCGATGGACGTGAAGATCAGCAGCGACATGCCGTTGCCGATGCCGCGCTCGGTGATCATTTCACCCATCCACATGATGACGCCGGTGCCGGCGGTCATGGTGATGACCATCAGCATGATGGCGTACCAGGCATCGTTGGTGAGCAGCTGCGAGCACTCCGACGATGCGGAGGTGCCGAACAGGGCGCCACTGCGCGCCACGGTGATCAGCGTCGTCGACTGCAGGATGCCGAGTGCGATGGTGAGGTAACGGGTGTACTGGGTGAGTTTGCCCTGGCCGGACGCGCCCTCCTTGTACAGGGTTTCGAAGTGTGGGATCACGACGCGCAGGAGCTGCACGATGATGGAGGCCGTGATGTACGGCATGATCCCCAGCGCGAAGACGGACAGCTGCAGCAAGGCGCCACCGCTGAACAGGTTCACGAGCTCGTAGAGGCCACTCGTTCCCTGGTTCGCTGCAAGACAGGCTTGCACGTTGCCGAAGTCCACGAACGGGGCGGGGATGAACGAGCCCAGTCGGAACAGGGCGACGATGCCCAGGGTGAACCCGATCTTCTTACGAAGGTCCGGCGTGCGGAATATCCGCGCAATGGCGCTAAACAAAAAAGGCCTCCAGTTAGTAACAAAGAACGAGCTTGCCGAGTCAGCGTCAGCGCATTAGTCGCTGAGCAGGCTCGACAAGCTCGATCTCGTCTACGGGTTGTACTACTTGATCGAGCCACCTGCTGCGACGATCTTCTGCTCTGCTGAGCGGGAGACCTTATCGACTGCAACAGTCAGCTTAACCGCAATGTCACCATTGCCGAGAACCTTGACCTTCTCGTTGTCGCGAACGGCACCCTTGGCGACCAGGGAAGCGATGGTTACATCGCCGCCGGTCGGGTACAGCTCGGCGAGGCGCTCCAGGTTGACAACCTGGTACTCGACGCGGAACGGATTCTTGAACCCGCGCAGCTTCGGGGTGCGCATGTGCAGCGGCATCTGCCCACCCTCGAAGCCGATACGCACGGTGTAGCGCGCCTTGGTGCCCTTGGTTCCACGACCCGCGGTCTTACCCTTGGATCCTTCACCACGGCCAACGCGCTGCTTGTCCTTCTTCGAACCGGGCGCGGGGCGAAGGTGGTGAACCTTCAGCACCTGCGGACGGACCTCAGTGGGCTCAGTCGGCGCGGCAGCCTTCTTGGCGGCAACAGTCTTGGCCGGGGCCTTGTCTGCTGCAGCCGTGGTGGCCGTCGCCTTCTTGGGGGCGGCGGCCTTCGTGGTCGTCGCCTTGGGGGCGGCGGCCTTCTTAGCGGCGGGCTTGGTTGCTACCTTCTCGGTAGCTTCCTTCTCGTCAGCCATTAGTCAATCTCCTCGACCTTCACAAGGTGAGCAACGGTGTTGACGTAGCCACGGTTCTGCGAGTTGTCCTCGCGGATCGTGACGGCGCCAATGCGGCGCAGGCCCAGGCTGCGAAGCGTGTCGCGCTGGTTCTGCTTCTCACTAATTTTGGACTTGATCTGCGTAATCTTCAGCTGAGCCATTAGGCACCTGCCTTCGCGCTTGCGGCGGCTGCTGCTGCAGCCGCGTCGGCACGCAGAAAACGGGCCGGGGCCACGTCTTCGTAGGAGAGGCCACGGCGAGCCGCGACTGCACGTGGCTCTTCGAGCTGGTGCAGGGCCTCCACCGTGGCGTGCACGATGTTGATGGTGTTCGACGAACCGAGCGACTTGCTCAGCACGTCGTGGATGCCGGCGCATTCGAGTACGGCGCGCACCGGGCCACCGGCGATAACGCCGGTACCTGCTGCGGCCGGACGGAGAAGAACGACTCCGGCAGCGGCTTCACCCTGAACGGGGTGCGGGATGGTCAGGCCGACGCGGGGAACGCGGAAGAAGTTCTTCTTCGCTTCCTCGACGCCCTTGCTGATTGCGGTCGGGACCTCTCGGGCCTTACCGTAACCAACGCCTACCAGGCCGTTACCGTCTCCGACGACGACCAGAGCGGTGAAGCTGAAGCGACGACCACCCTTGACCACCTTGGAAACACGGTTGATCGTGACGACGCGCTCGAGGAACTGGCTCTTCTCGGCGTCACGGCTTCCGCGCTCACGGTTCGGGCTGCGCTCACGGCCACCACGGCGAGCCTCACGAGGCTCGTTCTGCGGCGGCGTAGTCGAAGCTGCGGTTTCCACCGGAACCTCGGTGACGACGTCTGCTTCCTTCGCTGCTGCGGTGCTACTGGATTCAGTGCTCACAGGTCCAACCCTCCCTTTCGGG
The DNA here is from genome assembly GCF_025463825.1 of Cryobacterium sp. Classification (GTDB taxonomy): domain Bacteria; phylum Actinomycetota; class Actinomycetes; order Actinomycetales; family Microbacteriaceae; genus Cryobacterium. The sequence goes on from NZ_JAODBG010000013.1 coordinate 6,827, forward strand.
CTCCTTCGGCGATGGCTGCGACGCGTCCTGCGTACTTGCTGCCACCACGGTCAAATACGACGGCTTCAATACCGGCGGCTTTGGCGCGCTCGGCGACGAGCTCGCCGACCTTGTGCGCCTTGGCGGTCTTGTCACCATCGAAGGTGCGCAGACCGGTTTCGAGAGTCGACGCCGACGCGAGGGTGAAACCCTTGCTGTCGTCAACGACCTGCACGAATACGTGGCGAGCTGAACGGGTGACGACGAGACGCGGACGAAGCGCGGTCCCCTCGATCTTCTTGCGAAGACGTGCGTGCCTGCGTCCGCGGGCAGCCGACTTGCTTTTTCCTCTAGTTCCGAGACCCATGGTTACTTACCACTCTTTCCGGCCTTGCGGCGAACAATCTCGCCGGCGTAACGCACACCCTTGCCCTTGTAGGGCTCCGGCTTGCGAATCTTACGGATGTTTGCGGCAACCTCGCCGACAGCCTGCTTGTCGATACCGCTGACCGTGAGCTTGTTAACGCCCTCGACGGTCAGGGAGATACCCACGGGCGGCTCGATGAGGACCGGGTGCGAGAAGCCGAGGGCGAACTCAACAGAGGTGCCCTTCTGTGCGACGCGGTAACCGGTACCGACGATCTCGAGTCCCTTGGTGTAACCCACGGTAACGCCGATGATCTGGTTGGCGATCAGGGTACGGGTCAGTCCGTGCAGCGAACGCGAAGCGCGCTCGTCGTCGGGACGGGTGACCAGAACCTGGCCATCGGTGACCTGGACCTCGATGGGGTTCGCGACGGTGAGCGCGAGCTCGCCCTTCGGACCCTTGACGCTGACGGCCTGGCCGTTAGCTTCGACCGTGACACCCGCGGGGATCTCGATCGGAAGTCTTCCAATACGTGACATTGTCGGCTACCACACGTAGGCGAGAACTTCTCCGCCTACGCCCTTCTTCTCTGCCTGGCGGTCGGTGAGCAGACCGCTGGAGGTGGACAGGATGGCAACGCCGAGGCCGCCGAGAACCGTGGGGATCTCAGTCGACTTTGCGTACACGCGCAGGCCGGGCTTGGAAACCCGCTTGATGCCGACGATGGAACGCTCGCGGTTGGGGCCGAACTTGAGGTTCAGCGTGAGGGTCTTTCCGACCTCTGCATCCTTGACATCCCAGGCAGAGATGTAACCCTGAGCCTTGAGGATGTCTGCGATGTGCGCCTTGAGCTTGCTGTGCGGCATCGACACTGTGTCGTGGTACGCCGAGTTAGCGTTGCGCAGTCTGGTCAGCATATCTGCGACCGGATCTGTCATTGTCATTTTGTGGTGCCTTTCTCGCCTGGTTTCGTGCACCCGTTACACGGATGACGACCTGTGGTGGTGGAGGGGGCCGAACGGTTGTCCGGCCCCCGAGGGTAAATCTACTTGGAGTTTTCGGCCGTCTTGAACGGGAAGCCCAGCGCCTTGAGCAGCGCGCGGCCCTCGTCGTTGTTCTTGGCAGTAGTCACAACAGTGATGTCCATGCCGCGAAGACGGTCGATGCGGTCCTGGTCGATCTCGTGGAACATCACCTGCACCGTGAGACCGAACGTGTAGTTGCCGGCACCGTCGAACTGCTTGTCCGAGAGGCCGCGGAAGTCGCGGATACGGGGCAGTGCGAGGCTGAGCAGCCGGTCGAGGAACTCCCACATGCGGTCGCCACGAAGTGTGACGTGCGTGCCAATGGGCTGTCCTTCACGCAGTTTGAACTGCGCGATGGACTTGCGTGCCTTGGTGACCTGCGGCTTCTGGCCGGTGATCTTGGTGAGGTCGGCGACGGCGCCATCCATGATCTTGCCGTCGCGTGCAGCCTCGCCGACACCCATGTTGACGATGATCTTCGTCAGGTTGGGTACCTGGTGGACGTTGGTGAAGCCCAGGTCCTTGGCGAGCTGCAGGGAGATCTCTTCGCGGTACTTCTGCTTGAGACGCGGCAGCACGACAGGCTTGGTGGCCTCAGTGGTGGTGTCAGTCATTAGAGGTCCTTACCGCTCTTCTTGGCGTAACGAACGCGGACCGTCTTGGAGACGCCGTCCTTCGTTACCTCTTCGAGACGGAATCCGACCTTGGTCGGCTTCTTGGTCTCCGGGTCGACGAGCGCGACGTTGGAAGCGTGGATCGATGCCTCAACGGTCTCGATGCCGCCGGTCTTGGAGCCGCGCTGGGTCTGGCCGACGCGAACGTGCTTCTTGACGAAGTTGATGCCTTCGACGAGAACACGGTTCTTCTCAACCTGTACCTCGAGCACACGACCCTGCTTGCCACGGTCTCCGCCGCGAGCCTGGGTGCGGCCGGTGATGACCTCTACGAGGTCACCCTTCTTGATTCTGGCCATGATTTAGATAACCTCCGGTGCCAACGAAATGATCTTCATGAACTTCTTGTCGCGGAGTTCGCGACCGACCGGTCCGAAGATACGGGTACCACGGGGGTCTCCGTCAGCCTTCAAGATCACTGCGGCGTTCTCATCGAACTTGATGTACGAGCCGTCTGGACGACGGGTCTGCTTTTTGACGCGAACGATGACGGCTTTGACGACGTCACCCTTCTTGACGTTGCCGCCCGGGATGGCGTCCTTGACGGTGGCGACGATGACGTCACCCAGTCCGGCGTAACGACGGCCGGAGCCACCGAGAACACGGATCGTCAACAGGACCTTGGCACCGGTGTTGTCGGCAACTTTGAGTCGTGATTCTTGCTGAAGCACTTTCTAACTCCTTCTATCAAGTAAGCGCGAGGCGCTTACTTGGCCTTCTCGAGAATCTCGACCAGGCGGAAGCGCTTGGTGGCGCTCAGCGGGCGAGTTTCACTGATCAGGACCAGGTCGCCGACGCCGGCGATGTTCGCCTCGTCGTGCACCTTCAGCTTGGACGTACGGCGGATGACCTTGCCGTACAGGGGGTGCTTCACGCGGTCTTCGACCTCGACAACGATGGTCTTATCCATCTTGTCGCTGGTCACGTAACCACGCAGCGTCTTGCGGTAGCCGCGCACGAGAGCCTCGGCGGGGACGACCGTTTCGTCAGTCTTCGCCATGATTAGGCCTCCTTCGTCTCGACGGCGTCAGCCTCGGGAGCATCCGTGGATGCGTCCTTGGCCTTGGCCTTCTTGGTCGTCTTCTTCTCAGCCTTGGCCGGAGCCTCGACTGCGACGGGAGTGGCACGAATGCCCAGCTCGCGCTCACGGAGAACCGTGTAGATGCGTGCAATGTCCCGCTTGACCGCGCGGAGGCGGCCGTGGCTTTCGAGCTGGCCGGTGGCCGACTGGAAGCGCAGGTTGAACAGCTCTTCCTTGGCCTTCTTCAGCTCGTCGAACAGTCGTTCGTTTTCAAAGGTGTCGAGCTCGACTGAGGCGAGCTCCTTGGATCCGATCGCCATTAGGCGTCGCCCTCCTCGCGCTTGATGATGCGTGCCTTGAGGGGCAGCTTGTGAATTGCCCTGGTGAGTGCTTCGCGCGCAACTTCTTCGCTGACGCCGCTGAGCTCGAAGAGCACGCGACCCGGCTTGACGTTCGCGACCCACCACTCGGGGCTACCCTTACCGGAACCCATGCGGGTTTCGGCGGGCTTCTTGGTGAGCGGGCGGTCGGGGTAGATGTTG
>NZ_JAODBG010000051.1 GCF_025463825.1 Cryobacterium sp.
CCGCTAGCCTTTACCTATTCGTTACTTTGGCCTGGTCTGAATGACGAGCATCACTTCCCGTCAATCGCGCCGAAAGTACCCTCCCTTTGTCACGTCACTCCCCGCAGCCGGATGCCTCCGCAGCCGACCTGAGTGACCCCACCCACGGCGAACTGGGATCGATCGACAGCGAGGCTCCGCGCGTGCGCACACGTCGTGAGCAGCGCGAATTCGAGCGCCGGACCGCCGCTCCCGCGGTCGAGGTCATCGCGCCCGCGGTCGCGGATGCGGCCACGGGCGGCCTCAGCCCCGAGGCGCAGCTGCTCGTCGGCATGGAACTGGCCGAACCGAACCTCGAGCCCGTCATCATCAAGGCCGTTGACCTCTCGCTGCCCACCTCGCCGGCGTACGAGCAGATTCCGAGCGACGTCTCGCCGCACACCACCACGACCACCATCGTCCTGCCGTCCCGCGCGGCCCTGCGCGCGCAGCTGCGGGCCGGGCAGACGTACGACGAAGCGCCTGCACCCCTGGTCCCCGCCGAGGCCGCAGCGCCGCGTGTGACGCCGGTCGCGCCCGAGCGGGTCCTGCCCGACTTCGTGCCCCGCACCCGCGCCAAGTCGGCCCCGGCCAACCGCGCCCCGGTATCGGTGAGCTCCGGCCACCACCGCATGCGGATGCTGGCCACCAAGGGCGGCTCGATCGTGGCGATGTCGATCATCGCACTGATGGCCGTGGCGACCTCGATTCCCGCCGAGGCCTTGCTGTCGTCCAGCGATGTGCAGGCCGCAGCGCTCGAGGCCAAGCTGCCGGAGAGCAGCGAACCGGCCCAGACGATCAACCTCGCCGGCACGGACACCATCACGGTGGAGCAGGACAGCTACCAGGCCCAGTCCATCGCCGAGTTCGCCGCGGCCAGCGGCATCCGCCTCGAAGACTCGTTCACCAACAACCCCAACGGCACCATTCAGTGGCCGTTCGCGGTCGGCGTGCACGTCGGCGACCAGTTCGGCCCCCGCAACTGCGCGGGCTGCTCCGCCAACCACGGAGGCCAGGACTTCAACCCCGGCGTCAACGCCCCGATCCAGGCGATCGCGGATGGCGTCGTGAGCTTCACCGAGGACGGCGAAGGCAGCCTCGGCGTCCACATGATCATCGATCACATGATCGACGGCGAACTGGTCTCCAGCGTCTACGCCCACATGGTCCACGGCTCGATGCTGTTGGAGACCGGTGATGTGGTCAAGGTCGGCCAGGTCATCGGCAAGGTCGGCTCGACGGGTATGTCGACCGGCCCGCACCTGCACTTCGAGATCCGCATCGGCGGCATCAAGGGCACCAAGGTCGCACCCCTGCCCTGGCTTTACGCCAACACGAACTAGCCGCCCTCCTCGGGCGACAGGTGCCCGCGAGAGCGGTCTTGAGGTCGCTTCCGCGACGCCAGGTGACCGTTAGCCCGCTCGCGTGGAAGCGGATTGCTCGAGGAACGCCTCGAGCAGGGACCGGGGCAGCGGGTACGGCAGCATGCCGTCGGCATTGGCATGGTGCGCCGCGACCGGGGCGCGGTTGTCCTCCGGCTCGCTGGAGTCGCCGAGGGAGAGCACCTGGTCGTGCAGGCGCTCCATGTCAACGTCGAGGCGGTTGGCCACGTCCGCGGCCTCTTTGAGCTCGCCGACGAGCGCGGTCGGCACCGCCCCGTCGTACTTGTAGAAGATCTTGTGCTCGAGGCTGGCCCAGAAATCCATCGCCACGGTGCGGATCTGCACCTCGACGGTCACCGGCTGAACCCGGTCGGACATGAACACCGGGATCGCCGCGATCAGGTGCAGGCTCTTGTACCCGTTGGGCTTGGGATTCCTGATGTAGTCCTTCACCTGCAGCACGGTGATGTCGCGCTGGCTGGTGAGCATCTCGAGCACCCGGTAGGTGTCCGAGATGAAGCTGCAGGTGATTCGGATGCCCGCGATGTCCTGGATATTCTCGCGGATGCCCTCGAGGTCGAGCGGGTAGCCCTTGCGGTTGGCCTTCTTGAGGATCCCCTCCGGCGACTTCAACCGGTGGCTGACGTGCTCGATCGGGCTGTAGTCGTGGATCGCGCTGAACTCTTCCTTGAGGATGTTGACCTTGGTCATCATCTCGTCGGTCGCGAACTTGTACGACATCATGAACCGGGTGAGCTCGGTTCGGAGCGCCTGGAGGTCAGTGGGCCAGTCGACGTCCTGGTCGGTCACGGATGCTCCTTGCTGGAAGACGCCACCGCAGGCGGCGGTGGGCACCTAGAGTCTGGCACCCCCCGCATCCGTACTCGCTGGGAGCGGGATGGGAGTGCAGGGGGTGCGGCCCGTGCGGCCCGTGCGAAGCGATCAGGCCTGCAGCCAGGCGGTCGTGTCGCCGGGCAGGGTGCGGCCGCTCAGGAGTTCGCTGCTGAGCAGCACGTCGCCGGCGGGCAACTCGACATCCTCGTCGCCGGTGTTGGCCACCACGATGACATTCCCATTGCGGAATAGCAGCACGTCGGTGCTGGGAGAGGGCAGCCAGTCGACTCCGCCGAGGCCGAGCTCGTGCTCGCGGCGCAGGGCAAGCGCCTGGGTGTACAACTCCAGCGTCGAACCGGCCACGTTCTCCTGGGCATCCCGGGCCAGGGTCGCCCATTCGGCCGGCTGCGGCAGCCAGCTAGCGGCGGTGGGACCGAAACCATAGGACGGTTCGGCGGCTTCCCACGGGATGGGGACCCGGCAGCCGTCCCGGCCGTAGCGCTCGCCGTTGGTGCGGAACCAGGTGGGGTCCTCGCGGGAGGCGTCGGGCAGGTGGATGACCTCGGGCAGGCCGAGCTCCTCGCCCTGATAGATGTAGCTGGAGCCGGGCAGCGAGAGCATCAGCGCCGAGGCGGCGCGGGCGCGGCGGAGGCCCACCGCGGTGTCGGGCAGGCCGTTGCTGTTCGGGCCGATTCCGTGGCCCTGCAGGTTGTCGGCCGTGAGGGCCAGCCGGGTGGCGTGGCGCACGACGTCGTGGTTGGAGAGCACCCAGGTGCTCGGGGCTCCCACGGCGCTGAAGGCGGCCAGGGAGTCGTCGATGACCCGGCGCAGCGGCGCCGCGTGCCACGGGGTCTCCAGGTAGGCGAAGTTGAACGCCTGGTGCATCTCGTCGGGGCGCACCCACTGGGCGACCCGGTCGAGCGGATCGACCCAGGCCTCGGCGGCCAGGATACGGTCGCCGTCGTATTCGTCGAGCACGAGCCGCCAGTCGCGGTAGATGTCGTGCACCCCGTCCTGGGCCCAATACGGTGCGCCGGCGGCGGGTTCGGCTACCACGCCGGGCTCGAGCGCACTGGTCGCGCCGCCCATGCTGCCGCCGTCGGCAGGCGGGGTGTAGTCGGGCAGGCCCTTGGCCTTGATCATGCCGTGCGCGACATCCACCCGGAAACCGTCGACGCCGCGGTCCAACCAGAACCGGAGCACGCCGCGGAACTGCGTGCGCACCCACTCGTTGTCCCAGTCGAAGTCGGGCTGCGTGGAGTCGAAGAGGTGCAGGTACCACTGGCCGGGGGTGCCGTCGGGGTCGACCGTGCGGGTCCAGGCGCGACCGCCGAACACCGACTCCCAGTTATTCGGGGGCAGTTCGCCGTTCTCGCCGAGGCCGTCGCGGAAGATGTAGTGCGTGCGCTCCTCGCTGCCGCGGCCGGCGGCCAGGGCGGCCTGGAACCACGGGTGGTCGCTGGAGGAGTGGTTGGGCACGATGTCGACGATCACGCGGATGCCGAGGGCGTGTGCGGCATCCTGCATCGCGTCGTAGTCGGCGAGGGTGCCGAACAGCGGATCGACGTCGCAGTAGTCGGAGACGTCGTAGCCGGCGTCCCGTTGCGGCGAGGTGTAGAAGGGCGACAACCAGATGGCGTCCACCCCCAGCTCGGCCAGCTTCGGCAGCCGAGAGCGGATGCCGGCGAGGTCGCCCATGCCATCACCGTTCGCGTCAGCGAACGACCGCGGGTAGATCTGATAAATAACGGCGGTACGCCACCACTCTGTGCCTGTCATGACGGATACTTTACGGCATTCGGGCGAGGCTGCAAGCGCTTCCACAAAGAGAGCACACGAAACGTCGCTCCGTCCTGTAGGTAACCGCAGAGGAGGTTGCCAAACGAGGAATTCACAGGTATACATGTAACCGCTTGCACAATTGTCGATGTTGATTATGAAAGGCACACCAATGATGGTGAAGAAGAATGGCCTGCTCGCCGCGGGCGCGATTGCCGTCGCGGCCGCACTGGCCCTGTCAGGATGCTCGGCCGGATCGGAATCCGACGGCACCACGACCGAAGCCGATTCCAGCACGTTGACCGTGTGGGTGGACGCCGACCGCGCCGCCGTGCTGAAGGACGCCGCAGCGGCCTTCACCAAGGAGTCCGGCGTCAAGGTCAAGCTCGTGCAGAAGGACTTCGCGAAGATCCAGGAAGAGTTCATCGCCCAAATCCCGACCGGTAAGGGCCCGGACATCACCATCGCCGCGCACGACTGGCTCGGCAACTTCGTGAGCAACGGAGTTGTGCAGCCCGTCGAACTGGGCGACACCGCGGCCGGCTACCAGCAGGTCGCCGTCACCGCCATGAGCTACGAGGGAAAGACCTACGGCGTGCCGTACTCGATCGAGAACATCGCGCTGCTCCGCAACACCGCGCTCGCCCCGACCGCCCCCGCCACCTTCGAGGACATGGTCGCCGCCGGGACCGCCGCCGGCACCGAATTCCCCTACCTCGTACAGGCCGGCCCCGAGGCCGACCCGTACCACCTGTACCCGTTCCAGACCTCCTTCGGCGCCCCGGTCTTCGGCACCAGCGCCGACGGCAGCTACAACCCCGACGACCTCACCGTGGGCAACGCCGGCGGCGAAGCCTTCGCCACCTGGCTCGCCGCGGAAGGCGCAGCCGGGCGGATGAGCGTGAACCTCACCGGCGACATCGCCAAGGAGAAGTTCTACGCCGGCGCCTCGCCGTTCCTGCTCACCGGACCGTGGAACGTGCCGGACGCCCAGGCCGCAGGCATCGACGTGGCCGTCGACGCCGTGCCGTCGGCCGGCGGCTCGCCCGCCCAGCCGTTCGTGGGCGTGCAGGGCTTCATGGTCAGCGCCAAGACCAAGAATGCCATCGCGGCCAACGAGTTCCTGGTGAACTACATCGGAAGCGAAGACGTCCAGACCGCCCTCCACGAGGTCGGCGGCCGCCCGCCGGCACTGACCGCAGCCTTCGAGGCCGCCAGCTCCGACCCGATCACCGCTGGTTTCGGTGCCGTCGGCGCCACCGCGGTGCCGATGCCCAACATCCCCCAGATGGGCAAGGTCTGGCAGTTCTGGGGCGTCACCGAGGCCGCCATCATGAGCAACGAGGGTGACCCCGTTCAGCTGTGGCAGAAGATGACGGCGGACATCGCCGCCGCCATCGAGTAACCAGCAGTTCGCGGTGCGCCCGGCTCCAGGCGGGGCCGGGCGCACCGCACCATCCATGGCACCCGTACGATCCCCGGCCGGCAGGCGCGCTAGAGAGCAGACAATGATGACTACCCCTGGAACCGGGCGCGATCGGGCGCAGATCCTCGCCGCCAAGAAGTCCCGGCAGGCCAGCCGCATCGCCGAAGCCGCATCAGCGGGCCTCAAGGTGCTCCTGGTCAAGGTGCTGGTGCTCGGCATCGTGGACGCCATCAGCGTCTACGCGCTCTTCGTGCTCCTCCTCAAACAGGACTGGCTGGTGTTCAGCCTGGTCCTGTTCGTCACCGTCGTCGTCAACTGGATCTACTTCCGGGTCAAGGGCCTGCCGGCCAAGTACCTCACGCCGGGCCTGATCTTCCTCCTCATCTTCCAGATCTTCGTGATCGGCTATTCCGGCTACATCGCCTTCACCAACTACGGCACCGGGCACAACAGCACCAAGGACGACGCGGTGAACTCGTTGATCCTCTCTTCCCAAGAGCGGGTGCCCGATTCGCCCAGTTACGCCCTGACCGTGCTCGAGCAGGCCGGCGCCTACAGCTTCCTGGTCACCGATCCCGACGGGGTCATCACTGTCGGCAACCCGGAGTCGCCGCTGTCGCGGGTCACCGACGCCGAGACGGATGCCGCCGGCCAGGCCATCGCCCTGCCCGGCTACACCACCCTGACCTTCGCCGACATCGTGGCCAACCAGGAGGCCATCGCCGCCCTGGCCGTGCCCCTCTCCGACGATCCCAACGAGGGAAGCCTCCGCACTCCGGACGGCTCCGCCGCCTACCTCTACCTCTCCGACCTGGTCTACGACGAGGCGGCCGGCACCATGACGAACGCCGGCACCGGTGTTGTCTACACCGAGGACCCGTCGCAGGGCTCGTTCGTCGCCGAGGACGGCGCCGACCTGCAGCCGGGCTGGAAGGTGGAAGTGGGCCTGGCCAACTTCGCCAAGGCCTTTGGCACCGACTCCATCCGCGGTCCGCTGATCAGCGTGACCCTGTGGACGTTCGCCTTCGCGTTCCTCTCGGTGGCCACCACCTTCGCGCTCGGCCTGTTCCTGGCCATCGTGTTCAACGACCTGCGGATGCGCGGCCGGAACGTTTACCGCGTGGTGATGATCCTGCCGTACGCGTTCCCCGCCTTCCTGTCCGCCCTGGTCTGGGCCGGCATGCTCAACCCGCAATTCGGATTCATCAACCAGGTGATCTTCGGCGGGGCGGACATCCCCTGGCTCACCAATGAGTGGCTGGCCAAATTCAGCATCATCTTCGTGAACCTCTGGCTGGGCTTCCCCTACATGTTCCTGGTCTGCACCGGTGCGCTGCAGTCGATCCCCGGCGAGCTGCAGGAAGCGGCGACCGTGGACGGCGCGAGGCCCTGGCAGGTTTTCCGGCTGATCAAGCTGCCGCTGCTGCTGGTCTCCGTGTCGCCGCTGTTGATCGCGTCGTTCGCGTTCAACTTCAACAACTTCAACCTGATCTACATGCTCACCAACGGTGGGCCGCGCGACGTGACGGCGGGGGTGAACGTGGGCGCCACCGACATCCTGATCTCAATGGTCTACAAGGTTGCCTTCGTGGGTGCCAACCGCGACTACGGCCTCGCCAGCGCGTTCTCGATCCTGATCTTCGTGCTCGTCGCGCTGGTCTCGATCATCAGCTTCAGACAGACCAAGGCGCTAGAGGAGTTGAACTGAGATGACCATCGCCCCGCGCATAGCCGCCTCACCGACCACCGACTACATCCCGCTCAAGCACCCCTTCAACTTCGGTCGCTGGTTCCGGGCCACCGGCTGGCGGCACCTGGTGGGCGCCGTCATGGTGGTCTTCTCCGCCTTCCCGCTGCTCTACGTGCTCTCCGCGTCGCTGCACCCCGGCGGCACCCTGATCACCGCCAACGGCCTGTTCAGCGAGGTGGACCTGGGCAGCTTCATCACCCTGTTCAACCTGCCGCAACAGCCCTACGCGGCCTGGTACGGCAACACCCTGCTGATCGGCGGCATCACCTCGGCCGGCACCGTCTTCCTCGGTGCCCTGGCCGCGTACTCGTTCTCCCGGATGCGCTTCACCGGCCGTCGCGCGGGCCTGTTGATGCTGGTGCTGGTGCAGATGTTCCCGCAACTGCTCGCCGTTGTGGCGATCTTCCTGCTGCTCAACGGCATCTCCGACATCTTCCCGGCGATCGGCCTGGACACCCAGATCGGCCTGATCATGGTCTATCTGGGCGGGGCGCTCGGTGTGAACACCTATTTGATGTACGGGTTCTTCAACACGATCCCGGCCTCCATCGACGAGGCCGCCAAGCTCGACGGCGCCGGCCACGCCCGGATCTTCTTCACGATCATCCTGCGCCTGGTCGCGCCCATCCTCGCTGTGGTCGGCCTGCTGTCGTTCGTGGGGACCACCAACGAATTCGTCATCGCCAGCATCGTGCTGATCACACCCGAGAAGCAGACCCTCGCGGTGGGCCTCTACCAGTTCGTGTCCCAGGAGTTCTCGAGCAACTACTCCGTCTTCGCCGCCGGCGCGGTGCTCGCGGCGCTGCCGGTGATGGCGTTGTTCCTCTGGCTGCAGAAGTACATCGTCGGGGGACTCACGGCCGGATCGGTCAAGTAACGAAACCGATGCTCCCGTACCACGCTCTCCCGCACCACGACGGCTCCTCGCTGTACGTCTCCAGCCAGGCGCCGGCCCTCGGCGATGTCGTGACCGTGCGGGTGCGCATCCCGGCCGCCTTCGGGCCGGTGTCGATGGTGCGCACCCGCTCCAACCCCGACCGGGAACCGCGCTTCGACGACGCGCGGCCGGTGCCGTCCACCGACGGCTTCGCCTGGTGGGCGGCCGATGTGCTGGTGGAGAACCCGGTGCACGGCTACCGGTTCTTGCTGACCCTGGCCGACGGCGGCCACCGCTGGCTGAATGCGAGCGGCCTGCACGACATCGAAACGCTCGACTCGGAAGACTTCAAACTGGTCGCCCACGCGGCGCCGCCGGCCTGGGCGGCTTCCAGCGTGATGTACCAAGTCTTTCCCGACCGGTTCGCCCGGTCCGCCACCGCCGCCGAGCGGCCGGCGCCGGCCTGGGCGATGCCGGCCGAGTGGCACGACGCCGTGGACCAGCTGCCGCCGGGCCGCTCGCACCAGTTCTACGGCGGTGACCTCGACGGTGTGACCGAGCACCTCGACCACCTCGAGCGGCTCGGCGTGAACCTGATCTACCTCACCCCGGTGTTCCCCGGCCGGTCCAGCCACCGGTACGACGCGGCCAGCTTCACCGAGGTCGACCCGTTGCTCGGCGGCGACTCCGCCCTGATCCGGTTGGTCGAGGAGGCGCACGCCCGTGGGCTCAAGGTGATCGGCGACCTCACCGCCAACCATTCCGGCGACGGACACGAGTGGTTCCAGGCCGCGCACCGTACCCCTGACGCCCCCGAGAGTGGCTTCTACTACTGGCTCGACAGCGCGCAGGACCACTACATGTCCTGGCTGGGCGTGCCGGCGCTGCCCAAGTTCAACTGGAACTCCGCAGAACTCCGCCGCCGGTTCATCGACGGCGCCGGCTCCGTCGTCGCGCGCTGGCTCCAGCCGCCGTTCGCCCTGGACGGCTGGCGCATCGACGTGGCGAACATGACCGGCCGCCTCGGGAACGAAGACCTCAACGCCGAGGTGCGGCAGGCCATCCGCCGCACCATGATCGAGGTGAACCCCGACACGATCCTGCTGGGCGAGTTCACCAACGACGCCTCGGCGGATTTTCAGGGCGACGCCTGGCACGGCGCCATGACCTACGCCAACTTCACCCGGCCGGTCTGGGCCTGGCTGTCGCGGCCGGACGCTGTGCCGTCGTTCTTCGGACTGCCGCTGGGGACGATCCCGCACTACACCGGCGAGCAGTTCCACCGCGCGCACACCCGCTTCGCCGCCGGTTTCCCCTGGCGCACCCGGCTGGCCACCATGAACGCGCTCGACACCCACGACACCGCCCGGTTCCGCAACCATGCCGACGCCGAGGTGGTGCCGGTGGCCGTGGGGCTCTCGATGACACTGCCGGGCATCCCGGTGGTGTTCGCGGGCGATGAGTTCGGCCTGGTCGGCGTGGACGGCGAGCACTCCCGCACCCCGATGCCCTGGGCACGTGCCGCCGATCCCTCGGTGGCCGCGACCATCGACCTCTATGCCGGTCTGATCGGGCTGCGCCGGGACCACGAGGCGCTGAGCACCGGCGGCATGCGCTGGCTGCACGTGGGCGCCGACGCGCTCGTCTACGTGCGCGAGAGCGAGCAGGAGTCGGTGCTCCTGCTGGCCGCCCGCGCCGGCGCCGAGGTGGTCCTGCCAGCCGGCGTGCTGCCCGGCATCGGCGATTCCGGCGACCTGCGCGCCTTGGTCGGCCCCGCGCTGGGTACGGTGTCCGATGACGGCATCCGGCTGGCCGCCACCGGCCCCTCGTTCACCGCCTGGACCCTTCCCGGCGTTCCGATTCCGCCGGATGACCGCCCCGTGTCGCCGACGGGTCCCGCGAGGTGATAATGTTTACCGGTTGCCAAAAGCACGGTTCAGCTTCAGAACTATGAAGTTTTGCCCCCTTAGCTCATTGGTAGAGCACTTCCTTGGTAAGGAAGAGGTAGTGGGTCCGATTCCCACAGGGGGCTCAGACTTGGGAGCCCTGGCTCCTGCGTCGCGGCGGGGTAGCTCAGTTGGTTAGAGCACACGGCTCATAATCGTGGTGTCGCGGGTTCAATTCCCGCTCCCGCTACACACGGCCCGGACTTCTACTGAAGCTTCCGGGCCTTCTTCTTCGCCCAGTTGATTTCCTGATCGTGAAATAAGGACAAAGTGAGATAAAAAGGACGGGAATGACCATAGAGTCCTTTTTCCCGGCTGATGTCCTTATCGGCGCCCCTCGCTCCCTCGCCGCTCCGCACGGGTGGTCAACGGGACGGGAACGGGACGCTCGGCATCCGTCGTGAGGTCGACCCGCCGGCCGGCCGTGGCCGCGCGCTGCAGGGATTCCATCACGTCCAGCACGTGCAGGGCGAGTTCGCCGTTCGCGCGAGCGGTGACCCGGTGCGGCGTGCGGATCTGGTCGCGCAGGCCGATGCCGCGGGCCCCGTCGACGTAGCCGGCCAGCGGGTCGAGCAGGTGGAAGCCGCCATCGTTCACCCGCCGGTGGCTGGTGGGGCCGTCGAAGGTGTTCGGGTCGCCGACGGCGAGGGTGCCCTCGGTCCCGTGCACCTCGATCGGCGACGCCACGGTGGCGGTGGAATCGAAGCTCATCGTGATCGTCGACAGCGCGCCGCTGAGGTGTTCGAGCACCCCGGTGACGTGCGTGTCGACGAGGACCGGGATGCTCTCGCCGGCGCGCGGCCCGGTGCGGATGCGGTGGTCCTGCGGCCGGCTGGACGCGCCGGTGACCGAGCGAATGGGACCGAGCAGGTGGATCAGGGCGGTGATGTAGTACGGGCCCATGTCGAAGAGCGGACCGCCGCCCGCGCGGTAATAGAAGTCCGGGTTGGGGTGCCACAGCTCGTGCCCGGCGGTGACCATGACCGCCGACGCCGCCACGGGGCGGCCGCTCAGGCCGTGGTCGATCGCGGCCCTGGCGGTCTGGATGCCGGTGCCCAGCACCGTGTCCGGCGCCGACCCGACCCGGACGCCCGCGTGGGCCGCTGCCGTGAGGATACTGCGGCCCTCGGCCAGGGTCACCGCGAGCAGGCCCGCCACCGTCATCGCGTGCGCGGCCGGCAGAGCATCCGCCACCGTTCGCGCGCGGCCCGAATCCAGATCGGCCACGGCCGTGATGACCACGGCGTCGCTGGCCGCGAGAGTCTCGAGGTAGAAGGCGGAGATAACGCCGAGGCCCACGATACCCAAGCGATGCGGCGTCACTTCGGACGTGACCAGCGTGGACAGCACCCCGGTGTTGCCGTTCGGGCACGGACTGAGCTACACGAGTTTCGAACGCACGGCGCTGGCCGCAGACGACAGCGTCGCCGCCGGCGACATGTTCTCGGCGAGCGTGCGCATCCGCAACACCGGTGAGCGGGCCGGCACCGATCTGGTGCAGTTCTACGCGAGGGACCTCCATGCGAGCGTGACCCGGCCGGTGGCCCAGCTGCTGGGCTATCAGCGCGTTTCCCTCGCCCCCGGGGAAGAGGCAGTCGTCAGCTTCCGGGTGCCGACGGCCCGGCTGGCGTTCACGGGCCTGCGCCACGAGCGGATCGTCGAGCCCGGCCGGGTGGAACTCTGGGTCGGCCCCTCGTGCGCGGTCAAGGAGACCGCGACGGAGATCAGCATCACGGGTCCCGTGCACCGGGTGACTCTCGCCGACGGCCGGTACGTGCTGAGCGACGTGGAACGCACGCCGGAACCTGAGTTGTCTGTCGAGGCCGGCACCGAGGCGGCGCGTCTCTGACGAAGGCGCCCGCTCATGGGTGTTGCGCGGGTCGGGCGCCGGTGCGCGGGTGGCGTGCCACCCGCGTAGTGGCGTGGCGCACGCGTGGCGCGTGAGGGCGTGGCGCGGCATCCGCGTGACGGCGTGGCGCACCATCCGCATGACGGCGTGGCGCCCGCGTGGCGCGTGAGGGCATGGCGTGGCACCCGCGCGACGGGGTGGGGGCCTGATCGCGGTGCGGATGCAGCCCCCATCTGGACAGGCGCCCGGGCCGGAGGCAGATGGAAGGGGCAGACCACCCCGATGACGGCCCGCCCCATGCGGAGGTACTTCAGGTGTGGCCTCGGTCGGGCCCTGTCAACGGTGCCTCAGGGTCACACTTCGGGGAACACCCCCGTATGAGGGTCATGGTAGCCCGGTGTGCGCCACCCGGACAGGGGTGCCGTGGTCGCCTTTTTGAATTAGCGAGCTCGTTTGGCAGGATGTGCTGACGGGAGGGTGCTTCGCTCGGAAGAGCGGGACCGCCAGCCAGTCCTATCCGGCGGAACCGGCGTCAACGACGCCCGGCCGCCCTATCGAATCCTGGGGGAAAGTCATGGTGACGGAGTCGAGCTCGGCGGCGGTTCGTGCGGGAGGGGTGCGCGCCGCCGCCTGGTCCGGAACCGACCAGGCCCAGGCCGGCCCGACCGCTGGCGTTGACGCCCTGAACCGGCTCGCCGAGGCGGCCTGGACCGTGGACGGCGATGCCGCCCGGGCCATCAGCTTCGCCATCGACACGGCGACCGGACTGCCGCGCCCGGGCGACGGCCGCACCCTCGAACTCTTCGACGCGCTGGCCACCGTCGCGGCGGCCGACCTGACCGCCGCCCGGGTGCTCGAGGCGCACGCGGATGCGCTCACGATACTGGCCCAGGCCGACTCCGGCACGGCGGCGCCGACAGGTCCCGGCGCGGCGAGCTGGGGCGTCTTCGCGGCGGAGGCGTCGGGGCAGCGGGTGAGCGCCACCCGCGGCGGCGCCGGCTGGCGCCTCGACGGCGGCAAGCCCTGGTGTTCGCTGGCCGGCTCGCTCGACCGCGCCCTGGTGACAGCGCACACCACCCCGGAGGGCGCCGTTCCCGCCCGGCGCCGGCTGTTCGCGGTGGATTTGACGGCGCCCGGCGTCACGGTACAGGAGGGAGCCTGGGTCGCCACCGGACTCAACCAGGTGCCCAGCGGCCCGGTGGACTTCGTCGACGTGGCCGCCGAGCCCGTCGGCGCCGACGACTGGTACCTCACCCGGCCCGGGTTCAGCTGGGGCGGCATCCAGGTCGCGGCCTGCTGGTGGGGCGGCGCCGTCGGGGTGGCCAGACACCTGCGTAAGGCCGCCGCCAACCGCGAACCCGACCAGATCATGCTCGCCCACCTCGGCGCCGTCGACCTGGCCCTGGTGGGCGCCGGCGCGGCGCTCGCCGACTCGGCCGCGGCGATCGATTCCGGCGAGGCCGTCGGCCCGGCGGGCGCCCTCCTGGCCGCCCGGGTGCGGGGGATCGTGGCGCGCACCGTCGACGAGGTGATCGCCCGCGTGGGGCACGCGCTCGGCCCGGCGCCCCTCGCCCTCGACGCCCGGCACGCCCGCCGGGCGGCCGACCTCACCCTGTACGTGCGCCAGCATCACGCCGAGCGCGACGATGCGGCGCTCGGCGCCCGCCTGCTGGGCGCGGGGGTGTCGCCGTGGTGAGCTTCAGCCACGATGCGGCCGGCACCAGCGAAAGCCTTTGGCAGCAGGATGGTTGGCCCGCCTCGGCCAGCCCACTCACACTCACCGGCTGCGCCCGACTGATCGTGCTGGCCGCGCACCCCGACGACGAGAGCCTCGGGGCCGGCGGCCTGATCAGCTCCGCCGCCGCAGCGGGCATCCCCGTCGCAGTGATCGTCGCCACCAACGGGGAGGCGTCGCACCCGCACTCATCCACCCACACGCCGGCCGACCTGGCCGCGGTGCGCCGGGTGGAGGTGGTCACCGCGGTGCGCGCCCTGGCCGCCGACGCGCGAGTGCGGCTGCTCGACCTGCCCGACGGCGACCTGGTCCAGCACCGCAACAGCCTGGAGGAGGCGATCTGGGACGAGGCCCTGCGGGAGGAGGCCCCCGGCGAGCCCCCGACCGGCACAGCGGATGCGCCCGCTCCGGCCGCCGACACCTGGCTGGTGGCACCGTGGCGGCAGGACGGCCACCCGGACCACGCCGTCGCCGGCGCCGCCGCTGCGCTGGTCGCCCAGCGCACGGGTGCCCGGCTGCTGGAATACCCGATCTGGGCCTGGCACTGGTCGACCCCGGAGGGAGGGATCTGGCCCGGCGCCGGCGCCCCGACGGCCCGGTGGCGGTTGCACCTCGGTGAGGAGGCCCGCACGGACAAGCGCATCGCACTGGCGGCTCACGGCAGCCAGGTCGAGGCGCTCTCCGACCTGCCCGGTGACGAGGCGATCGTGCAGCCGGGGTTCGCGGCCCACTTCGAGCGCGACTACGAGGTCTTCCTCGCCGCGTCCGGCGGGTCCGACGGAGTCGACGCAGCCCAGGCTTCCGGCACCGACGTATCCGTCCCGGTGGCATCCGGCCCCGAAGCGGCCACCTCCGATGCCACCCTCGCCGAGGACGCCGGCGCCGGCTCGCCGCGCGCCAGCCTCACCGCCGGCTTCTTCGACGACTTCTACGCCGGCTCCGAGGACCCCTGGGGCTTCGAAACCCGCTGGTACGAGGCCCGCAAACGTGCCATCACCCTGGCGGCGCTGCCGCTGGACCACTACGGCGCGGCCCTGGAACTCGGCTGCTCGATCGGGGTGCTCAGCCGCGACCTCGCCGAGCGCTGTGACACGCTGCTGGCCACCGACATCAACGAGCAGGCGCTCGCCGTGGCCCGCGACCGCCTGGCGGGGCTGCCCGGCGTGACCGTGGAGCGGCGCGCGCTGCCCGCCGAGTGGCCGACCGGTACCTTCGACCTCGTGGTGCTGTCGGAGATCGGTTACTACTGCTCGCCGGCCGACCTCGCGGTGCTGCTGGAGCGGAGCCGGCAGAGCCTCACCCCGGACGGTGCGCTGGTCGCCTGCCACTGGCGACACCCGGTGGGGGAGTACCCGCTCGGCGGCGACGAGGTGCACGCGGTGCTCGCCGCGCTGCCCGGGCTCGAGTGCACGGTGCGGCATCAGGAACGCGATTTCGTGCTGGAGGTCTACGAGCCGGGCCCGGCCCGCTCCGTCGCCCAGCGCGAAGGGCTGGTGTCGTGAGAATCCGGATCGATCATCTCGTGGTGGTGGTCCCGGCCCGCAACGAGGAAAGGCGGCTGCCGCGGTGCCTGGCCGCGCTCGCCGACGCCGTCGACGCCGTCGAGCACGAGTTCGGCGACGACACCCCCACCATCTCCGTGGTCGTGGTGCTCGACCGCTGCACCGACGGGTCGGCCGGGGTGGTCGCCGGGTGGCCGCGGTTCCTGGCCATGGACAGCACGGCCGGGTCGGTCGGTTCGGCCCGGCGGGCGGGAGTCGCCCACCTTGTCGCGGCGGCGGCCGCAGAGCACACTTGGGTGGCCACGACTGATGCCGACTCCGCCGTTCCCCGGCGCTGGCTGGCGGTACAGCTGGCCCTGGCCGAGGCCGGCACCGAACTGGTGCTCGGCACCGTGCTGCCCGACGCCGAACTGCCGGCGCACGAGCAGGCCCGCTGGCACGGGTCGCACACCCTGGTCGACGGGCATCCGCACGTGCACGGCGCCAACCTGGGGGTGCGCGGCGACTGCTATCTCGCGGCGGGCGGGTTCAGCGACGCCGATTCCGACGAGGACGTGCTGCTGGTGGGTGCCCTCCGCGCCCTCGGCGCCCGGGAGTGCCGCACGGCGCTGATCCCGGTGCTCACCTCGGGCCGGCTCGAGGGCCGGGTGCCGGGTGGATTCGGCGGCTACCTCGCCCGCCAGGTGGCGGCGACACGCTGAGAACATCGCAAAAATAGCGTGCGATCAGGGCCGCCGCAGGTCTACTATCTCCAACACGAGGAAAACCCTCGGTTCCGAGAAAGGTCCAAAGATGAATCTTCTTGTCATTATCATCGCCGTGGTGGCCGTGATCCTGCTGATTACCGGCGGGCTCGTGGAGTCACTCCAGTTCCTGCTCTGGGTCGGTATCGTCCTGGCAGTGATCGCCGTCATCGTCTTCCTGCTCCGGACGATCTCGGGCCGCAAGGTCTGATTCCTCCCTGATACAGCAACGGGCCGCGTGGGTGACCACGCGGCCCGTTCGTTTGTATCAGGGGCTGCTCAGGGCGCCTCGACCACGGTGAGTTCCGGACGCTTGGGCGGCCGGCCGTCGCCGGACGACCGGCCCGTGAGCCGGCGGCCGATCCACGGCAGCACGTAGGCGGCGTAGTACGCGGCCGTGTCCTGGATGCGCTCGCGCGGCGGGGCTTCACCGGCCTCGCCCTCCGCCCAGCCGGCCGGGATCGGCACGCTGAGGGCGTTGAGCACGTTCGTCGCCACCCGGGTGTGCCCGCAGGCGTTGAGGTGCAGCTTGTCGGCAGACCAGAACCGGCTCTGGGACAGGTCGGTGTCGATCCAGTTGTCCACCAGGGTCACGCCGGGCTTGCCGAATGTCTCCCGAGCGGCCTCGGCGAGCCTGTCGCCGCGTTTCTGCATCAGCGAACCGAGCGGCAGGTGCCGGGACGGGTTGCCGCCGCTGAGCACCACCACGTGGATGCCGTCGGCCACGGACCGGTCGACCACCCGGTCGAGCAGGTCCACGACGTAGGAGATCTCGACGCGGGGCCGCATCATGTCGTTACCGCCTCCGCAGACCGTGAGCAGGTCGGGCTTCAGGGCCAGGGCTGGTTCGAGCTGGTCGTTCACGATCGGGCCGAGCAGCTTGCCGCGGATGGCGAGGTTGGCGTATGACACCGGTTCGGCGGCCGCGGCCGCCAGGCCGAGCGCGACGAGGTCGGCCCAGCCGCGCACCTGGCCGTCGGGCAGGTCGTCGCCGACGCCCTCGGTGAAGCTGTCACCGATCGCCACATACCGGCGGTACGGCTGCCGGCTGGGAAGTGGCCCGGGCTGCTGCGGGGTGGCGATGGCGTTCGTGGTTACTCCTTGGGGAGGTTGAGCCGGCTGACGATGGCGTCGCGGGCCTGCTGGGCGGCGCGGCGCACGTCCTTGTCGGGGTCGCGCAGGCGCACGGAGATGGTGGGGATGTCCTGCTCCCGACCCTGCAGGGCGAGGGCGTTGAGGGCGGCGACCCGCACGCGGGGCACCTCATCGGTGGTGGCCTTCACGAGCTTGGGCGCCACATCCAGGCCGCGGAGCGTGACGACCTTCGCGCACATCTCACGGATGCGCCAGGCCTCGTTGTTGAGGCCGACGACCACGTAGGGTGCCGCGGAGTCGTTCCAGACGTGCAGCAGGGCGCGGGCGCCCCACAGCTCGGGCCAGTACAACGCGGGAGCACCCTCGAGGATGCCAAGCGCATGCCGGCCGCCGACGTAGAGCAGGAAGTCCTTGCCGGCGTTCTTGCCGCGCATCAGTGCTACGGAGTGGTCGACGACGACGGACTCGCCGTAGTGCTCGACGGCCTTGGCGAGACGCTCGGCCGTGGGCAGGTCGATCGGAAGATCAGGGTGGGGGGTCAATTTGTTATGCATAACGAGTCCACGTTATCCCTCGAACCGGGCCGCCGACGAATGCATCTGCCCAGTCGGCAGAAGCAATTCACGGGTGTCAGCGGGCTCACCGCAGCACGGCCGGCGGCGCCGACACAAAATGTCACAGTGATTTGGTCCTGCGCGTTGCGATTGGCACACTCGGACTTACTGCGGTAAGAGGCCGCACGAAAACCTCAGGACCATCGTGATCTCCGTTCAGCACGTCTCCAAGACCTTCCGCTCAGGCGGCACCGTCACCGCTGCCCTCCAGGACGTCTCGCTCGAGGTGGCCGAGGGGGAGATCTTCGGAGTGATCGGGCAGAGCGGTGCGGGCAAGAGCACGCTGATCCGGGCGGTCAACCTGCTCGAGCGACCCGACTCCGGCACCGTGACGGTCGACGGCGACGAACTCACGGCCCTGTCGCCCGCAGCGCTGCGCGCCGCCCGCCGCAAGATCGGCATGGTCTTCCAGCACTTCAACCTGCTCGCCGGGCGCACTGTGCGCGGCAACGTGGAATTGGGACTGGAGATCATCGGGGTCGACGGCGACCAGCGCCGCCGCCGTGCGTTCGAGATCCTCGACCTGGTCGGCCTGGCCGACAAGGCCGGCTCGTATCCCGCCGAGCTCTCCGGCGGCCAGAAGCAGCGGGTGGGCATCGCCCGGGCTCTGGCCGGCGAGCCCAAGGTGCTGCTCTCCGACGAGGCCACCAGCGCCCTTGACCCCGAGACCACCCGCTCGATCCTGGACCTGGTCAAGACCATCAACACCGACCTCGGCCTGACCGTGCTGCTGATCACCCACGAGATGGAGGTCGTCAAGCGCATCTGCGACTCCGCCGCGCTGATCGAGGGCGGCCGGATCGTCGAACAGGGCCGCATCGTCTCGTTGATCTCCACCGCCGGCTCCCGGCTTGCGCACGAACTGTTCCCCCTCGGCGACGCACCCCGCACCCCGGGTGACACCGTCATCGACATCACCTTCAGCGGCGGCTCCGCCGACCGGCCCGTGATCGCGCAGCTGGCCCGCACCTACGGGCTGGACGTGTCCATCCTCGGTGCCGTGATCGAAACCATCGGCGGCAACCAGGCGGGGCGCACCCGGCTGCAGCTGCCGGGACAGCCACGTAGCAACACCGGCCCGATCGAGGACCTGCGCAGCCAGGGCATGCTCGTCGAAATCGTGGGGGAGTAACCGTGATCGACCCATCCGCACCCGACTTCTGGTCCGGCCTCTTCCAGGTGCTGCTCGTCGGCACCGGGCAGACCCTCTACATGGTCGGCGTCTCACTTCTGATCACCGTCGTCGTGGGCCTGCCGCTGGGCATCGTGCTCGTCGGTACCGAAGCCGGCGGCCTGTTCGAGAGTCCGTTCGGCTCCCGCAAGCTCGGCCGGGCGATCAACCGGATCCTTGAATTCATCGTGAACCTCGGCCGCAGCGTGCCGTTCATCATCCTGATGGTCGCGCTGATCCCGTTCACCCGTCTGGTGGTCGGCACCTTCATCGGCCCGACCGCCGCCATCGTGCCGCTGGCCGTCGTGGCCATCCCGTTCTTCGCCCGGATGGTGGAGATCGCCATCAAGGAGGTCGACACCGGCCTCATCGAGGCGGCCGAGTCGCTCGGCGCGACGCGCTGGCAGATCGTCGCGAAGGTGCTCGTGCCGGAGGCGCTGTCGCCGATGATCCTCGGCCTGTCGACCACGGTGACGTCGATCATCAACTTCTCGGCCATGGTCGGCACCGTCGCCGGCGGCGGCCTGGGTGACGTTGCCGTGCGCTACGGCTACCAGCGCTACAGCACCATCCACATGGTCGCCGTGATCATCGTGATCTTCGCGATCGTGATGGTGCTGCAGGGGCTCGCCACGCTGCTGGCCAGGCGGTTCGCCCACAAGTCCCGGCCCGCTCGCGCCGAGAAGGTCTTACCGGCCCTGCGCGATGGTGTCCTCACCGGGGCCTGACCCGACACCTCCCAGCCCCCACCCACACACCCCCACCTAACCGCGCCGAAGTCAGCATGACGGCGCGGCGACCACCACCTCACGAGAAGAGTCCTCCCATGCAGTTCACCCCCCGCCGCACGCGCCTTGCTGGTGCCGCCGTTGCCCTCTCCGCCCTGTTCGCCCTCACCGCCTGCGCGGGAACGGCGGACGAGCCCGCCGCCACCGCCGGAGCCGCGGGCGACGACCTCGGCACCGTCACCGTCGGCGCGCTGGCCACTCCGGCCGGCGACATCCTCAAGTTCGTCGAAGACAACCTGGCCGCCGACGCCGGTCTGGAGATCGTCTTCCAGGAATTCACGGACTACAACACGCCCAACGTCGCCCTGTCCGACGGTTCGATCGACGCGAACCTGTTCCAGAACAGCACCTTCCTGGAGACCTACAACGCGCAGGCCGGCGGCAGCCTGGTCAGCGTCGGTGAGATCTACCTGCCCAGCGCCGCGTTCTACAGCGACACCGTCACGTCCCTCGACGACCTCAAGGACGGCGCCACCATCGCCATCCCGAACGACCCGACCAACGAGGGCCGTGCGCTGAAGATCCTCGCCGCCGAAGGCCTGATCGAGACGACCGAGGAGCCCACCTCGATCGCCGACGTGACCGACAACCCGAACAAGTACGAGTTCCAGGAGATCGAGAACGCCACCCTGCCGCAGGCGGTGCAGGACGTGGACGCCGCGTTCGTCACCATCTCCTTCGCGCTGCCGGCCGGTCTCACCGCCGACCAGGCGATCCTGGTCGAGGGCAAGGACAGCCCGTACGCCAACGTGCTGGCGACCACTCCCGAGCTCGAGAACGACCCGCGCATCGTCAAGCTCAAGGAGCTGCTGCTCTCCGAGGAGACCCAGGCGTACATGGAGGAGACCTGGGGTGGCCTGGTCATCCCGTTCGTCTGATCCGTCTGAGTGATGCCGGCTCGCTGAGCCGGCGCCCGCCGCCCCGCTCCGCCCGCGCTTTCACTGCCGGGCGTGGCGGGGCGTCGCCGTGACGGCGTCGATGTCGAGCTGGAACGCCGTGGCGTTCTCGTACGGTCCGTAGCTGCCGATCTCGGAGAAGCCGAGCCGCCGGTACAGCGCCAGGGCCTCCGGTTGGGCGTGGCCGGTCTCCAGGCGCACCGTGCTGTAGCCGAGCTGGCCCGCCAGGCCGGCCAGTTCCCTCAGCATCCGCAGTGCGTGGCCCTGGCGGCGATAATCGGGGTTGGTCCACATCCGCTTCACTTCGACGATGTTCTCGTCGATCCGACGGATGCCGCCGCCGGCGACGGTCCTGCCATCATCCAGGAGCACCACGAAGGCGCCGGTCGGCGCCTCGAACTCGCTGGCAGCGACGTCCAGCACCGAATCGCCGGCGCCGCGCCCGTACCGGGCCTCGTATTCCTGGCGGAGGCCGGTGAGCAGAGGGGCGACCTCGGGGTCGGTCAGGGCGACTTGTCGGTAATCCACCGGGCCAATTCTGCCCCAGCGGCGCCCGCCCGACAATTCCGCTGTCGCGTCCGCATCCGCTCGGCCCCGCGGTGCCGGTGGAGCGCAAGTACACTCGGTACGTGTCTGTGAATCCAGCAATCCAGGGCCGGGTCTTTCCCGCCGTGCCGCCGTATCTCGTCGGGCGGGAGAAGGTGCGCGAATTCTCGCGTGCCGTCTTCGCGACCAACCCGATCAACTTCGACCCTGAGGCCGCCCGCGCCGCCGGGTACACCGACGTCGTCGCGCCGCCGACGTTCGCCGTCGTGGTGCAGGAGGCGACGCTCGCCCAGCTGCTTGCCGAGCCCGACGCCGGCATCGACTTCACCCGGGTGGTGCACGGCGACCAGCGCTTCAGCTTCAGCCGGCCGATCGTCGCCGGTGACGAGCTCACCGCCACGGTCACCGTCGCCAGCGTGAAGAGCCTCGGCGGCCACTCGATGGTCACCGCGGAGTCGACCATCGTCGACGCCAGCGGCGCCCACGTCGTCACCGCCACCTCCACCCTCGTCGTCAGGGGAGACGAATGACCGTTCAGAGCACGCCCTCCCTCGACGGCCTCACGGTGGGCGACATCGTCGCCGAGAGCAGCTTCCCGCTCACCCGGGACAGCCTCGTGCGCTACGCCGGCGCCTCCGGCGACTTCAACCCGATCCACTACCGCGACGACGTCGCCCATTCGGTGGGGCTGCCGGGCGTGCTCGCGCACGGCATGCTCACCATGGGCCTGGCCATCCAGCCCGTCGTCGACTGGACGGGTGACCCCGGCCGGGTGCTGGACTACCAGGTGCGGTTCACCCGGCCGGTGCCCGTGGACCCGGATCTCGGCGCCGTCGTCACCGTGGTCGCCAAGGTGGGCGCGCTCGACGCGGATGCCGGCGTCGCCCGCATCGACCTCACCGTCACGTTCAACGCCGTGACGGTCCTGGGCAAGGCGCAAGCCCGCGTCCGGCTGGTCTAGGCGGCCATGACCGAACCCGTGCGCCTGGCTGAGCTCACGACCCTCCGGGTCGGCGGCGCTCCCGCGCGTCTCGTCGCGCCCGCCGACGAGGCCGGCCTGATCCAGGCCGTCCTGGACGCGTGGAGCTCCGACGAACCGTGGCTGCTGCTCGGCGGCGGTTCGAACACTGTCGCCGCCGACACCGGGTTCGACGGCACCGTCATCCACGTGTGCACCCGGGGCGTCGAGGTGCTCGGCACCGACGGTGCAACCGACGCTGACGGTGCGAGCGGGCGCGCGGTGCGCATCCGGGTGCAGGCCGGCGAACCCTGGGACGAGCTCGTCGCCCTGACGGTGGCCAACGGCTGGGCTGGCATCGAGGCCCTCTCCGGCATCCCCGGCACCAGCGGCGCCGCTCCGGTGCAGAACATCGGCGCGTACGGCCAGGAAATCGGCACCAGCCTCGCCGCGGTCGACTTTCTCGACCACGACTCCGGCGAGGTGCAACGCCTCAGCAACGCCGACCTCGGCCTGGGCTACCGCACCTCGGTGTTCAAGCAGGGCCGGCGGGGAGTGGTGCTGGCCATCGAACTGGCGCTGCGCGACACGACCTCCCAGGCAGCCGTACTCGGCAGCGCCCTGAGCCAGCCGGTCAGCTACCCGCAACTCGCGCAGGCGCTCGGCGTGCAACTGGGCGACCGGGTGCCGCTGACCGACCTGCGCCGAAGCGTGCTGGGCCTGCGCGC
This sequence comes from Cryobacterium sp., assembly GCF_025463825.1. Lineage (GTDB taxonomy): Bacteria > Actinomycetota > Actinomycetes > Actinomycetales > Microbacteriaceae > Cryobacterium. The sequence continues at coordinate 22,638 of NZ_JAODBG010000051.1, forward strand.
CGGCAAGGGCATGGTGCTCGACCCGGCCGACCCCGACACCTTCAGCGCCGGCTCGTTCTTCACCAACCCGATCGTCACAGAGAGCTTCGCCCGCACCCTGCCCGCCGAGGCGCCGCGCTGGAAGCAGGCCGACGTCGAGCTGCCGGACCGGGTCATCCCGCTCGACGAATACGCCGGCGTGGGGCCGATCCCGGGCGCCGAGGTGTTGCGCACGGTGAAGCTCAGCGCCGCCTGGCTGATCGAGAATGCCGGCATCCACCGCGGGTTCCGCCTGCCGGGCTCCGGCGCCGCGATCTCGAGCAAGCACACCCTCGCGATCACCAACACCGGCACGGCGACGGCGGACGAGATCGGCCAACTGGCCCGCTACGTGCAACAGCGGGTGCAGGCCGACTTCGGCGTCATCCTGCAGCCGGAACCGGTCTTCGTGGGCTTCTCCCTCTTCTCCTAGCTGTACCGCCGCACCCGCCTCGCGAGCTGCCGCAAGATGCCCCTTCGGTGGCGCCGAAGGGGCGTTTCTCGGCAACTCGGCGCACGGCGGCGGGGCATCCGCATCGGCGTGGGACGTAGCCGGCGTTTCTCCGGCAAGCGCCGCCGGGCGGGGAGCTAGAGCAGGCGCAGCTCCATCGCCAGGGTGACGGCGCGGGTGCGGTCACCCACGCCGAGCTTCTCGAAGACGTGCAGGAGGTGCGTCTTCACGGTGGCCTCGCCGATGAACAACGACCGGGCGATCTGCGGGTTGCTCTCCCCGGCCGCGACGAGGCGCAGCACGTCGAGTTCGCGCGCCGAGAGGCGCGGCGCTGGGGCGGCATCCTCCCGCACCCGCTGCACCAGCCGAGCGGCGATCACGGGCGCCAGCACCGTCTGGCCGCCGGCGACAGACCGCACCCCCTCGATGATCTCGGCCTGCGGGGCGGCCTTGAGCAGGTAGCCGCTCGCACCGGCGGCGATGGCGCCGAGGATCTGGTCGTCGGTTTCATAGGTGGTGAGGACCAGGACTCGCACGGTCGGGTTCTCGGCGAGGATCGCGGCGGTCGCTGCGGCGCCGTCCAGGTGCGGCATCCGCAGGTCCATCAGCACCACGCCCGGGCGCAGCTCCGCGGCCAGGAGCACGGCGGCGGCGCCGTCAGCGGCTTCTCCGACCACGCTGATGTCGTCGGCGGCGCCGAGCAGGCCCACGATGCCGGCGCGCACGATCGGATGGTCGTCGGCGACGAGCACCCGGATCACTCGGCGCCGCCCAGCAGTGTCATGGCCTCGGGTGCCGGGGCCGGCAGGGTCACCCGCAGCACGGTTCCGCCGATCGGGGTGCCCTCGACGTCGAGTCGACCGCCCACCAGGTGCACCCGGTCGCGCATGCCGGCCAGGCCGAAGCCGTTCTCGGCCTCTGGCCGGTAGTCGCCGAGCCCCCGGCCGTTGTCGGTCACGGTGAGGGTCACGGCTTCTGCGCTACGCTCGACGTCGATGGTGGCGGCGCCGGCCCGGGAGTGCTTGCGCACGTTGGCCAGGCCCTCCTGGGCACAGCGCAGCAGCACCACCTCGAGCGCCCGGTCGAGCGGGCCAGCGGGCGGCCCGTCGTGGTGGACCGGATCGAGTCCGGTGAGGTCGAGTGTCACGGTGATTCCGGTCTCCCGTTCGAAGCGTTCCGCGAGGCGTGCCACGGTGTGGGCGAGGTCCCCGTCGCCGGCCCGCACCGGCGCCATCGACGCCACGAGGGCGCGGGTCTCGGTGAGGGCGTCGCGGCCGGTCGACTCGATCAGCTCGATGCTGTCGGCCACGGCGGCGGTGTGGCCGGGCATGGCCGCGAGTTCGGAGCGGGAGCGCTGGGCGAGCATGAGCAGGCTGGTGAGGCTCTGTGCGATGGTGTCGTGGATCTCCCGGGCCAGGCGCTCTCGCTCACTCGCGCTGCCGGCATCCCGGTGCAGCGCCGCGAGCTCGCCCTGGGCCGCGGTGAGCTCTTCCACCAACCGGCGTTGATACGCGCCGGCCTCGGCGATGCGCGAGATCCAGGTTCCCATCGCCAGCGCGAACACCAGCGAGACGGCCTCGATGGCGGCGGCCTGCACGGCGGCATCCGCGGTTCGGCCGACCCCGACCCAGAGCCCGAGCCCGGTCGAAGCGGCCAGGGTCGCGCTGAGCAGCGCCGCGCCCCGGTAGGTGCGGGCCAGGAGCCAGAGCACAGGGAAGGCCAACGTCTGCAGGGTGGCCATGTTCGGGTCGATCGCGGTCGCGACACCGCAGGCGACGATCAGCACGACCCGGAATCCGATGTTGGACGCCGACGTGCGGGCCTCGGGCGGTTCGGTCGCGGCCGTGATGGCGCGGCGGCCCCAGCCGAGGTAGGCCAGGCCGATGGCCGAGAGGCTGACGAGGACGCCGACCAGGCTCGATCCCAGGCCGGAATTCTGGGCCCCGATCGCGGCCATGACCGTGAGGGACCCAGCGACCACCACATCCCACCATCGCCGCGTGCTCATGGGACAAGCATCCCATTGGCGGGGTATGCCCGGCCGCGCTCACGCACTCAGGCGTCCTTGCGGATCCAGCGGAAGCTCAGCCGGCTGCCGATCAGCCCCACGACCAGCCAGACCAGCAGCGCCAGCGGCACCAGGTCCAACTCCCAGGCGCCGTTCTGCTCCTGCGAGGCGAAGCCGTCCGGCAGGAACACCGATCGCATGCCCTGCGCCATCCATTTGAGCGGGAACAGCCCGGCGATGTTCTGCATCCATTCCGGCAGGGCGTTGAACTGCAGGTAGACGCCGGAGATGAACTGCAGCACAAGCACGATCGGGATCACCACAGCCGAGGCGCTTCGGCCCGATCGCGGCAGCGCCGACAGGGCGATGCCCAGGAAGGCGCAGGTGATCACGCCGAGCAGGAACACCCACACGAAGGTCAGCCATTTTTCGAGCTCGGTGGGCAGCGCGATGTCGAAGGCGAAGCGGGCCACGAGCAGGAGCAGCACCGCCTGCAGGATGCCCGTGACGAGCACCTGCCCGATCTTGCCGATGAAGTAGCTCAGCGGCGACAGGGGGGTGCCGCCCAGGCGCTTGAGCGTGCCGTCGCCCTTCTCGCCGGCGATGTCGATGGCCAGGTTCTGCAGTCCGGAGAGCAGCATCCCCGCGGCCAGCATGCCGGGCAGGTAATATGCGCCGACGCTGATCCCGCCGGAGCCGTCGGGGTTTGTGCCGATGTTGCCCTGGGCGGAGAACGCCGCGGTGAAGATGCCCAGCATGATGAACGGGAACAGGAACGTGAAGAAGACGGTGTCGGTGGAGCGGAAGTACAGCCTGATTTCGAACCCGATGCGGGACAGGCCGAGCCGGAGGATGCTGTGCCGCGGCGCGCGGGGACGGCTGGGCCGGAGGGATTCCGGCGGGGTGGACAGGGTAGCGCTCATGCGAGCACCTCCGCGTTCTCGGTTGTGGTGGCGCTGTCGGCAGCGTGCCGGCGAACCAGGCCCAGGTAGATGTCTTCGAGGCTGGGCCGGATGACCTGCAGGTCGGCGGGTTCACCGAGCGTTGCCAGCCCGGCCACCACCCGGGCGGGAGTCTCGGTACAATCCTCGTGCTGCACCCCGGCACTGTCGCGCCAACGCACCCGCGGGACGCGGGCGGCGGGGCCGCCCAGCTCGCCGATGGCGCCGATGTCGATGAGCTTGCCGCCCACGATGATGCCGGCCCGGTCGCTGAGCTCGGCGGCTTCGTCGAGGTTGTGGGTGGTGAGCAGAATGGTGGTGCCGTCCGCCTTGAGCGAGCGGATGAGGTCCCAGAACTGGTGCCGCGCCTCGGGATCGAAGCCGGTGGTCGGTTCGTCCAGGAACAGGAGCTCCGGCCGGCCGATGATTCCGAGGGCGACATCCACCCGGCGCTGTTGCCCGCCGGAGAGTTTGTGGATGCGGGTCTTCGCCTTGGACTCGAGCCCGACCGCGGCGATGACCTCGTCAACCGGGCGGGGGTTGGGGTAGAGCCCGGCGAAGTGGCGCAGCTGTTCGGCCACGGTGGCGTTGCCACCCTCGCCACTGGACTGCAACACGATGCCGATGCGGGCCTTCCAATCCAGGCCGCCATGTTGCGGGTCCACACCGAGCACCGTGACGTCACCCTCGGAGCGGTCGCGGTAGCCCTCGAGGATTTCGATGGTGCTGCTCTTGCCGGCGCCGTTCGGGCCGAGGAGGGCGAAGGTCTCGCCGGGCGAGATGTCGAAGCTGATGTCGGCGACCGCGTCGACGTCGCCGTACGATTTGCTCAGCCGCGCGACGCGCACCGCCGGAGATGAAGTTGTCATGCATTCAGGTTCGTCCCCGCGGCCGGTTGCGGCAACACCCTTTCGACCGACCGTGCCATCCACCGGTTGGTGGAGTCGGCAAGGTTCGACAACAACGCCTGGGGGGAAATACTTGACGAACGCACCATCGAACCGACCGAACCGGTCGCCGCGAACTCCGGAAACACCGAAAACGCCGCGAACACCCGGAACCCCGGGTATGCACCGAACCCGGCCGCCGCCGGGCCCGCTGGTGCCGGTTCGCCGCCGCCGCGGCCGCCACGCAAGGGCGGCCTACCCGGCTGGGCCTGGGCGCTGATCGGCGGCGGAGCCCTGCTGCTGATCGCCATCATCGTCGTGATCGTGATCGTGATCGTGATCGTGATCGTGATCGTGATCGTGATCGTGATCGTGATCGTGGTCCCAGACCGGCTCCGGCTCGGTCGGCCTCGACGACCAGGCCGACCTGGGGTCGCCGTTCTGGTCCTTCCCGATCCTGGACGGCTGGGAGATCGGCGTCTTCGACCAGGAGGGCGTGAATCAGGCGACGAACGCCGACCTCGGCTACCTCTTCACGACATCGCAGAACCGGCAGCCTCCCGTGGACGCCGCCGCCACGGACGACCGCACCGACACCGAGGCCACCCTCGAGTTCCTCACCCAGCAGATGGTGGACTCGGTGGACACTGCCGAGGTGGTCGGCGGGTTCGGCAGCACCGAGGTTGCCGTCGGTCTTCCGGGGTCGACCGACACCCTCCAATTCGCCACCAGCCGGGTCGAATACATCAACCCGAACGATGGCTCTCCCTACGTCAACGACGTCGCCATGCGCGCCATGCCGCTCAGTGAGGCCTACCTGTACCTCGTGGTGAGCTGCCCGGGCACAGTGGTCGACGCCGGTGACAGCCCCTTCGAGGGCATGCTCGACGAAGTCGCCGTCATCTTCGAGTAGTCGCACCGGAACGGGCTCACGTTGCGGCAGGATGGGGCCGTCGCGGTGGGGCCTAGGCGAACAGTTTTTGCAGGCGCTGGATGCCCTCCAGCAGGGCGTCGTCGCCGAGGGCGTAGGACAGGCGGAGGAAGCCGCTGGGGCCGAAGGCCTCACCGGGGACCGCGGCCACTTCGGCCTGGTCGAGGATCAGGTCGGCCAGCTCAAGGGAGGTGGTCGGTGTGACCCCGCCCCAGGTGCGGCCGAGCAGCCCGGTGACATCGGGGTACACGTAGAACGCGCCCTGCGGCGTGGGGGTGTGGATGCCCGGGATCTTGTTGAGCTCCGCGACGATCAGTGTGCGGCGGCGGTCGAACGCGACCCGCATGGCCTCCGCGTCGTCCTGCGGCCCGTTCAGCGCGGCGATGCCGGCGCGCTGCGAGATGTTCGACACATTCGAGGTCAGGTGCGACTGCAGGTTGGCCGCGGCGGTGATCGCATCCTGCGGGCCCACCATCCAGCCCAGCCGCCAGCCGGTCATGGCGTAGGTCTTGGCCACGCCGTTGACGAGGATGGTGCGGTCGGCCAGGGCGGGGACGGCCTCGACAATGGACACCGCCCGGGTCGCTTGCCCTGAGCCTGTCGAAGGGTAGGTGAGGTTCTGGTAGATCTCGTCGCTGATGACCCAGAGGCCGTGCTCCTCGGCCCACTCGCCGATGGCGCGGGTCTGCTCCTCGGAGTACACGGCGCCGGTGGGGTTGGACGGGGAGACGAACAGCAGCACCTTGGTCTTGTCGGTGCGGGCGGCCTCGAGCTGCTCCACGGTGACCAGGTAGCCCTGGTCGCTGCCGGCGAACACGTCGACGGGCACACCGCCGGCGAGGCGGATCGCCTCCGGGTAGGTCGTCCAGTACGGAGTCGGCAGCAGCACCTCGTCGCCCGGGTCGAGCAACGTGGCGAAAGCCTGGTAGACGGCCTGCTTGCCGCCGTTGGTGACCAGCACCCGTGAAGCGGGCACCGTCAGGCCGCTGTCACGGAGGGTCTTCGCGGCGATCGCTTCACGCAGGTCGGGGAGCCCGGCCGCCGGCGTGTACCGGTGGTTCTTCGGGTCGGTGACGGCCGCGAGGGCCGCTTCGACAATGTGCGCCGGGGTCGGGAAGTCGGGCTCGCCGGCGGCGAAGCTGATCACCGGACGGCCAGCCGCCTGCAGCGCCTTGGCCTTGCCGTCGACTTTGAGGGTCGCGGACTCCGCAATGGAGCCGATTCTGGTGGAGATCCGTTTGATGTCGTGTGCCACGCTTCGAGCATACGGGGCAGCCGTGCCACCCGACAGTGCAGGCAGAGGTGCTCCCCGGGGCGCTCGCGCCGGCGCCGGGAGGGCGCTGGCTTTACAGGGCACCCGCCGTGACCTAGACTTGCTCCGGTAGTTGAAATCTGCCAAGCTTCTTTGCGCCTATTTTGGTCGCGAAGGAGCCGAACGGTTTCGCTGCATAGGGTGGTGGCTCAATTGGTAGAGCAGCGGTCTCCAAAACCGCAGGTTGCAGGTTCGAGTCCTGTCCGCCCTGCAAGTCGGTGGTATTTCCGCCGGCCCACGAAAGGTGTAACAGGTGGCCCGAAAAGTTATCGACGAACCCAGCGAGGAAATCGTCGCC
>NZ_JAODBG010000084.1 GCF_025463825.1 Cryobacterium sp.
GACACCGGAACGATCAAAACGGGTTGGGGGGAGCGCACCTTTCGGGAGGTGCGGCGGCGTGCGGGCGGTACGCGGGTTTCGGGTCCCGCGATGCCGGTGGAGCCGAAAGCGTCTCTGCCAGCAACAAGAACCTAGAACAGATGCGGCCGGCTCTCCAACCCCCTCGCTCGGGGGTACCCTCAAGTGCCGCTTGGGGGTTTTCTGGCAGGATCCGCGTCAATACAGGGATCGGCGGCCCGGCCTTGAGGTGGCACAGGGCCGTTCTTGAGGATTCCTTGCGCAAACCTTGCGTGATCCGGGCGGCTTTCGCGCCGGGTCCGGGCACGAAAAAGCCGCGTGCCGGCATCCGTAGGATGCAGCACGCGGCTTGATCGAGCCGACCGGGGAACCCCGGCAGGGGCTTAGCGCTTGCGCTTCTCGCGCACGCGCATGCTGATGTTGATCGGGCTGCCGGCGAAGCCGTAGACCTCGCGCAGGCGGCGCTGGATGAAGCGGCGGTAGCCCGGGTCGAGGAACCCGGTGGTGAAGATCACGAAGGTCGGCGGGCGGCTGGAGGCCTGGGTGCCGAACAGGATGCGCGGCTGCTTGCCACTGCGCACCGGGTGCGGGTGCTCCGCGGCCAGCTCGGCGAGGAACGCGTTGAACTTCCCGGTGGCGACGCGGGTGTCCCACGACTCGAGCGCGAGCTCGAGCGCCGGAACCAGCTTCTCCATGTGACGGCCGGTCTTGGCGGAGATGTTCACGCGCGGGGCCCAGGCCACGTGGGCCAGGTCCTGCTCGATCTCGCGCTCCAGGTAGCGGCGACGGTCGTCGTCGATCTGGTCCCACTTGTTGAACGCGAGCACCAGCGCACGGCCGGACTCGAGGACCAGGTCGATGACCCGGACGTCCTGCTCGCTGATGACCTCGGTCACGTCGATGAGCACGACGGCCACTTCGGCCTTCTCGAGGGCGGCGCTTGTGCGCAGCGATGCGTAGAAGTCGGCGCCCTGGGAGAGGTGCACGCGACGGCGGATGCCGGCGGTGTCGACGAAACGCCAGACCTTGCCGCCGAGCTCAACCTGCTCGTCGACCGGGTCGCGGGTGGTGCCGGCCAGCGCGTTGACGACAACGCGCTCTTCGCCGACGACCTTGTTGAGCAGGCTGGACTTGCCCACGTTCGGGCGCCCCAGGATGGCGACGCGGCGCGGGCCGCCCACTTCCTGCTTGGCGACGTTGGAGATCTCGGGGAGTTCTTCGAGGATCGCGTCGAGCAGGTCGGCGACGCCGCGGCCGTGCAGCGCGGAGACCGGCCAGGGCTGGCCGAGGCCGAGCGCCCACAGGCTGGCCGCTTCGGGCTCCTGACGGATGTCGTCGACCTTGTTGGCGATGAGGAAGACCGGCTTGCCGCTGCGACGCAGCAGCTTGACGACGGCCTCGTCGGTGGAGGTCGGGCCCACGTTGGAGTCGACGACGAACATGACGACGTCGCACAGCTCGATGGCCAGCTCGGCCTGCATCGCGACGGAGGCGTCGATGCCCTTGGCGTCGGGCTCCCAGCCGCCGGTGTCGACGAGGCTGAAGCGGCGTTCGTGCCATTCACCCTTGTAGGTGACGCGGTCACGGGTCACGCCGGGGGTGTCCTCCACGACGGCCTCACGGCGGCCGAGGATGCGGTTCACCAGGGCGGACTTGCCCACGTTGGGGCGGCCGACGATGGCGATCACCGGCAGGGCCGGCAGGTAGTGGATCGCGTCGGGGTCTTCGGTGACGTGATCGAGTACGTCGAAGTCCTCGTCGTCGAGGTCGTACTCGTTCAGGCCGGTTCGCAGCGCGGTGGCGCGCTGGGCGATCAGGGCGTCATCGTCGTCGAGTTCGGTCAGGCGCGATGCGGTCTCCGGGTCGAGCTCGGGGATCGTCGTGTCGTCGAATTGGTTAGTCATGCGAGGCCTCGCGGTTACGTGTATTGATGACCTCTATGACCGCGTCAATGGTCTGGTCGAAGTCGAGATGGGTGGAGTCGACGGTGGTCACACCGTCTGCAGCGCTCATGAATTCCACTACCTGGGAGTCGGCGCGATCCCTCGATCGCAGCTGTTCCGCCACGGTGTGGGCCGATTGGGTTGATATTTCCGCAGAGCGCCTAGCCATTCTAGCCTCTTCGGTTGCTGTGAGTAGAATGCGGACCTCGGCTTCCGGGGCGACGACGGTGGTGATGTCGCGTCCTTCGACCACCACGCCGGGCTGCGGCACGGCCCGGGCGATGCTGCGGAACAGCTCGGTGAGGTGCGTGCGCACTTCCGGAACCCGGGCGATCGCGCTCACCGCGGCGGAGATCTCCGGCTCCCGGATGGCGTCGGTGATGTCGCTGTCGCCGACCCGCACGAAGTAGGCATCCGGCTCGGTGCCGATCAGGTAGTCGAAGTTCGGCAGCAACGCGGTGACCGCGGCGGAGTTCTGCGGGTCGACCTCCTGGTCGATGACCAGCCACGCCAGCGCCCGGTAGGCGGCTCCGGTGTCGAGGTACGCGAAGCCCAGGCGGCGGGCGACGGCCCGGCTCACGCTGGACTTGCCGCTTCCGGCGGGCCCATCGATCGCGACGAACAGGGGGTAGGAGTGCTTGCTCAAACGTCTAACCGACAATCCGCCAGCCGCGGGCGGCCAGCTCAGAGGTGAGGCGGCTGACCGCCTCGGGGAGGATGCTGATCTCGGCGAGCCCGATCTGGGCTCCCGGGGAGTGCTCGAGGCGCAGGTCTTCGAGGTTCACGCCCACCTCGCCGATCTCGTTGAAGAGTCGGGCGAGCTGGCCGGGGGTATCGTCCACCATCACCGTGATGCTGGCGTAGCGGCGGTCCTGGCCGTGCTTGCCGGGCAGCCGGGCCACGCCGGTGTTGCCGCCGGCGATCTCCTCGGCCACCTGGCGGCGCGCGCCGGGGGCGGCCGGGTCGGTGAGGGCGCCGATGAACCGGTCCAGGTCGTCGCGCACGGCCAGGAGGATCTCCCGCACCGGCGCCGGGTTGGCGCCGAGGATCTGTACCCACAGTTCGGGGTCGCTGGCGGCGACGCGGGTGACGTCGCGGATGCCCTGGCCGGCGAGGTTGAGCGCGGAGCCGGGCGCGTCGGTGAGCCGGCGGGCCATCAGGGTGGACACCACCTGGGGCACGTGCGACACCAGGGCCACCGCGTTGTCGTGCTCCTGGGGGGTCATCTCCACCAGGGTGGCGCCCAGGTCGAGGATCAGGTCGTCGATCGCGGTGGCGCGCTGGTAGCTGATCGCGTCGTGCGCGGCGACCACCCAGGGCCGGCCGATGAACAGGTCGGCGCGGCCGGCGAGGGGTCCGCCGCGTTCCCGGCCGGCCAGCGGGTGCGAGCCGATGTAGCGGGAGACGTCGGCGCCGCGCTCGCGCAGCTCGGTCAGCGGAGCCAGCTTGACGCTGGCCACATCCGTCACGATCGCGTCGGGGAACGCGTCGAGTTCACGGGCGACGATCTCGGCGGTGACATCCGGCGGCACGCACACCACGATCAGCTGCGGGGCGTCGGCGGGCGTCGCCGCGCGGCCGGCGCCGTAGTCGATGGCCAGCGACAGGTTCGTCGGGGAGGCGTCGGCGAGGATCACGTCGATCCCCCGGGCCGTCAGGCCCAGGCCGATGCTGGTGCCCAGGAGCCCGGCGCCGACGACACGCACCGGCCCGATCAGGCGAGACTCGACCACGTTCGGCTCCAAACTTGCGCGGGTGACTGGGGTGAAACGGATGCTCGGGTCGGCTACTTCTGGACCTCGGCGCGGGACACCGTGAGCAGCTGACCGAGTTCCACCTTAGTGAGGTCGCGCACGGCGCCGGCCCGGAGGGTACCCAGCTGCAGCGGCCCGAACTGGCGGCGCACCAGGTCCACGACGGGGTGGCCGACGGCGTCGAGCATCCGCCGCACGATGCGGTTGCGGCCGGAGTGCAGGGTGAGCTCCACCAGGGTGAAGCCGTCGCCGGGAGGGCTGGTGAGGATGCGGGCCTTGTCGGCGGCGATGGGGCCGTCCTCCAGCTCGATGCCGCTCTGCAGCCTGCCGATGGTCTGCGCCGAGACGCGGCCCTCGACCTTGGCGATGTAGGTTTTGGCGACGCCGAAGGAGGGGTGCGCGAGCACGTGCGCGAGGTCACCGTCGTTGGTGAGGATCAGCAGACCGCTGGTCTGGGCGTCGAGGCGGCCCACGTTGAACAGACGTTCTTCGTAACCCTGGGTGAACTGGCGGAGGTCGGGGCGGCCGCTCTCGTCCTGCATCGAGGAGACCACACCGACGGGCTTGTTCAGCATCACGTAGCGGCGGCTGGTGTCCAGCTGCACGGCGATGTTGTCCACGGCGATCTTGTCGGTCTCGGGGTGCACGCGGCGGCCCAGCTCGGTGACGACCTTGCCGTTCACCCGCACCCGGCCGGAGGCGATCATCTCTTCGCTGACCCGGCGGGAGGCGACGCCGGCGGCGGAGAGCACCTTCTGCAGGCGGATGCCGTCGACGGCGGCCTCCGGGTTGGTGGCGAAGTCCGGGTTGCTGCGGCTGGTGTCGATGTAGCTATCGTTGTGGTCGGTCATGGTAAATCCTCGAATCCGTTCGCACCGTCGGCAAGCAACGGCGAAATTAGTGGCAACTCGTCGAGCGAGTTGATTCCCAGCTGCACAAGCAGCAGGTCGGTGGTGGCGTAATTGATCGCGCCGGTCTCGCTATCGGTGAAGGCCTCGGTGATCAGTCCGCGGCCCAGGAGGGTGCGCACGACCGAGTCGACGTTGACGGCCCGAATCGAGGCTACCGCGCCGCGGCTGATTGGTTGCTTGTAGGCGATCACCGCGAGGGTCTCCAGCGCCGCCTGGGACAGCCGGCTGGGGTTCTGCGTGAGCACGAAATCGGCCACCACCGGGTCGTACTCCGGGCGCACGTAGATCCGCCAGCCGCCGGCCACCTCGCGCAACTCGAAGCCCCGCCGCACGGTGCCGTTCACCCCGTCGAAGTCGGCGACCAGCCGCAGGATGGCTTCGCGCACGTCCACGAGCGGATGCGCGACCGCGGTGGCCAGGTGCACCAGGCTCTGCGGCTCATCCGCCACCATCAGAATCGCCTCGAGCCGCCGCTCGATGGCCGTGCCGACGCCGCCTCGGTCCGCTCCCCCACCGTCGCTGGTCGAGCTTGTCGAGACCTCGGCAACATCCGTCATACCGGTATCAGGCGTCATAGTCGGCTCCGAGGTTCGCAAGATTGTCGTCAGACCAGCCGTCGGCATCCCAGTGCAGGCTCAGCTCGCCGAGCGGTTCCAGTTGGTCGAAGCTGAGGGCGCCGTGCCGGTACAGCTCGAGCACGGCCAGGAAACGGGCGATGACCAGCCCCTTCTCGACGCAGTCCACGATCAGCTCGCGGAAGGTCAGGTTCCGGTTGGCCTGCAGCATCGCCACCACGATCGCGGCCTGTTCGCGGATGCTCACCAGCGGCGCATGCAGGTGCTCGAGCCCCACCGTCGGCAGTTCCCGCGGCGTCAGCGCCAGCGCGGCCAGGGCGCCGAAGTCGCCCAGCGATAGCGTCCACACCAGCTCCGGGGTCGTGGTGCGGTACTTCTCCTCGAGCCGCACCGACCGCACGTGCCGGGTCGCCTCGTATTCGAGGTGCTCGAGAAACCAGGCCGACGCGGTCTTGAACGCCCGGTACTGCAGCAGCCGGGCGAAGAGCAGGTCCCGCGCTTCGAGCAGCGCCACCTCTTCGGCGTCGACGAGTTCGCCCTGCGGCAGCAGCCCGGAGAGTTTGAGGTCGAGCAGGGTGGCGGCCACCACCAGGAACTCGGTCGCGTGGTCCAGCTCTTCCGCGGCGTCGAGCCCGCGCAGGTAGGAGATGAACTCGTCCGTCACCCGGCTCAGCGAGATTTCGGTGATGTCGAGTTCGTGCTTGCCGATCAGGGAGAGGAGCAGGTCGAACGGGCCCTCGAAGTTTTGCAGGGCCACCGAGAAGCCTGGCGTCGGAGCGGTGTCACCGCTGACGGTGCCGGTCCCGCCGGGGCTGATGGTACCGGCGCCGGCCGTGGCGGTGGCCGCCGCGGCGCGGGCCGGAGCGGCCGTGGTCTGCCTAGGCGACCGCGCCACGCTGGATCAGTTCCCGCGCCGCCTGCTTGTAGGCCTTGGCGGCGGCGTGTTCCGGCGCGAACTCGGTGATGGGGATCCCGGCGACACTGGCGTCCGGGAACTTCACGGTACGGCCGATGACGGTGTCCATCACCCGGTCGCCGAACGCGTCGACGACCCGCTCGAGCACCTCACGGGAGTGCAGCGTGCGGGAGTCGTACATGGTGGCCAGGATGCCGTCGAGTTCGATGGCCGGGTTGAGCCGGTCGCGCACCTTGTCGATGGTCTCGATGAGCAGCGCGACACCGCGCAGGGCGAAGAACTCGCACTCCAGCGGAATGAGCACGCCGTGGCTGGCGGTGAGCGCGTTCACGGTGAGGATGCCCAGCGACGGCTGGCAGTCGATGAGGATCACGTCGTAGTCGTTGGAGACCTTGCGCAGCACCCGGGCCAGGATCTGCTCGCGGGCGACCTCGTTGACGAGGTGCACCTCCGCGGCGGAAAGGTCGATGTTGGCCGGGATGATGTCCAGGCCCTCGACGGCGGTCTCCTGGATCGCTTCGCGCGGGTCCTTGGAGCCGCTCAGGAGCAGGTCGTAGATGGTCGTGACGTCGTGCGTGGGAATGCCCAGGCCCGCCGACAGGGCGCCCTGCGGGTCGAAGTCGATCGCGAGCACCCGGCGGCCGTAACCGGCCAGGGCCGCACCCAGGTTGATGGTGGTCGTCGTCTTGCCGACGCCGCCCTTCTGGTTGCACAGCGAGATGATGCGCGCCGGGCCGTGACTCTTCAGCGGGGTGGGTTCATCGAAGACCTGCAGGGGGCGGCCGGTCACGCCGGTCGGCAATTCCTCAAGTCCGGGAAGCTGCGTCCGGTTTTCAGTCTTACGCGCCACTGGGCTGTCCTCGATCCGTCATGCAGTTCACTTGGTCGATTCTACCGAGCGGATGCGCAGCCCACGGCCAGATCCGCCGGTGTGCCGCGACTCGCCCCGTCCCCGCTCGCGGAAATCCAGCCAGCCCAACTGGCCCCGGTGCGGGCAAATGGTCCCGGTGCGCCGGGACCATTTGTCCGGAGCGGGCACAGTCGCGGCGGATGGGTGCGGCCGGCGGCCCCGTCAGCGGGCTCGGGGGTGCGCGGTGGTGTACATGTCGCGGAGGGTGTCGATGGTGACGAGGGTGTAGATCTGGGTGGTGGCCACCGAGGAGTGGCCGAGCAGCTCCTGCACCACGCGCACGTCGGCGCCGCCGGAGAGCAGGTGGGTGGCGAAGGAGTGCCGCAGCGTGTGCGGGGACACCTCGATGCCCAGCTCGGCGCGTTCGGCCGCCGCGCGGATGATCAGCCAGGCGTTCTGCCGGCTCACCCGATGCCCGCGCACGCCGAGGAACAGCGCCGGGGTGGCCTTGCCCCGGCTGGACAGCACCGGCCGGGCGCGCACCAGGTAGGCGTCCACAGCGGCGCGGGCGAAGCTGCCGACCGGCACGATGCGCTGCTTGTTGCCCTTGCCGGTGAGCCGCACCACGTCGCCCTCGAGCATGTCGTCCACGTTGAGGTTCACCACTTCCGACACCCGCGCCCCGGTGGCGTAGAGCAGCTCGAGCAGCGCCTTGTCGCGCAACTGCGGCAACTCCTCACCGTCGGTGGCGGCCAGCAGCTGGGTCACCTGCTCGATCGAGATGGCCTTGGGCAGCCGCAGGCCGAGCTTGGGCGGTTTCGACTCGTGGGCGACGTCCACCTCGACGAGCGAGTCCTCGAGCAGGAACCGGTGGAAGCCGCGCACGGTGGAGAGGATGCGCGCGACCGACGCCGCGGTCAGCGGCGATTCGGCCCGGGCGCCGAGGTGCTGCACGAACCCGCTCACGTGCTGCGCGGTCACCTGGCGCAGGTCGTCGAGGCCGGCATCCGCCAGCCAGCCGGCGTAGATCACCAGATCGCGGCGGTAGGCGGCCACGGTGTTGGCCGAGAGCCCACGTTCGATCGAGACATGCCGCAGATACGAGTGCACGGCCGGCTCGACGAACGCGGGACCGGTCACACCGTGGAGTCCCAGTTCGACGGGTGCCGCGGCCACGGCAGGTCGGCGGGCGCGAGGCTGGCCCAGCCGCGGGCGCGGGAGGCGGCGGCGGCGAGGACACCGACGACGAGCGACGGGTTCTGCACCCGTCGGGCGAGCGCGGCGTCGACGACGTCGTCCAGGGCGACCCAGCGGGTGACCATGTCGGCTTCCTCGTCGGTGCGGTCGAAGGCCTCGGTGGCCGGCGACAGCCCGCGGGCCAGGTAGATGCGGATGACCTCGTTACTGCCGCCCGGCGAGGTGTAGAACTCGGTGAGCACGTTCCACTCCGACGCGACGACGTCCGTCTCCTCGGCCAGCTCACGCTGGGCGCCGATGAGGGCGTGTTCGCCGTCGATGTCCAGGAGCCCGGCGGGCAGTTCCCATTCGCGCATGCGCACCGGGTGCCGGTACTGCTGGATGAGCAGCACCCGGTCCTGGTCGTCGAGCGCGAGGACCGCCACGGCGCCGGGGTGGTCGACGTACTCGCGAACGATCTCGGCACCGTTGTAGTCGAACGCGTCCTGGCGGATGTTCCACACGTGGCCGTCGAACTTCACCGAGCTCGAGGTCACCGCGGTGGGGGCCGGCTCGTCCTCGATGCGGGGCAGCAGCGCGTCGGTGTCGGCGCGGTCGGAGAGGGTCTTAGGCATCTTCCTTCACCTCGAACAGACGGCTGGCCTGCTGGCGGTCCAGCGCGGCGCCGATCAGGCCGCGGAACAGCGGGTGCGCGTGGCTGGGGCGCGAGCGCAGCTCGGGGTGCGCCTGGGTGCCCACGTAGAACGGGTGCTCGCCACGCGGCAGCTCCACGTACTCGACGAGGTGGCCGTCGGGCGAGGTGCCGGAGAACCACAGGCCGGCGTCGGCGATCTGCGTGCGGTAGTTGTTGTTGACCTCGTAGCGGTGCCGGTGCCGCTCAGAAGCGACAGGGGCGCCGTAGAGCTCCTCAACGATGGATCCCGCCGCAAGGTCGGCCGGGTACAGGCCGAGACGCATGGTGCCGCCCAGGTCGCCGCCGGCGATGATCTCCACCTGCTCCTCCATGGTCGCGATCACCGGGAACTCGGTCTCCGGGTCGAACTCGCTGGACGAGGCGCCGTCGAGGCCGGCCTTGTTGCGGGCGTACTCGATGACCATGCACTGCAGGCCCAGGCACAGGCCCAGCACCGGGATGGCGTTCTCGCGGGCGAACTTGAGGGCGCCGAGCTTGCCCTCGATGCCGCGCACGCCGAAGCCGCCGGGCACGCAGATGCCGTCCAGTTCGCTGAGCATCTGCGCGGCGCCCTCGGGCGTCTCGCAGGTGTCGGAGGCGATCCATTCGATCTTGACCTTGGTTTGCTGGGCGAAACCGCCGGCGCGCAGCGCCTCGGTCACCGAGAGGTAGGCGTCGGGCAGGTCGATGTACTTGCCGACCAGGCCGATGGTGACCTCGTGCTTGGGTTCGCGCACCGCGTCGAGCACGCGCTGCCAGGCGGTCCAATCCACGTCCTTCACCGGCAGGCCGAGAGCGTCGGTGATGTACTTGTCCAGGCCCTGGTCGTGCAGCACGGCCGGGATCTCGTAGATGCTGGGCACGTCTTTGCAGTTCACGACGGCGTCTTCGTCCACGTCGCACATGAGCGCGATCTTGCGCTTGTTGGACTCCGAGACGGGCCGGTCGCTGCGCAACACCAGCGCATCCGGCTGGATGCCCAGGGAACGCAGTGCGGCGACGGAGTGCTGGGTGGGCTTGGTCTTCTGCTCACCGGATGCGTTCATGAACGGCACCAGGGAGACGTGCACGAAGAACACGTTCTTGCGGCCCAACTCGTGGCGCACCTGGCGGGCGGCCTCGATGAACGGCTGCGACTCGATGTCGCCGACGGTGCCGCCGACCTCGGTGATGATCACGTCGGGGCGCGGCTCGTCGCTGGCCTGCAGGCGCATCCGGCGCTTGATCTCATCGGTGATGTGCGGGATGACCTGCACGGTGTCGCCGAGGTACTCGCCGCGGCGTTCCCGGGCGATGACCTGCGAGTACACCTGACCGGTGGTGACGTTCGCCGCCTGGGTGAGGTTGATATCCAGGAAT
>NZ_JAODBG010000105.1 GCF_025463825.1 Cryobacterium sp.
ACCGTCTCGACCAGTACTGGGCCGAGCACCCCGAACGCTTCAGACGGCGCCCGACCGCACCACAACACCCACTAAAAACCGGAATCAACACCCGCCTGCTGTCTCAGACAGGTTGACAACTTCCGTGCGCCGGACGCAATTGTCCGCAGCGGGAACAGTCGGGGGCTACTCGCCCTCGAGCGCCCGCTTCTCAGCTTCGAGCTCTTCCCGTTCGGTGGCGTCGACTATGCGCTTGGCGTCGATACCCACCAGCGAGTGGCGGCGGCCATAGGCGAAGTAGACGATGAAGCCGAGCAGCAGCCAGACCGCGAATCGCGCCCAGGTGAGGGTCGTGAGGTTGAGCATCAGCCAGAAGCACAGCACAGCCGAGAGGATCGGCAGGAACGGCGACCACGGCACCTGGAAGGAGCGCTTCAGATCGGGCCGCTTCTGGCGCAGCACCACGACGGCGATGCTCACGAGCACGAACGCGGACAGCGTGCCGATGTTGATCATCTCTTCGAGCACACCAACGTCGGTCAGCCCGGCGATCAGGGCCACGGCGGCACCGGTGATGATCTGGATGCGCACCGGCGTGCGCCGCTTCTCCGAGGTGACGCTGAGCCAGCGCGGCAGCAGGCCGTCGCGGCTCATGGCGAAGAGCACCCGCGACAGACCGAGCAGCAGGACCATGATCACCGTGGTGAGGCCCGCCAGGATGCCGATGGAGATGACCTGGGCGGCCCAGCCGGCGCCGACGGCCACGAAGGCGGTGGCGAGCGACGCGTTGGGGTCGTCGGCGAGCACGGTGTACGGCACCATGCCGGTGAGGACCAGGCTCACACCGACGTAGAGCACGGTGACGATGGCCAGGCCGGCGAAGATGCCGCGCGGCAGGGTCTTCTGCGGGTTCTTGACCTCTTCGGCGCTGGTGGCGACCACGTCGAAGCCGATGAACGCGAAGAACACCAGGGAGGCGCCGGCGAGCAGGCCGAAGATGCCGTACTGCGCGGGCGCGGCACCGGTCATGAACGAGAACAGCGACTGGGTCCACACGTCGCTGCCGACGCCATCCGTGGTGGGCACGGACTCGGGGATGAACGGCGTGTAGTTGGCCGGAGTGATGAAGAAGGCGCCGACCACGATGACGAAGAGCACGATCGCCACCTTGATGATGGTGAACACACTGGCCACCCGGGCGGACAACTGGGTGCCCAGCACGAGCAGGGTCGTGAAGATGGCGACGATCACGAAGGCGCCCCAACTCACCTGGAGTCCGGCCACGTCGAGGGTCGACGGGATGTCCCAATTCCAGAGTGCGAAGACGTTGCTGAGGTAGATGCCCCAGTACTTGGCGATCACGGCCGCGGCGGTGAGCATCTCGAGGATCAGGTCCCAGCCGATGATCCAGGCGAGCATCTCGCCGAGGGTGGCGTAGGTAAAGGTGTACGCGGAACCGGCAACGGGCACCGCGGAGGCGAATTCGGCGTAGCACATGATGGCCAGGGCGCAGGTGATCGCGGCGAGCACGAAAGCGAGCGTGACGGATGGTCCGGCATAGCTGCCGGCCGCCTTGGCGCCCACGGAGAAAATGCCGGCACCGACGGCGACGGCGACTCCCATGACCATCAGGTCCCAGGTGCCCAGGGTGCGTTTGAGGCTGTGCCCCTTTTCCAGGGAATCCGCTATCGATGACTCGATGCTCTTCGTACGCCAGAGACTCATGAGGAGGGTTCCGTTCCGTCTAAAGCTCAAGTTTAGGGCGACCCGTTCCCCAGCGGCAGACCAAAAGTCCCTACCGGACTCCCCCTCGCGGTGCAGGGCCCGGCAGAGACTTTCGATGGTGGCCGAGGGTCACCGTACCCCGGCCGGCACCGGCGTACGACCGCGCATCAGGATCAGCACGATCGCGAGCACGGCGAGCGCGATGCCCACCGTCGCTGCGATCACGGCCGCCGCCGGCACCCCCGGCACGAAGAAGGCCGGCAGCGCGGTCAGCGTCGACAGGGCCCGGGTGGCGATGATCGTCCAGCTGGGCCACCCCGCTCCGCGCCAGGCGAACGGCACCAGAACCACGGTGATCGCGCCGAGCCCGATCGCCGTCGCCGCCACCACGACCGGCAGGAGGGCGTCGGAGGCGAGTTGGCTGATGCCCCCGGCGATATCGGCCAGGCCCAGCAGCGCGGCCAGGACCAGGCCCACCTTCGTGGTGGTTCCGGTGGCCCCGGGGGCCTGGGTGTCCAAAGTGTTCGCGTTCATGATCATCCTTCCTGTTGGGGCATCCGCCGGATGCCGATCGGTTACCACCGACTCTCTCCTGCGACGAGCGTTGGACCCACAGGGCCTGCCCGCCTCCGCGCCGGACGAACCGGGAAGAATTGACCGGTACGGATAGGGGCCTGCCCCCACTCGCCGGTACCCCAAGCCGGTCATACTCGCTGCATGATGCACACAGAGGCCGGTGCGGCGGCGGGGGCAGACGAGGGCGCTCACCCGCAGGCGAAGCCCATCCGCGTGTTACTCGCTGACGACCATCCGATGATCCGGCGGGGTCTGATGTCGCTGCTGTCGACCCTGCCCGGCGTGGTGGTGGTCGGGCAGGCGGGGAACGGCCGTGAGGTGCTGCGCGAGGCGGCGGTGGCCCGGCCGGATGTCGTGGTCATGGACCTCCGGATGCCTGGAGTGGATGGCGTGGAGACGACCAGGCTGCTCGCCCGCGACCACCCCGACGTCGCCGTGCTGGTGCTCACCATGTTCGACGAGGACCAGCTGATCAGCGAGGCGCTCGCCGCGGGCGCGCGTGGCTATCTGCTGAAGGGCGCGGAGCAGGACGAGATCGAACGGGCCATCCGCGCGGTCGCGGCGGGCGACGTGATCTTCAGTGCCACCGTCGCCGACCGTGTCCTGCGCAGCGCGACAGCCCCTGCGCCGGCGCTGCCCGCCCTGAGTCACCGCGAGGGTCAGGTGCTCGACCTCATCGCCTCCGGGCTCGGCAACGACGCGATCGCCCGCCGGCTCTCACTCGCGCCGAAGACCGTGGGCAACCACATCTCGTCCATCTTCCTGAAGCTGGGCGTGGCCACTCGCAGCGAGGCCATCGTCCTCGCCCGCGAAGCCGGCCTCGGACGGCGGTGAGCGCCGTGATCGGGCGCGGCCGGATGCTCGCGGGGTGGTCCGCGCTGCGGCGCCCCCGGGCAGCCCGGGCACTGCTACTCGGGCTGATCGGTGTGGGGTCCTGCTGCTGGCCACCGTCGCCGTAGCGGCGCTGGCCCTCGACGCCGACTGGACCGACCTGGTCGACAGCTACACCGTCACCAACGTGGTCTTCGGCCTCGCTTTCGGGGTGTCCGGCGGTTTGATCGCCTGGTCCCGGCCGACGAACGGGGTCGGCTGGATCTTCCTGGCCGGCGCGGTCGGGCATCTGGTCACCGCCGCGGCCGGCGTGGTCATGTTCTACGGCATCGAGTCGGGCTGGCCGGAGGTCGGCAGCCGAATGCTGGCGAGCGTCTACATCGTGGCCTGGCAGGTGGGGATCGCCGGGCTCTTCCCGCTGGCCTTGTTGTTGTTCCCCGACGGCCGGCTGCCCTCGCCGCGCTGGCGCCCGCTGGCCTGGCTGATAGTGCTGTCCATGCTGTTCCAGATGACCACCGGCGTGGTCTCCCGGGACCCGTCCGGTCCGCCCCGTGCCCAGACGTCGATCCTCTCCGTCGGTCTGGTCCTGCCGACGATCGTCGAGGCCGCCGGCGGTATCGTCGCCTCCGGCGTGTTCGTGGCCTGCATCGTGTCCCTGGTGCTCCGCTACCGACGCGGCGACGAGCAGACCCGGATGCAACTGCTGTGGGTCATTCTCGCCATCGTGATCCTGGGCGTGGTCAATGGCCAGCGCTTCGTCACGGGCAACGGGCCGATCCTGTTCCTGCTCACCTCGGTGCTCATCCCCCTGTCCATCGCGATCGCCATCGTGCGACACGGGCTGCTCGACATCCGCCTGGTGCTCTCCCGCACCCTGTTGTACGTGCTGGCCGTGTCGACGCTCGTGGCGGTCTACGCAGGACTCGTCGCCGGTCTCTCGCTCGTGGTGCCGGCCGCCTTCGGGCGCACGGTGGCGATCGGGGCCGCCATCGTGGTGGCGCTGGGCTTCAACCCGCTGCGCCTCTACCTTCGGCGGCTGATCGACCGGGCCTTCTACGGCACGAGGGCCGATCCGACGGCCACCATGGTGTGCCTGGGCGAGGGCCTGCGCTCCACCGGCGACCTCGGCGACGTCATCGAGCATGCCCGGCTGGCCTTGCGGATGCCGTACCTGGCCCTGGTCCCGGCGCTGGGCGACCGGATCTACGAGTCGGGTATGCCGCCGGCCGAGGGGAACACCCGACCGGCCGGCACCGACGGGAGGCCGGGCGGGCCGCACACCGAGGTGCCGTTGACCTACCGCGACCGGGTCGTCGGCCGACTCCTGGTCGGGCTGCGGCGAGGGGAGCGGGTCCTGCACGAGGACGACCGCCGAGCGATCGCCCTCATCGCCGCGCCCCTCGCCGTTGCCCTGCATGCGGTCGGCCTCACCGAGCAGGTGCAGGCCGCTCGCACCGCCGTGGTGGAGGCGCGGGAAGAGGAGCGGGTGCTGCTGCAGCGCGAACTGCACGACGGTTTGGGACCCCTGCTCACCAGTGCCGCGCTGCAGGCCGACGCGACCTCGAACATCCTGCGCACCGACCCGGACACGGCGGAACAGTTACTGCGCACCGTGCGCGAAACCGTGCGGCAGGCCCTCAAGGACGTGCGCCGGGTGGTCTACGGGCTACGCCCCATCGAATTGGACGAACTCGGCCTCGTCGATGCCCTGCGCCAGCGCACCCGGCAACCGGTGATCGTCGGCGAGCGCACCATCGAGTTCGTCGTGCGCGCCGAGGCCTTGCCCCCGCTCACCCCGGCCGTGGAACTGGCCGCCTTCCGGATCGCCATGGAGGCGGTGTCGAATGTGCTGCGGCACTCTGAGGCCACCCGGTGCGTGATCACCGTGAGCGCCTCAGACGAGACGCTGGCCCTCACCGTGACCGACAACGGCATCGCCGGCAACGGCATCGCCGGCAACGGCGGGACCTCGACGCCGGGCGATGCCGGGGTGGGCTTGCGGTCGATGGCCGAACGCGCGGAGGAACTCGGTGGATCGGCCACCGGCGGACCGGCACCGAGCGGCTGGCGGGTGCGGCTGGAAATTCCTATGCCTCCGCCGGCTTGAACGAATCCTCTGAGAGAACAGCAAGAACCCCCGAACGGGGAGTGCGACCGGGTGCTCTGCACGTTCTCTTGCGCGTGTCCCAGCCGGACACGCCATCGAAGAAAGTGTGCGCTTGAACTCCAACGGATTCCAGGACCAGGTCGTCTTCATCACCGGAGGAGCCTCGGGGCTCGGGCTGGCCGCGGCCCGCCGGTTCGCCGCCGAGGGCGCCACGATCGCCATCGCCGACCTCAACACCGAGGCCGCCGAGACTGCCGCAGCGAAGTTCGCCGGCGCGATCGCCATCACGGTCGACGTGTCCAGGCCCGAGCAGGTCGAGGCCGCCTTCCAGACCGCGATGGAGAAGCTCGGCAAGGTCAACGTGATCTTCAACAACGCCGGCATCGACGGCAAGCAGCAGCGCCTGCACGAGATGGACCTGACGAACTGGGACCTCGTTTCCCGCGTCAACGGCGACGGCGCATTCTTCGTGCTCAAGTACGGCATCGCGGCGCTCCTCGCCTCCGGCGGCGGCAACGTGGTCAGCACGGCGTCCACCGTTGGCCTGGCGGCGCAGGAGCACATCTCCCCCTACTCCTTCACCAAGGGCGGCCTGGTGAACCTCACCAAGTCGGCCGCCGTCGAGTACGCCAAGGACAACATCCGCATCAACGCCGTGGCCCCGACCGCGGTGCGTAACCCGCTGGTGGAACACTTCATCGACAGTGCCGAGGACCCCAAGGCCATGCACGAGCTCATGGAGAACTTCAACCCGATCCCCGGCATGCCCACCCCGGATGACGTCGCCGACGCTGTACTGTTCCTCGCGTCGAACGAGGCCACCTGGATCACCGGCCACACCCTCCCGGTCGACGGCGGCTACCTCGCCCGCTGACACCGCTGCCGGCCGAACGTCGGCTGGGTGAACCCTCACGATTTCGTGAGTATCGACGGGCGGCCCTGCGGTCGTGGCTATGGTGTGTCGGGGAGGCCGGTCGGCCTCCCCGACTTTCGTTGGATCGACACCCGACTCCGGATCGACTCCGTTGTCTCGACGCAGAATGAGGAGAACACCATGACGACCACCGAACTTTCCGGCAAGCGCATCGCCTTCCTGCTCACCGACGGTTACGAGGACAGCGAGCTGTCGAGCCCCTGGCAGGCCGTGACGGATGCCGGCGCCACGGCCGTTCTCGTCTCCCCGGCCGCCGAGAGCGTCACGGGAAAGAAGGGCCATTCGCAGTATGTGGACCTGGCCGTCGCCGACGCGAAGGCCGCCGACTTCGACGCCCTCGTGCTACCCGGCGGCGTCGTGAACGCCGACCACCTCCGCACCAATGAGAACGCCGTCGCGTTCACCCGGGCCTTCTTCGAGGCGCACAAGCCGGTATCGGCCATCTGCCACGCCGCCTGGATCCTGATCGAGGCTGGCGTGGTCGATGGGCGCACCCTGACCTCCTATCCGAGCCTGAAAACCGACCTGCGGAACGCGGGCGCGACCTGGGTCGACGAGGAGGTCGTGGTGGATGCCGGCCTGGTCTCCAGCCGCACCCCGGATGACCTGCCCGCGTTCAACGCCAAGGTGATCGAAGAGATCAGCGAAGGCGCGCACGCCGGCCAGACGACGTAGCCATCCGGTCGAGCCGCGAGTTGCCGCAAGTTCCCCGTCACCGGCGCTCAAGGGGCGTTTCTTCGCAACTCGATGGAGGCGCGTCCCGTGACTCGCGCCAAATGACCCCTTCAGGCGCGTCCAAGGGGAAATTCGCGGCAAGTCAGCGGCCGGGCTGGTCCCGCGGCTAGTCCGGGCGGGCGGTCGCGGGCAGTTGGAGGACCGCTTCAGCGGCCTGCTCGAGCGCCCGGCCGTAGGCGGTACCGTGGCCGGCGGCATGCACGGCGAGCGGATGCAGCTGGTACAACGGCGTCCGCGCCCGCCAGCCCGGGCGCAGTGGCGCCGCCGACTCGTAGCCGGCGAGGATCTCATCCAGGAACGGGCAGCCGAACAGGGCCAGCATCGCCAGGTCCGTCTCCCGATGGCCACCGTGCGCGGCAGGGTCGATGAGGACGACCCCGTCCGCCGACCAGAGCACGTTGCCGGTCCAGAGGTCGCCGTGCACCCGGGCGGGCGGGGCGCCGTCGTCGAAGTCACCGGCCCCGATCCGGGCGCAGCCCGCGTGTACGGCCTCGGCTTGCCGGGCCGTGATGCCGCCGACGTCGAGGGCGATGTCCAGGTAGGGCAGCACCCGGTACCGCGCGTAGAAGGCTCCCCAGCTGGGTTCGAACGCGGCCGGAAGACTGCGATTGCCGATGAACAACGGGCCGCTCCAGTTGTCGGGTGGCGCGCCGAACGCGGCGGCACCGGCGGAGTGGGTGACCGACAGCTCGGCACCGAAGGCCCGGGCGGCGGCCGGAGTGGGCGGGACCTCGTCGACGCTCTCAAGCACGATATGGCCGGGCTCCAGATCGAGCACCTGTGCTGTGCGCACTCCCCCGGGCACCGCCAGCCAGGCCAGACCGGCGGCTTCGGCCTCGAAGAAACCGGACGGTGCGCCACTGCGGCGCTTGTCGAAGCCCCGGGGGTCGCCGGCGAACTGGTTCATCCCTCCACTCTTGCCGTTTGCGCGCTCCGGCGCTACCTGCCACCCGGACGGGCCTTTCAAGAAGGACAAAGTTCGCAAATAAGGATCGGATGTCCAATCCCATCCTTTTCCAGTCACTTTTTCCTTTTGAGGGTGCTTTCCAGCCGGCCTCCGCGCCGACCTCGAGGTCGACCCGGATGCATACGTCCGCCTGGTCAGTGCCAGCCGGACAGCGGCGGAGGAAACCAGTCGACTGCTGCGGGACTCGATCAACGGCGCCCGCGCCGCCGGGCACAGCTGGGACGCCATCGGCGGCCTGCTCGGGGTCAGCCGCCAGGCCGCGCAACAACGATTCTCCTCGGCGAGCCAGCCTCCTGCGGCGCCGTCCGGCGAATCGGAGCATCCGCGCCGTAAGGTGCTGAGCCCGGTCACGGCGTTCGATGAGATGGCCCTGCTGGCCATCGAGGGCCGCCGCGGCTGGCACGTCGTGGACTACGGCACGATGTACCACGTGCTGGAGTCATCCGACCGGCCGTGGGAGCACCGCAGGCTGCCGTGGACGCCGGGCAGCTCGGCCCGACGGCACCTCGAGGCCGAGGGGTGGCGGTTGGTGCGGGAAACGACCTTCCCCTGGGGGTACTACACCCGGCCGCTGGACCTCCCGGCCGACCCCGCCTGACCGGTCAGCCGCATCCGGGCGCACAAAACGGGCCCCCACCTGAAAGGTGACGGCCCGTTTCGAAGAAGATCGCGTTATCAGCGAACCATTCGGCTACTACCTAGCGGCGCAGGCCGAGACGCTCGATGAGCGAGCGGTAACGGTTGATGTCCACGTCGGACAGGTAGCCGAGCAAGCGGCGACGCTGACCAACCAGGAGGAGCAGGCCACGACGCGAGTGGTGGTCGTGCTTGTGCTCTTTGAGGTGCTCCGTGAGGTCGAGAATGCGCTGCGTGAGCATTGCAATCTGGACTTCGGGGGAACCCGTGTCGCCTGGGTGGGTAGCGTACTTTTCGATGATCGCCTTCTTAGCATTAGCTTCGAGTGCCATAGATGGGATCCCCTTTCTCTCACTGCGCGGTGCTCGGGGCAGAATGCCTGAGCTCTCTTTATCCGCGGCCGTTGAACGGCAACCTCAAGATCTTAGCAGAGTTGGGCCGGACCCGGCGGATGGTGGCGGTCCCCCTGTCTTCGAAGCCCCGGACACACCGCCCGGGATGCCGGAGGATGCGCACAGCGGCCGCGCACTCGTCGATGATTGACTAGTCCCCCGCGTGGGGACGCCAGCATCACCGGCACCGCGTACGATACAAGGAGTATCCCGATGGAATCGATCACCCCGGACTCGACCGCACCGGAGCCGACCGCCCCGGTCGCCGCTCCGGACGCCGCTCCGGCCACGCCGGAACCCGGCACGATCAGCCTCTCGCTCACGGCCACGCCCGTGCTCAGCTACGCCCTCGCGCACAACCGCATCAACGTGGTCGGCCGGGTCGGGGTCGACAACCGCGGGCCCGCCGTGCGGGAAGCCGTGCTCCGACTCGAGGTCGTCAGCAACGGCGCCACCCTCGGCACCGCCCGCGATCTGCTCGTGGACCTGGCAGCGGAACGCACCGCGACCTTCACGGATGTCTCCCTCACCGTCGACCCCGCCGCCATGCTGCTCATCGAGGAACAGCGCCCCGCCGCAATCCGGGCCAGCCTGCTCGTCGCGGGCGTCACCGCCGCCGAGGCCGGCGAGCCGATCCTGTAGCTCGCCGCCCAGCAGTGGGTCGCCCAGCCGGTGGAACTGGCCCTGGAGATGCTCTCCGCGCACGTGCTGCCGAACCACCCCGAGGTCGCCACCCTGCTCGGCGAGGCCGCCGAGCTGCTCGAGGCCCGCACCGGGTCGGCGACGATGCCCGGCTACCAGTCCGGCCCGGAACGCGTCGACCAGGTGGTCGAGGCGATCTTCGGCGCCATCCGGGCCCGCGGCATCCGCTACGCCACCCCGCCGGCCAGCTGGGCCGACGACGGCCAGAAGGTGCGCACGCCCGGCGAGGTGCTCGGCACCGGGCCCACCGCCGGGGCCGGCGCTTCCGGCGGCGTGGGCACCTGCCTCGACACCGTGGTCGTGATGGCCGCCGCCCTTGAGCAGGCCGGGCTGCACCCCTTGCTCTGGGTCGTCGCCGGACACGCGTTCCTCGGCTACTGGCGCGAGGAGGAGACCCTCGGGGCGCCCGCACTCACCGATGTCGCCGAGGTGATCAACCTCATCGACCTCGACCTGATCCGGCTCGTGGAGACCACGCAGGTCACCGATCGCACCGCCGGCAGCCCGCTCACGTTCGCGCAGGCGCAGCGCTCCCCCTACCTGGAGTGGCTGACCGACCTCGGCACCGTGATCGGCGTGGTCGACGTCGTGCAGGCGCGGCGCACGCACATCCTGCCGCTGCCGGCGCGCACCGTGGCCGGCGACGGCACCGTGATCGTCACCGAGTATCGGCCCGCCGACGCGGCCGCCGTCGGAACGGCCGCACCTGCCGCCGGTTCGACGGAGGCCACTGCCGCCGCGACGTCTCACGATTCGGCGACCACCCTCGCGCCGACCACCGGCACCACCGGCCCGGCCACGCCGCCCCGCATCACGCCGCCCCGGATAACACAGTGGAAGAACGCGCTCCTCGACCTGAGCCTGCGCAACCGGCTGATCAACTTCACCGCGCGCGGTGCCCTCGCGCTCACCGTGCCCGACCAACACCTGGCCGGCGTCGAGGACCTCGTCAACGGCGGCACCGGGCTGACCCTGCTGCCCGCCGACCGGATGTCCACGACCGACCGCGAGCGCGGCATCCGCTTCGGCCGGGACCTGCCGGTCGACCAGCTCGCGGCCGTGCTCGCCGACAAACACGCCGTGTACGCCGATGTGACCGACGCCGCCTACGCCACGAAGCTGCGGGCGCTGGCCTACAAGGCGCGCACCGTGGTGCAGGAGACCGGCGCCAACAACCTCTACCTGGCGTTCGGGTCGCTGGTCTGGACCTCCAACGACCGGCAACTGCGCAGTCCCCTCGTCCTCGTGCCCGTGGTGCTCGAACCGGCCGGCCGCGGCGGCGACTACCGGGTGCGGTTGGACGAGGCCGGCGCCTCCACCCCCAACTACTGCCTGCTCGAGAAGCTGCGCCAGCAGCACGGCCTGAGCATCCCCGGGCTGGCCAGCCCCGCCGACGACGCCACCGGAATCGACCTGGCCGCCGCGTTCCGCGCCACCCGCGAGGCGCTGCTGGCCGCCGGCCTGCCCTACCGCGTCGAGGAGACCCTCGACCTGTCGATCCTGCAGTTCGCGAAGTTCCGGCTCTGGAAGGACCTCGACGAGAACTGGGCGAGCCTGGCCGAGAACTCACTGGTCAACCACCTCGTACACACCCCCACCCAGCCGTTCGTCGACCCGGTGCCGCTGCCCGATACGGTCGACCTGGACGCCCTCGGCGCCGAATGCCCGGTGCCCGGTGACTCCTCGCAGCTCGCTGCGGTGGCCGAGGCCGTCGCCGAACGCACCTTCGTGCTCGAGGGCCCGCCAGGCACCGGCAAGTCGCAGACCATCACGAACCTGCTCACCCGAGCGGTCTACGAGGGCAAGAAGGTGCTCTTCGTGGCCGAGAAGCGCGCCGCCCTGCAGGTGGTGCAGGCCCGGCTGAACGAGGTGGGCATGGGCCCGTTCGCGCTCGACCTGCACGACAAGGCCAGCAAGCCGGCGGCCGTGCGCGCGCAGATCCGCCAGGCCCTCGAGCACAATGTGAGCGTGGACGGCCAGGGCCTGAAAAACGACCTCGACGTGCTCGGCACCGCCCGGCGCAGCCTGGCCAGATATACCGACCGGCTGCACGAGCAGAACAGCGCCGGCCTGTCGTTCTACTCCGCCCGCACCGCCGTCCTCACCGCCGACGACGACGTGCGGGCGCTGCCCCTGCCCGCCGACCTGCCGGCGCGCATCACGGCCGACGAGCTCACCGAGCTGCGCCGGCTGCTGCGGGACCTGCCTGACGTGACCGATCCGGTGCGGCCGCGGCCGCAGCATCCGTGGGCGTTCGTGACCGCTCCGCCGCCCGCGCCGCTGGACCTGGCCGCGGTGGCCCGGGCCGCCGCCGCCCTCGACGAAGCCCTCGCTGGGCTCCTGTCCGCCGACGCGACCGGACCCGCCGCCGCCGTCGTGGCCACGGCCGCCAGCCCCAGCGAGTTCGTGACCCTGAGCAGCCTCGCCGGCACGGACCGCGTTGCCCTGGCCACCCTCGACGGCACCCGCACTCCCGCCTGGATGGCGGCCGCTGCCGCCGCCGAACAGGCGGCCGGCGCCTTCGTGCAGGCGGAGCACCCGGCGCTGACCCTGCTCGCACCCGGCGCGCTGGGGCTTGACGCCGCGGCCCTGCACCGGGATGCCCAGGCAGCGGATGCGGCGGGCTATTTCGGCCGCCGCGGCCGCCGCAAGGCCGTGCTCGCGCGCCTCACCGCCGAACTACGGCCCGGCGCGAAGCTGCCCCTGGGCTCCCTGTCCACCGTCACCGGCCAGCTCGCCGACAGCCAGGCGCAGCTGACCAGCCTGCGCCGGGCGGTGCGCGCCGTGGCCGGTGTGAGCATCGCCGACGACTGGAACCCGCTGGAAGGCGCCGCTCAGTCGAACAGCGCCGAGCAGACCGGGCCCGACGAACTCGCCGCCCGGGTGGCCTGGCTGCGTTGGGCCGGCGGCGTCGTCGCCCCCGGCCACCCCGAGCTGGGCGCCGACTTCGTGGCCGCCCTCCGCGACTACCTCGAGGACACACCGGAGCCGGATGTCGTCCTGTCCGCCGCGCTGGACCGGGCGATGCTCGCGCTGCAGGCCGTGCTGACCGCCACCGGCGCCGGGCCGGCCGCCGTGGCCGGCTGGGCCGCTGACGGCGGCCTCGTGGCCGTGTGGACGCGCGGCGCCGAGGAGCGGGACGCCCAGGCGCCGGGCCTGCCCACGCTCACCAAGTGGGTGGCCCTGCTCGAGCACCTGGAGCCGCTGACCCGGCTCGGGCTCACGGCCGCACACACCGCGGTGCTCCGCGGCGAGGTGGACGCCGACGACGCCGGCCTGGCGCTCGAGAAGGGGCTCGCCACCGCATCCGTCACCGAGCGCGGCCGGGCGACCGCACTCGGCCAGTTCGACGCGGCCGCCCAGAACCGGTCGATCACCCGCTTCACCACCGCGTCCGGCGCGGTCCGCCGGCACCTGCCCACCTTCATCCCATACAGCGTGCTGCGCCGGCGCACCATCGGCGCCGTCCGTTCCGCCGCCGACGGAGCTACCGCGACCGCCAGCGATACGGGTGCCGCGACAGCGGACAGTGCAGCGGCAGCGAACACCGCCGCCCGGCTCGGCCTGCTCGGGCGCCAGCTCGACCGCCAGCGCGGCGGCATGGGGGTGCGCGAGCTGATGCACGAGTTCGGCGACCTGATCACCGACATCATGCCGTGCATGCTGATGAGCCCGGAATCCGTCGCCCGGATCTTCCCCGCCCGGGCCGACCTGTTCGACATCGTCGTCTTCGACGAAGCATCCCAGGTGCGGGTGTCCGACGCCGTCGGCGCGATGGGACGGGCGCGCTCGGTGGTGGTCGTCGGCGACAGCAAGCAGATGCCGCCCACCTCCTTCGCCGAAGCCGCCATCGGCTCCGGCGAGGAAGACGGCGACACCCTCGAGTTCGTGCGCGACGAGGAGTCGATCCTGTCCGAGTGCGTGCAGGCGCAGGTGCCCAGCAAGTGGTTGTCGTGGCACTACCGCAGCCAGGATGAATCGCTCATCGCGTTCAGCAACCGGGCCTACTACCGCGACCGGCTTTCCTCGTTCCCGGCGCCGCACCACGGCGGCGGCACGGAGGCGCCCGGCGATTCCGCGGGCTACGGCGTGAGCCTCCGCCGGGTCGACGGCGAGTTCCTCCGCAGCGGCACGGGCAAGAACCTGCGCACCAACCCGGTCGAGGCGAAGGCCATCGTGGCCGAGATCGTCGCCCGGTTCGCCGCCGACCCCGACGGCGTCCCGTCCATCGGTGTGATCACGTTCAACGTTCAGCAGCGCGCCCTCATCGAGGGGAGCCTTCGCGACAGCGGGGACGACCGCATCATGCACGCTCTCGAGAGCGAGCGCGACGGCCTGTTCGTGAAGAACCTCGAGAACGTGCAGGGTGACGAACGCGACACCATCCTGTTCTCCACGGCGTTCAGTGCGGATGCATCCGGCCGGCTGCCGCTGAACTTCGGACCGCTCAACCTGCCCGGCGGCGAGCGCCGCCTCAACGTGGCCATCACCCGGGCCAGGCGCCAGGTGATCGTCTTCAGCAGCTTCGATCCGCAGGACCTGCGCGCCGAGGAGACCATCTCCGCCGGGGTGAAGGACCTGCGCGCCTACCTCGACCTCGCCGCCGGCGGCTCGGACGGGCTTGCCAGCCCGCTGCGGCAGTCGGCCGCGCTGGACCGGCACCGGGAGGAGATTGCCGAGGGACTGCGCGAGCGTGGCTTCGCGGTGCAGACGGATGTGGGACTGTCCGACTTCCGGGTCGACCTCAGCGTCGCCACGACCGGGTCGCCCGAGCATCCGGTGATGGCCGTGCTGCTCGATGGCCCGACCTGGGCCGCTCGCCGTACCGTCTCGGATCGCGACGGACTGCCCGTCGAGGTGCTCTCCCGGCTGATGGGCTGGCCCGCGGTCGAGCGGGTCTGGATGCCGGAGTGGCTGGGCGAGCGCGATGCGGTGCTCGACCGCCTCGCCGAGCAGCTCGACGCCCTCGACGCCGCCCGCCAGGCGAGGGAGTCCGCCGCGCTGGTGTGACTGCCCGCGGCGGGCCGTGCGCAGCGGAGACACAACCCGCGTTACGGGACACACCCTGTGCCACGGGCGCGCGGCACAGCAGGGCGCGGCACAGCGGTCGGGTCAGAGCACGGTGAAACCGGCGGGCAGCGGCGCCCGGCCGGTGGCGGCGCGCAGCAACGGGGCGGCGACTCCCTGGCGGGCGGCCAGGTCGGCGAGCACCTGCAGGGTCGCGGCGGCGGCGGCCTCCGGCACGGTCTGTTCGGCGGCGGGCACGCCCTGGCTCTGCAGCAGGTCGCTCGTGTGCACGGTGAGCTCCAGGGTGCGGGATGGCAGGTACTCGGCGATGCGGATACGTCCGGCCGGGGTGTCCGCCGGTTCGTAACCGTCGAGGGCGGCCACCCGGGCCAGCACCCGGGCGGCGAGCGCGGCGACAGCGGTCGCGGGGCGGGCGCCGAGGGTCGCGGCGGTCTCCCGGCCGCGCTGCGCGATCAGCTCCGGCGTGCCCGCGGCGAGCGCCCGCTCGAAGTAGGCCGCCGGGCTGATCACCTCGACGGGTGCGATGGTGCCGGCCGCATCCTTGTCCGCCGCCAGGTCGAGGTACGTCTCGATGGTGAGCAGTGCCCGGCTGGTGTGCCCGACAAGGTCGCGCACAGTCCACTCCCCCAGTCCCACCTGGGCCCAGACGTCCGACTCCCCGGCCGCCCGCTCGGCGATGCCCGCGGTCACCGAGACGAACCACCTGGTTGCCGCCTCAAAAGCGGGAACAATCTCTGGCCAGTCCCGCGGAGTCTCACTCATGCCGCCAGAGTAGCGGCACCGCGCCCTGCCGGTATAGGACTGGCCAAGTCGGGCCTTCCCCAGTCCGGGGCTCCCCCAGCACCCGCATCCGTTCGAAGCTCGCGGCGCACA
Organism: Cryobacterium sp.; assembly: GCF_025463825.1. GTDB lineage: Bacteria > Actinomycetota > Actinomycetes > Actinomycetales > Microbacteriaceae > Cryobacterium. Next base: position 15,486 of record NZ_JAODBG010000105.1, read on the forward strand.
CCCACAATGGCCGAGCACACCCCATGGACCGGGTGCGCTCGGCCGCCGCCCCGAGCGGGCGTCCCGGCCCACACGGAGTCTCGGCCCGGCGCCGCAGGAAGCCAACGCCGGGCTGCGCTCAGTCAGCCGGACTGCGCTCAGAACACCCGGGCGGCGATCTCCGCCGGCGCCTGCAACAGCGCCTCGATCTCGTCGTCGAGCCGCACCAGCGTGAGGGAGGCCCCGGCCATGTCGAGCGACGTGCAGTACTCGCCCACATAGCTGCGGCCTACGGTGATACCCAGCTCGGTGAGCCGTTCGTGGGCGTGCCCGAACAGGATGTACAGCTCGCTGATCGGTGAGCCGCCGAGCCCGTTGATCATCAGGGCCACCCGGTCGCCGGCCACATAGGGCAGGTCCTTGACCACGGCGTCCAGCAGCTCGTCGGTCATCTCGTTCGCCGTGGTGAGCTTGGCGCGGCGCCGGCCGGGTTCGCCGTGGATGCCCACGCCCACCTCGATCTCGTCCTCGCCGAGCTCGAACAGGGGCGACCCCTTGGCCGGCGGCGTGCACGAGGTGAGGGCGATACCCATGGTGCGGGTGACGCTGTCCACCTTCTCGCCGATCCGGATGAGCTCGTCCAGGTCCGCGCCCTGCTCCGCTGCCGCACCGACGGCCTTCATCACGAAGAAATTGCCGGCCACGCCGCGGCGGCCCACGGTGTAGGTGGAGTCCTGCACGGCGACGTCGTCGTCGATGAACAGGGTCTTCACGTTCACGCCGTCGGCGGCGCTGAGTTCCTGCGCCATTTCGAACGCCATCCGGTCGCCGGTGTAGTTGTTCACCAGAAGCAGCACGCCCTTGGGAGAGGCCAGCAGTTTCGTGGTCTCGTAGACGTAGTCCATCGGCGGGGCGGAGAAGACGTCGCCGGGGCAGGCGGCGTCGAGCATGCCCTTGCCGACCGTCATCACGTGCGCCGGTTCGTGACCGGATCCGGAGCCCTGGATGATCGACACCTTGTCGGGGTTCGGGGAATCTGTCCGCATGATCAGGTTGTAGGCGGGCACGTACGTCAACGTGTCGGGGTTGGCCAGCGCGATGCCCTTGAGCATCTCCGGGACGTACTGCTTCGGGTCGTTGACGAACTTCTTCATGGTTCCCTCTCTTCGCGATGCGGTGCTCGGCTGGTCCGGGTCAGTCGGTGGAGCTCGTCGGACGCTCGGCCGGCGGGCCGGTGTGCTGCCCGCCGGCGGATGCCGCCGCCCGCGCATCCCACTCGGCGCTGAGCCGCTCCAGGATCACCGCCACCGCCACCGCGCCGGGATCCGGCGAGCCGATGCTGCGCTCCCCCGTATAGCTGGCCCGGCCACGGCGGGCCTGCAGCATCGACGTCTGGTCGGCGCTTCGCCGGGCCACCTTCGCCAGACGCCGCAGCGTCGGTGCCGCATCGGTGCCGGCCGCGACGTCCTCCTCCAGGGCATCCGCCACCGGCACGAGGGCGTCCAGCAGGGTTTTGTCCCCCACGTCGGAGTTGCCGCGGGCCTTGATGCCGTCGATCGCGTTGCGCAGCATCGCCAGGGCCTCGGCGCCGTGCACCTCGCCGGTGTCCTTGACGGCGATCGACGCCCGCAGGAAAGCGGTGCCCCAGAGCGGCCCCGAGGTGCCGCCGATACGGCCGGAGATCACCATGCCGACCTTCTTCAGGAACGCGCTCGGGCTGGACCGGTCGAAGCTGTCCCAGTCCGCCAGAACGATCTCGAAGCCACGGGCGAGCGAGTAGCCGAAGTCACCGTCGCCGACCACGGCGTCGAGGTCGCCGAACTCCTTCTCGTTGTCGACGGCGGTCTGCGCGATGCTGTGCACCACGAATTCGGTGGCGGCCAGGCTGGTCATGAGGTCTCGCTTTCTGGGTGGGCAGCGGCGGGGTCGGCAGCGGATGGCCGGGGTGCGCCCTGCAGGATCGCGGCCAGGTCGGCCAGGCGCACGTACCCGTCGGGGCGGCGGCCGGCCGGATCGGCGAGGACCTCGGCGGCGGGACCGGCCGGGTCGCCGAGGGACGAGACAACGAGCGCGGCACCGTCGAAGTCCTCCTCGGCTGTGTAGCTGCTCACCGTCACCAGGGTGGCCAGGCCCGCGGCGAGCGCCGCCTGCAGCCCGTTGGCACTGTCTTCGATCACCAGGGTCTCGGCGGGGTCCACCGCCAGCTCGCGCAGCGCGTGCAGGTAGATGTCGGGGGCGGGTTTCTTGGCGGGCACAATATCGCCCGCGAACACCCGGAACCGCTCGGCCAGCTCCGGCCCGACGGCATGGCTGAGCACGGCGCGCACCGATTCCTCCGCCGAGGTCGACGCCACGGCGAGGGTCCAGCCGGCGGCGGCGGCTTCTTCGGTGATCCGGCGGATGCCCGGCCGGCCGGGCATCACCCCGGCGGCCACCCGTTCGGTGTAGATCGCGGTCTTGCGCTTGTGCCAGGCCAGGAGGGCGTCGCCCCAGGTGTCCGGGTTCTCCGGCAGGCCCAACTCGGCGGCGACCTGGGGGGTGAGGATGCTGCGCATCCGTTCCTTGCCGCCGCCGATCTTCACCTTCTCGGCGTAGTCGGCGTCGCTCCACTGCACGGGCACCCCGAACTCGGTGAAGGTCTGGTTGAAGGCCGGCAGGTGGCCGTCCCGTTCGGTGTCGGCGAGCACTCCGTCGCAGTCGAAGATCAGCGCCGGCATGTCAGGCCTTCCCCGCGCTGCCGAACTGCTCGGCGAGGCCCCGGGTGAGGTTGACGATGTCGGTGCGCACCTTCGCGAACAGTGACGGCGGGTCCCACTTGTCGCGCGCCTGCGCATCCGTGAGGAACGACAGGTTCGACTTCATGTAGGTGATCTTCAGCGCCGTCGAGATGTTGACCTTGGCGCAGCCGCGGGCGATGAGGTCGGTGAACTGCGCGTCGGTCATGCCGCTGCCGCCGTGCAGCGCGATGGGGATCGGGTGCGCGGCGACGAGGTCGCTCACCCGCTGGAAATCCAGGACCGGTTCCCGCTTGTAGACGCCGTGCGCGTTGCCGATCGCCGGCGCGAACACGTCGACGCCGGTGGCCTCGAGGAACCTCAGCGACACGTCGAGGCTCTGCCTGGCGGCCTCGGTGTCGCTGCCCACGCCGTCTTCGACGCCGGTGATCGACTCGATCTCACCCTCCACGTGGGCGCCGAAGGTGCGCGCCTGCCGAACCACTTCGATGGTCTGGCGCTGGTTCTCCTCCGAAGGCAGGGTGGACGCGTCGAACAACACCGAGTTCCAACCGCGCTCGAGGCACTCGGTGATCACGTCCCGGTCCGGGCAGTGGTCAAGATGCAGCGCCACCGGCACGTCGATGCCGGCGGTCATTGCTGTCCACATGGCGAAGAGCACGTCGGAGCCGATCGACTTGACGGTCTTCACGGAGGTCTGCACGATCACCGGTGAGCGGGCTTCGACCGCCCCGGCCAGTACCGCCTCCATCGTCAAGTCGTTGACGATGTTGATCGCGGGAACGCCGTACTTCTCGGCGAACGCACGATCGACGATGTCTTTGAGAGTGCTCACGGCCATGTGCGCCTCGCTTCCTCGCGTGTTCTGGGGATGGTAGGCGCGAACCCGCCAACCGGCAATGCAGCCGGTGACGCCGGTTGGCCGCGGTGGCCGGCGCCGGGGCGCGGCGCCGGTACCGATCCGGTGCGGGGACGGCCCCGCGCTCCTCACGCATAATTGTCGCTATGGACCCTGTCAGCACCATCGTCTGGATCGTCGTCTTCGTGGTGGTCACCGTCATCGTGACCGGCTTCTCCCGGCGGATCGGCTGGTCGGCACCGTTCGTGCTGGTGGTCGTCGGGGCGGCCGCGTCGTTCCTGCCGTCGGTACCGCGTATCGAACTCGAGCCGGAGCTGGTGCTCTACGGCCTGCTGCCGCCGCTGCTGTTCGCGGCGGCCATCCGCACGTCGGTGGTCGACGTGCGGGCCAGGCGAGACGGCATCCTGCTGCTGTCGGTGGGTCTGGTGGCCTTCACGGTTGTCACCGTCGGACTCACGGCCTGGCTGGTGGTGCCGGCGATCACGCTGGCCGCCGCGTTCGCGTTCGGCGCCGTCGTCGCACCGACGGATGCCGTCGCCATCACGGCCATCGCCGGGCGGCTGGGCTTGCCGCGGCGGGTGGTGACCGTGCTGGAGGGCGAGAGCCTGCTGAATGACGCCACCGCCCTGGTGGCCCTCAACGCGTCGATCGCGGCCATCCTGAGCTCCGTGAGCCCCCTCTCCGTGACCGGCGACTTCGCGGTCGCGGTCGTCGGCGGGGTGGGCGTGGGGCTCGCGGTCGGCTATGTGCTTGCGATCATCCGCCGGCAGTTGCATGCTCCGGTGCTGGACACCAGCCTGTCGCTGGTCACGCCGTACCTGGCGTTCATCGTCGGGGAACTCGTGCACGGCTCCGGGGTGCTCGCGGTGGTGATCGCCGGGCTGTTCCTGGGCTACCGGGCCCCGGTCATCCAGTCGGCGGAGGCCCGGATCGCGGAATCGATCAACTGGCGCACCATCCAGTTCCTGCTGGAGAACGCCGTGTTCCTGTTCATCGGGTTGAACCTGGAGTCCATCCTCGAGGGCGCGATACTGACCGGCACCGGGTTCTGGGCGACGGTGCGGATCTCGCTGGTGATTTTCGCCGCGGTGCTCCTGTCTCGGTTCGTGTGGATGGCGATCACCACCTCGATCTACCGGTACGGGCCGCGGCGCCTGCGGGAGCGGGGCTGGAGCTGGCGCACCGGGGTGGCCGTGTCGTTCGCCGGAATGCGCGGCGTGGTCACCCTGGCGGCGGTGTTCCTGCTGCCGCCCGAAACTCCGCAGCGGGAGCTGTTGCAGCTGCTGGCGTTCGTCGTGGTGGTCGGCACGCTCCTGCAGGGGCTCGCCTTGCCGTGGATCATCCGCCGGTTGCGGTTGCCGCCACCGAACAAGTCGCAGGAGCGGATCGAGGCGCAGATGCTGCTGGCGGAGGCGCAGACCGCCGGCCTGGCCCGGCTGGACGCCGAGGTCACCGACGCCGACGAAGCCCGGGTGATCGGCCGGTTGCGCACCAACGCCGTGTTCCTGGCCGATGCGCTCGACAACCCGGCACCGAATGACGCGGAGCCCCTGCCTGCCGCGTACAACCGGCTACGACGGGCCATGATCGAAGCCGAGCGGGAGGCCGTGCTGGCCGCCCGGGTGGAGGGACGCTACCAGGAGCCGGCCATCCGGTCGGCGCTGGCCTTCATCGACGTGGAGGAAACCGCCCTCAAGGCCGGCTCGCCCAAGCGCCTCGAGAACTGAGCCGCCCGCTCGCGGCGTGCGTTCGTGCTCGCTGCGTGCGATATTGCACGCATTAAGCCACGCAACGAGCATTTTCACGTGCTGCGAGCGATATCCTCGCAGCTAGGTGAGCGCAGGGCGCGGGGGAAGCGCGGGTTCGTTCCAGGTCTTGGCGATCGCCCAGCCCACGGCGGCGATCGGCACGGCGAGCACCGCACCGATGATGCCGGCCAGGATGGTGCCCGCGGTGAGCGCGACGAGGATGACCAGCGGGTGCAACTTGAGCGACTGGGCCATCACGACGGGCTGCAGGAAGTTGCCCTCGAGCTGGTTCACCACCACGACGATACCCACGACGATCAGGGCGACGACCCAGCCGTTCGCCACCAGGGCCACCAGCGCGGCCAGAATACCGGCCACCGTGGCGCCGATCAGCGGGATGAATGCGGTCATGAAGACGATCACGGCGAGGGGCAGCGCCAGGGGTACCCCGAGAACGGCCAGCCCGATGCCGATCGCGGCCGCGTCGACGAAGGCCACGATGGCGGTGCCCCGCACGTACCCGCCGAGCACCCGCACTGAGGTGGTGCCGATCCGGCGGCCGCGCGCCAGGCGTTCGCCGCGGAACGGCTTGAGGAAGAAGTTCCAGATGACGTCGCCGTCCTTGAGGAAGAAGAACAGGATCACGATCACGAGCACCAGCCCGGTGATGAACTGGCCGGCAGCGGACACCCCGGCGATGGCGCCGGAGCCGAACTGGCTGCTGGTGAGGAAGTCGATACCGGCGTTCTTGGCGTCCTCGATCTGGCTGGCGTCGATGGCGAGCGGGCCCTCGGCTAGGTAGGTCGACAGCTCGTCGATGCCATCGGATGCGCTGGTGTACAGATCGCTCCACTGGTTCTCGACGGCGAAAACGATGAGGGTGACGATCCCGCCGAACACCACGATCGCGGTGAGCAGGGTGACCCAGGTCGCCAGGATGGCCGACAGCCCGCGACGGCGCAGCCATCCCACCACCGGGCTCAACGCCGAGGCGAGGATGATCGCGATCAGCACGGGGATGACCACGAGCTTCACCTGCACGAGGACGAAGACGATGACGGCCACCAGCGCGAGCGCCATCAGAATCTGGGCGCTGCGAAGGCCGAGCCAGCCCAGCTTGTCGGTCAGCAGGGTTCGTAACGTCGTCGGACCGGTGGTCTGGGCAACGACCTGGCGGGAGCCGGAGTTATCGGAAATTCGCATGTCACCACCCTAAACAACGTTTCGCGACATAGCTCGATAAAACGCGCCGGGACACCGCCAGAGGCGTTTTTGGGGTTCGACAATCACACGATACACACGTTTCGGGTACCCGACACCCGAGGAATTCCCAGTGTCCTGGAGTGCCATGGAGGATGTCCCAGCGGGATCCGAGGCTCCGGACGAACCACCGAGAAACACCATGAGGATGCCGTGCACCCGCAAGCGCGGACCGGTCGGTTCAGGCATCACACCAGGTATCAAGGAGGATACAAAATGGCAGGAAACAGAGCAGTCGCCTACGAAGGACCGGGCAAGGTCGATGTCATCGACATTGATTACCCCACCTTCGAGCTGAGGGACGGACCCGGGGTCAACCCGGCCAACATCGGCCGCCAGGTTCAGCACGGCGTGATCCTGAGAACCATCACCACGAACATCTGCGGCTCCGACCAGCACATGGTCCGGGGGCGCACCACGGCTCCGACGGGCCTGGTGCTCGGGCACGAGATCACCGGCGAGGTGGTCGAAGTCGGCCGCGACGTCGAATTCATCAAGGTCGGCGACATCGTATCCGTCCCGTTCAACATTTCTTGCGGTCGCTGTCGCAACTGCAAGGAGCGCAAGACCGGCATCTGCCTGAACGTGAACCCGGACCGCCCGGGCAGCGCGTACGGCTATGTCGACATGGGCGGATGGGTCGGTGGGCAGTCCCAGTACGTGTTGGTGCCCTACGCGGATTGGAACCTGCTGACGTTCCCGGACCGGGAGCAGGCCCTGGAGAAGATCCTCGACCTCACCATGCTGTCTGACATCTTTCCGACCGGGTTCCACGGCGCCATCACCGCCGGAGTGGCTGTGGGCTCAACGGCCTACATCGCCGGCGCCGGACCCGTGGGACTCGCTGCTGCGGTGTCGGCCCAGCTGTTGGGAGCCGCCGTCGTGATTGTGGGAGATCTCAATCCCGAACGCCTGGCGCAGGCGCGCAGCTTCGGTTGCGAAACCGTCGACCTCACCAAGGGTGAGCCTCAGGATCAGATTGAACAGATCCTGGGTGTGCCCGAGGTGGACGCGGCGGTGGACGCCGTCGGCTTCGAAGCACGGGGGCACGGCAAGGATGCCGAGAAGGAGCAACCGGCGACGGTGCTGAACTCGCTGATGAAGATCACGGCAGCCGGTGGCGCTCTCGGCGTGCCCGGTCTCTACGTCACGGGTGACCCCGGTGCGGGGACCGAGGAGGCCAAGGTCGGTTCACTGTCGCTCAGCCTCGGCACCGGTTGGGCGAAGTCACTGTCGTTCACCACCGGCCAATGCCCGGTGATGAAATACAACCGGCAGTTGATGATGGCGATCCTGCACGACAGGGTGCAGATCGCCAAGGCTGTGCACGCACAGCCGATCAGCCTCGAGGATGCCCCGCGCGGGTACGCCGAATTCGATGCGGGTGCGGCTACCAAGTACGTGCTCAACCCGAACGGCTACCTCAAGGACTGAGCCGGCTCCATCCGGGCCGACTCGCCCTGAGACCACCGGCAGGCGACATCCGGGACCGGGCGGCACCAGCCGCCCGGTCCCGCTTGCCGTACCGGCACGCCGCGCCGGATGCGGGCGCCGGACGCGGGTGCGGGCGCCCGCGGGTAGCCTGATCTGGTCGCCGCACGCGGCAGCCCCGGCGACACCGCCCGTCAACCCGATCCTCTGGACCCCGCCATGCCCCCAGAAACTCAGCCGGCTCGCCCGGGCGCCGGCGCGGCCGTGCACTGGGACGCGCTTATCGTCGCGGGCGGCCGGGCCGAACGGCTCGGCGGCATCGACAAGACCGCCCTGGTCTGGCACGGCCGCAGCCTGCTGGAGGGCGTGCTGGGCGCTGCCGCCGGCGCACGGCGGATCTGCGTGGTCGGCTCCGACGCAGTCCTGCCCGCAGCCGTGCTGCGAACGGTGGAACGACCCCGTTGGGGCGGCCCTGCCGCGGCCATCATGGCCGGGCTCCACGCGCTGGCGGGTGCGTCGGAGGACGCCGGGCCCGCATCGGCGCAGGCGGACAACGCCGCCGACACGGCCGCTGGCACCGCAGCGGCCGAGAACACAACCGGCGCCGACTGGGTCGTGGTGCTCGCCGGCGACCTCGTGCGGGCCGATGAGGCGGTCTCGACACTCCTGGCCGGGCTCGACAGTCTCCTCGCCTTCCCGCAGGTCGGAGCCGACGCGGGTCAGCTCGCTGACGGCCTGATCAGCGTCGATTCCGGTGGCCGGCGTCAGCCGCTACTCGCTGTCTACCGGCGCAGAGCCCTGGTCTCGTCAGCGGGCTTGATCGGGACCGCCGAGAACCTGTCGGTGACCACCCTCATCGGCGGCCTCCACCTGGTGGAACTGCGCCTGCCAGATGCCCTCGGCGACGATGTCGACACCCCGGCGGACGCCGCCAGGCTCGGCATCGTCCTGCCTCCTCCGCCCGCGCGTGCGGAGTCTCCCTGAGAGCAGCGGTGAGTGGCTAGCCTTGACCTAGGCGACCCGTCGCCGATGATCCGCAAGGAGCCAGCAATGCCCGCGATCCACTCCGGCCGTCCCGTCCGCTTCGGCGAGGCCGGCATTGTCGCCGGCCGTCGTGTCGACCGGTTGGCCCGCTGATGGAGTGGCTGGAGGCCCGGGCCGCCGTGCACCGCCTCGGCACGGAAATGCCCCGTAGCACGGAGACCGTCCCCCTGCTCGAAGCAGCCGGGCGCACGCTCGCCACCGTGGTGCACTCGCTGACCGCCCTGCCGGGCTTCGCGTCGTCGGCCATGGACGGGTGGGCCGTCAACGGCGACGAACCCTGGCTGCTCGGCGAACCGATCCTGGCCGGCGACCCGCCGTCCACCGAGCACCTCGCACCGGGATCCGCCCGGGCCATCGCGACCGGTGGGTGCGTGCCCGCCGGAACCCACGGCATCCTGCGCTCGGAACATGGCGCGGTGCGGCGCGCGCCCACGGCAGGCATCGCGGCCACGCTCGTCCGGTCGGCGGACGCCGGCGACGACGAGCCCGCGCCCGGCGAGCACGTGCGGGCCCGCGGCGAGGAGTGCGGGCTCGACGAACGCATGCTCGACGCCGGCTGCCTGCTCACCACGCCGCGGGTGGCCCTGGCCGCGGTGACCGGCCACGACACCCTCACCGTGTCGGCGCTGCCCACCGTGGAGTTGCTGCTGTTGGGCACCGAGGTGATCGAGTCCGGCGTCCCCGGCCCCGGCCAGGTCCGGGATGCCTACTCCCCCGAGTTTCCGGCACTGCTCGGCAACCTCGGGGTGCGGCTGACCGGCATGCGACGGCTACCGGACGATCTCGACCAGACCGTCGAGGCGGTGCGCTCGAGCACCGCGGCCCTGGTGATCAGCACCGGCGGAAGTGCCCGCGGCCCGGCCGACCACGTGCGCGCGGCTCTCACCGTGCTCGGGGCCACCGTTCTCATCGACGGCGTTCGGATGCGACCCGGGCACCCGGTGATGGTCGCCCGGCTGGCCGATGGCCGGCTGATGCTCTGCCTGCCCGGCAACCCGCTCGCGGCGATGCTCGTGCTGGCCAGCCTCGGGGTGCCGCTGATCGAGGGGATGCTTGGCCGGCCGTTGGCCCCCCTCGGCCGGATCGAGCTGGCGCAGGACGTCGCCAACCTCAGCGGGTCGACCCGTCTGGTGGCCTATCGGCACACGGCCGACGGGGCTGTCCCGACCGCCCGGCAGGGGTCCGGCATGCTGCGAGGACTGGCCGAGGCCGACGGTGTGGCCATCGTCCCGTCCGGCGGCGCCTGTGCTCCGGAGTCGGTCGCCACGCTTCCGCTGCCCTGGTAGACCGGGTCGACTCCGCTCGTTCAGGCTTCCGTCGGGGTCAACGGGGTGAGGGACTTCGTCTCCCCGTTCCAGAACCGCGCGGCGACGCACCGCCCCGGTGCCGGTGGTTCTCCCAGGACGTCGAGGGCCTCGGCGACCTGACCGGCGCTGATGCGTCGGGCCAGGGTCACGTGCGGTGTCCATCGGTCGGGCTGGGTGAGTTCCACCGCGCCGGGTGCGCGGTCGAGAACGGCCCGGTGCAGCGCCAGCAACTCCGCCGACATCACCACTGGGCGGGCGAGCACGAAGCGACCGGAACCCGCCTGGAAGAGCAGAACGCCGGAGACGCGGATCGCCACGGGCAGTGGCGCGCGCGCACGTTGCTGGTCGGGGCTGAACACGGCCGTCAGGGCAGCGGTGGGCTCGATGGCCGGGCCGGCGGCGAGAGTGAGGTGCGGCCGATTGCTGGCGTCCGGATGCCGGCCCAGATTCGGCAGCCCTGCGGCCTGCAACATCGCCCACTCGGCTCGGAACGCGGCCTCGAAGGCCGGGTCGAAGGTCAACTCGATGCTGCGCACCCTGCCATCATGCCCCGCCACGCACGAACACGAGGGTGCGGCGCCGCTTGTAGACGACCGAACGACGGGTTCGGAACGGTGGGTTCAGACGCGCGCTTTCAGAATGGTGGGTCTTCGGGCGAGTCGCTCGGCCGGAGGGCGTCCGGGGCTTCCGGTGGTTGGGGTGCCTGGGTGGCGGGCGGGCCGAGGTAGGTCTCCGGGTGGGTGCGGTGGGTCAGCCCGGCCGGGGAGGTCCAGACCAGCACGCCGCCGGGTTCTTGCTCCACGGCCCACAGGGTGTGGTGTTTCAACCGGTGGTGCGAGCGGCAGAGGTGGGCGAGGTTGTCGTGGTCGGTGGGTCCGCCGTGTTCCCACGAGGTGGTGTCGTCGAGGTCGCTGCGGGCTGCCGGCCGGGTGCAGCCGCGGAACCGGCAGGTGCCGTCCCGCAACCGCAACCACCGGCGCAGGTCCGCCGGGACCGCGTACGGCTCGTTGCCGACCGAGAGCACCGTTCCGGTCTCCGGGTGGGTGAGCAGCCGGGTGAAGCTCGGCGCTCCGGCGGCGATCGCCCGGGCCGCCGCGGCGGGGATCGGCCCGTAGCCCTCCAGGAAGCCGGGGGCGTCACTGGTGCCCATTGCGGTGAGCACCGGGACGGTCACCATGACCGACCCCCGGATGCCGCCGCCGGTGCCGGAGGGGGTGACGCCGTCCAGCAGCAGATCGCCGATCGCGTCGGCGCAGATCTGGGCGATCGTGCGGCGCTGGTCCTCGGGGATGCCCTCGTTCTGCCGTTCACCGGCCTGGGTGGCCGTCGTGACGCTGGTCAACCGGTCATGGGCGGCCATCGTCTGCTGCGCGGTGCCGTACCAGGTCAGGGTGCCCATCCCGTCGGGCCGGCCCTCCCACCACACGACCCGGGTGGCCTTCATCGGACCGGCGAACATCGACGCCTCGCCCGATCAGGCTCTCCGCGGTGCGCTCCGCGAGGTGCAGGGTGCAGGCGACCTCGCTGGTCACGGTGCGGCGGGCGACTTCTTGGTCTTCCCAGGCGGTGATCTTCCGCGGGCTGGCCTGCGCATCCGTGAGGACCTGGCCGGCAGCCATGCCGGGATACTCGGGGTTGAGCAGCTTCGCGTTGACGGGGTCGGAGCTCCATTCGCGCAGCTCATCCAACGCCCGGGCCCGTTTCGCACTGGCCCGGGCGATCCCCTGATGCGCTTTCGCCGCCTTCGCGAGAGTGGCCTGAGCTTGCTCCTGTAGCGTGCGCCGCCGCCGGTCAACCTGGTCGCGGGCACCTTCCGGACCGCCCGTCGAGGGTGTCGCGTTGGTACCGGGGTCGGCGCCGCTCTGCTCGCGGGGGTGGTCACCGGGCCGGTCGTCCGGATCACCTGAGAACTGCTCTGCGGGTCTGCTCATACCCCCATGATCGCACCACTCACCGACACTGCCACCCGCCCGAAAGCGGCAGTGGAAAGGCCACCTGACCGGCCGCTTGTGGAGGAGTGGCCGGAGTGGAATCGGCCGGAAGGCACGCTCGTGCGGCGCCGGGTGATTGCCGTCCGTCACCGTCGGTGCTACTCCTGAAGCACGAATCGTTTCGCCGTTCTACGCCCAGAGGAGATCCCATGAACAACCCCGCCGCCGACCCACACGCCCTGGATGACCTCAGCCGGCGGTTGGCCCAGGCCCTGCAGATTCTGGACCTGGAGGTCGACCACGTCCTGCTCCTGAGTCTGGCCGACGAGACGACGAAAGCGGTTGGCCCAGGCGGCGGCCCGATCAGCACGTTCCTGGTCGGCTACGCGGCGGGGATGACGTCGACTTCCGGTAAGCAGGAATCGACAGATGCGGTGGCACGGGCGGTAGGCGTGGCCAGGCAGGCGACCGAAAAGTCCGGCGACGGCGGCATCGAGGACGGGTGGACGCACACCGCGCAGTGACCGCGATGTGCACGGTGCGGACCCCTGTTTCACCGGGCGAACCCCGACATTCCCGGCACGCGTTTCGCGTCCGACTTTCGTGGCGGATCTTGCTCTACCGCGCCGCCGGCTGCCCTTCCTGCCGGTAGCTCGCGACGAAGCCGTGCACGAAGGTCTGCAGCGCCGTCGGCTGAATGCCGAACCGGTCAGACAACTGACTCATATCCAGCGGCGTGTCGTAGGTTTCGAGTGCCGTGAGGAGGTCGACCAGCATGGGCGGCAGACCTGGAACCACGGCCCCCATCGGTACGAAGGACACGGGGATCTCCCGACCCAGTTCGTCTTCGAAGGCGGCGATGACATCGCGCCACGACACCGGCTTCGGACCTCCGATGACGAGTGTCTGCCCAGCCGCATCGTCATGGTCGAGCGCGGCAAGCGCATACCCGGCCACGTCCGCCATCGACACCGAGGAATGAAGACGACGACCTTCTCCCACGAGAGTCACAGGCCGGCCGGCGAGGGCCGGGAGGCCAACCGCCGCCACCGGAAGCAACTCGAAATAGAGGTTTGGTTGCAGTATCGTGACCCGCATTCCGCTCTCATGCAGCCGCTGTTCCGCTGTGGCTTTGGCGCGCAGGAACGGCGAGGGGCTCTCCAAGGCCGCGCCGAGTGCTGAGATGAAGATGAATCGCTTGACGCCGTGGGCAGCCGCGGCATCGATGAGGTTCAGGTTGCCGGTCCGGTCGACGGATTCGACGGTGTCCGAGCCACCCCTGGCCATGGAGTTCGCCGTCGTGATGACGGCTTCCGCGTCTGCACAGGCCTCGGCGAGCGATGGCGGATCTTTCAGATCGCCAACCGTGAGGCTTGCGCCTGCGGCGGTCAGTCCAGGGCTTTCTGCCAGGTTGCGCACCAGCGCACGCACTTCCTCTCCGCGAGCGAGTAATGATCTCGTGATCAGTCCACCCAATCGGCCGGTTGCTCCGGCGACGAGGATCATGATTCTCCCTTCCAGTGGCTGCCGGACCCGGCGTGCACTATTCGATAGACGGCGGCATTGACATCGCCTGTCGACTGCTCAACGGTCTCCAGGTAGAACCGCATTCGAGTGAAGAATCCACCCGCCGCGGCGAAGATCATCACGCCTCGCATGAGGTGCGGGGTGCCGTCCAACCGGGTGCCGCGGTGCTCCCATTCGGTCCACGCGGTGTTGCCGTCCACCACGGATGCGGTCACCTCCACGCGCAGGTCGGGGACCGCTGGGAGGATGCGCTCCCAGTTCAGGCGAACCTGCTCCCGCCCGCGAAAACCTCGCAATGGATGAACCGGGGTCTCGTTCACATAGTCCGGAGCGAAACAGCTGACGATCCCGTCCACGTCATGGGCGTTCGTGGCCGCGACGACCCGGGCCACGAGTTCGGCCACGCCAGGTTCTGAATGTGGCATCCTTTGCACGATGCACCACCTTTGAGTACAGTGAACTTTACTTATTACCGGATTATGGAACCATATATGGACACAGTCAAGAGCCCCCGAAGCTACAATTCGGCGAGCCGGCAAGCCGCCGCTCGCCGGAACTACGATGCAATCCTCGACGCCGCCGGGTACCGATTCATCGAGGCGGGATACGCAGGAACGACGATCGCCGCGTTGGCGGACGAGGCCGGCGTATCCGCCGAAACCATTTACAAGGTGTTCGGCGGTAAGCCCGGAATCGTACGGGCGCTCTACGAGCGGGGACTGGCAGGGCGGGGCCCGACCGCCGCCCACGATCGCTCGGATGCCATGCGAGAACAGGAGTCGGACCCGCATGTCCTGATGCGCAAATGGGGGGAGTTGACGGCAGAGGTGGCAGGGCAGGTCAACCCTCTCCTGCTTCTCGTGCGTTCCGCAGCGGCGACGGACCGGAACATGGCAGCGTTACTCGAGCAGAGCCACGATGATCGCCTGCAGCGGATGCGCCATAACGCGCGGTTCCTGGTAGAGCGGGGATACCTGCGAGAGGACGTCAGCTTCGAGGAAGCGGTGGATGTGATGTGGCTGCACAGCTCACCGGAGCTCTACGACCTGCTCGTGCAGCGGCGCGGCTGGGATGCCGAACGCTTCGGGCGTTACGTCGGCAGGTCGATGGCTGCGGCGCTCCTGCCCTGACGGTGTTCATGCCGGGGTCGCGACCTCGGCAGTGCGGGCAGGCTCCAGCCGCACGATGACGGCCTTCGATACGGGCGTGTTGCTGCCCTCGGCGAGATGGCCGAGCGGCACGAGCACGTTCGCCTCCGGATAGTAGGCCGCTGCGCAGCCCCTGGCCGTCGGATACGCCACCGCCCGGAACCCGCGCAGCACCCGCTCGACGCCGTCCGGATAGACGCCGTGAACATCCACCGACTGCTCGTCGGCCAGGCCAAGCGCCACGAGGTCGTTGGGGTTCACGAACACCACGTGGCGGCCCTTCTTGATACCGCGGTACCTGTCGTCATGCCCGTAAATGGTGGTGTTGAACTGGTCGTGCGAGCGCAGGCTCTGCAGGATCAGGGTGCCCTCCGGCCGGTCGAGGTACTCGAGGTCGTTCACCGTGAGCATGGCCTTTCCGGTGGGCGTGGGGAAGGTGCGGGAATCCCGCGGCCCGTTCGGCAGCAGGAAGCCGCCGTCCTGGCGGATCTTGGTGTTGTATTCGGAGCAGCCAGCGACCACGTGCGAGATGTGCTCGCGAATCAGGTCGTAGTTGCGCTCGAAGCCGGCCCAATCCACGTCGACGGAGGTGCCGAGCACCTCCCGGGCCAGCCGGCTCACGATGGCGACCTCCGAGAGCAGCGTCGGCGACACCGGCGGCACCTGGCCCCATGACGGATGCACCGCGCAGACGGTGTCCTCCACCGACACGAACTGCACGCCGGTGGCCTGCCGGTCGATCTCGGTGCGGCCCATGGTGGGCAGGATCAGCGCTTCGTCACCGACGACAGTGTGCGATCGGTTCAGCTTGGTGGAGACCTGCACGATCATCTCCGCTCCGTGCATCGCCGCCTCGGCCGCGTGGGTGTCGCTGATCGCCGACACCAGGTTCCCGCCGACGGCCATGAAGAACTTGATCCGGCCATCCCGCAACCCTTCGATGGTCTGCACCGAGTCGGTGCCGTGCTCGCGGGGCGGGTCGAAGCCGAACTCCGCCTGGATGGAGTCCAGGAAGGCCGGCGGCATCTGCTCCCAGATACCCATCGTGCGGTCGCCCTGTACGTTGCTGTGGCCGCGGATCGGCGACGCCCCGGCCCCTGGCTTGCCGATGTTGCCGCGCAGCAGGAGCAGGTTGATGATCTCCTTGATTGTGGCCACGCCCTTCTTCTGCTGCGTGAGCCCCATCGCCCAAGTGATGATCACCTTGTCGGCACGGAGGTACCGTTCGGCGAGCTCATCGATCTCCGCGGTGCGCAGGCCCGTCGCCTCGAGCACGGCCGCCTCGTCGACCTTGGCCAGGTGCTCGGTCAGCTCCGTCAGGCCCTGGCAGTGCTGAGCCAGGAAGTCGTGGTCGAGCACCGTGCCGGGATTCGCGGCCTCGGCCGCGAGCACCCGCTTGGACACCGCCTGTAGCAGGGCCATGTCACCGCCGAGCCGGATCTGCACGAACTGGTCCGCCATGTCCGTGCCGCGCCCGATGATGCCCTTCACCCGTTGCGGGTTCTTGTACCGCTTGAGGCCGGCTTCCGGCATGGGGTTGACCGCCACGATCTGCGCCCCGTTCTCCTTCGCCTCCTCAAGGGCGGTCAGCATCCGGGGGTGGTTCGTGCCCGGGTTCTGGCCCATCACGATGATGAGGTCGGCCTTGCCGAAGTCGTCGTACGTGATGGTGGCCTTGCCGATGCCGATGGTCTGGCCCATCGCCCAGCCGGAGGACTCGTGGCACATGTTGGAGCAGTCCGGCAGGTTGTTGGTGCCGTAGGCGCGCACGAAAAGCTGGTACGCGAACGCGGCCTCGTTCGAGGTGCGACCGCTGGTGTAGAACGCGGCCTGGTGGGGCGACTCCAGGGCGTTGAGCTTGTCGCCGATCACCCGGAACGCGTCCGCCCAGCTGATCGGGCGGTAGTGGTCGTCGCCGGTGGCCTTGTAGACGGGTTCGGTGAGCCGGCCCTGCATGCCCAGCCAGTACTCCGTGCGGCCGAGCAGGTCGCTGACCGGATGCTCGGCCCAGAATTCGCTGCCGATCGTGATCGGGGTGGCCTCCCAGGTGACGGCCTTGGCACCGTTCTCGCAGAACTCGAAGGTCTTGCGGTGGGTGGGATCCGGCCAGGCGCAACTCATGCAGTCGAAGCCGTCCTTCTGGTTCATCGCCAGCAGGGTCTTGCGGCTGCGATTGACACCCATCCCCTCCAGCGCCGGGATGGTGGAGTGCAGCACCCCGGGGACGCCGGCCGCCCAGGATCTCGGTGAGCCGATCTCCAGGACGCCCTCACCGGCCACCTCGGCATCGTCGAGGTGTACCGGGCTCGGTTCGTTCGCCGTGGGGTGGCTGGCGATTCTCTTGGGCGACATGGCGGGCATCCCTTCGACGGCCGGAGAACGGCACTCGCCGACGCCCGGAACCTTCCTGGAGTTACCCCTTCAGGGCTATCAGCATCCCAGCCGGAAGGCAAGTGCATCCCGCCCACCGAGCTGCGCCGAATGGCCCCTTCGGGTGCGGCAACTCGCGGCGCCGTTCGACGCGATCAGGCGACGCCCTGGGCGGCGAAGCGCTCGAGTACCTCCCCGATCCGGCCCTTACAGCCGCCACAGCCGGTCCCGGCGCGGGTGGCCGATCCGATGCAGGCGACCGTGTCGTTGCCGGCCTGGGCGGAGGTGGTGATCGCCTCGACGGTGACGCCGTTGCACCAGCACACCGTGGCATCCGGTGCGAACGCGTCGCCCGCGGTCGCCGGGTCGTAGTCCGGCCCGTCGAAGCGCAGCAGCACCGACCGGTCCGCCGGCAGTTCGCTGCCGCGCTCGTACAGCAGGGTCAGTTCGGCGCCGGTGCGCGGCATGCCCACACAGACGAAGGCGGTGAGGATGCCCGCACGGGTGATCATCTTCACGTACCGGCCGTGCTCCGGGTCGGCCCACTGGGACACGCTGAGCGGGGCGGGATCGCCCGCGCCACAGCCGTGCGCGTGCGCGTCGGTTTCGGCCAGGGCCGCGTCGAACGGGTCGGCGGAGGTGTCCCCCGCGGCAACAACATCGATGCCCTCGGCCTTGAGCATCACGACGGATGCGGCGGGCCCGGCCGCGAGGACCGGCGCCGGCTCCGGGGCAGCCGCTGACGGCACGGAAGTTACGGGCCCGGCGGTCGCCGGCACAGCAGTCGACGGCACAGCAGTCGACGGCCTAGCAGTCGACGGCCTAGCAGTCGTCGGCAGAACGGTCCCCTGCGGTGCGATCGCGGCCGTCAGCCCGGATCCACGCCCGACCCTGCTCCCCGCCGTGATCTCCGCGGTGAAGCGCGCCGCGAGCCTGTCGGCCTGACGCCAGCCCGGCCCGATCAGGCCGCTCGGCCCACCGGCCGGCGCCATCCGGGCACCGTTCCAGGCGGCGCCGAGGTCGGCGTCGGCGGGGCGGGCGGCCACGTGCGCGCAATCCCCGATGGCGGAGATGGCCGAATCCGCCCAGCTTCGCAGCGACTCGTCGACCAGGATACCCGTGGACACCGGCAGGCCGGCCAGGTGCGCGAGTTCGGTGCGGGCGCCCACGCCGCAGGAGAGCAGCAGCAGGTCACCGCTGATCTGCTTGCCGTCGGCGCAGATCAGTGCCTCGAAGCGCTCCACACCGTCGTCGTCGTGGGAGAAGAGCACGCTCTCCGCGCGGGCGTGGTTGACCATGCTGACCCCGGCCCGACGGGCGCTGCGGGTGAGCACCGAGCCGGCGCCGCGGTCGAGGTTGCGGTTCATCGGGATCTCACCGTGGTAGACCACGCAGATCTGCGCGCCGGCGGCCGATGCCGCTAGCGCGATCTCCATGCCGAGCATCCCGGCGCCGAGCACAACGATGCGCTGCCCGGCCTGCACGGCGGCCAGCACGATGGCGGCATCGGCCAGGTCCCGCAGGGCGCTGACGCCGCGGGGCAAGGGCGCCTCGGCGGAGTCGAGGGCGGCGGCATCCGCGCCGGGCTTCATCAGGCCGCGGCGCACCCGCTTGACGCCGTCGAGGGTGGGCACATTGGCGCGGGCACCGGTGGCCGGCACGAGCCTGTCGTAAGGCAGCGAACTGCCGTCGCTGAGGCTGACCGTGCGGATGGTGCGGTTCACAGACGTGACGTTGGTGCCGGTGAGGACGCGCGCACCCGCCGCGGGGGCCCGGCTGCCGTCGGTGAGGTCGAGGGTGTCGCGGTCGGTGCGGCCCACGGCGTAGTCGGCCAGCAGCACCCGGTTGTAGGCGTGTTCCTGCTCGGCACCGACGACGGTGAGGTCGGCCAGACCGGCTTCCACGAGCGGGAGCAGCTCGTCGACGAATCGAGAGCCGACCGGGCCGTAGCCGACGACGACGATGCGCTCCGGGGCGGCCCGTCCGGCGGCGCCGGGGATCCGGGCAGAAGTGTGGTCAGGCATCCGCCATCACCCTCTCGTGGTCGGGAGCCGGCCGGTCGGGCGCATCGATCGCCCGCACCCGCACGGCGGTGCGCTTGAACTCCGGCATGCCGGAGACCGGGTCGGTGGACCCGGCGGTGAGCAGATTGGCCCGCTGGTCGGCCGGGAAGTGGAAGGGTAGGAACACGGTGTCGGGCCGGATGTCGGCGCTGAGCTGGGCACGGCAGCGCACGATCCCGCGTTCGTTGGCCAGTTCGGCCCAGCCGCCATCGGTCAGGCCCAGGCCCGCCGCGGTCGCCGGGGGCACCTGCATGCGCGCCTCCGGCTGTGCGCCGGCCAGCTCGGGTACCCGCCGGGTCTGCGCGCCGGACTGGTAGTGCTCGAGCAGCCGGCCGGTGATGAGGGTGAGGGCTCCCTGCGTCTGGGCCGGTGCGGCCACGGCGCGGGCCGTGACGGCGACGATGCGCGCCCGGCCGTCCTCGTGCGCGAAGCGGTCCAGGAACAGTCGCGGGGTGCCGCCGGATCCGGCCGGGTACGGCCAATAGCCCGGCTCCCCCGCGTCCAGCAGCGCGTAGTCGAGACCGGAGTAGTCGGCGATGCCGCCCGCGGAGGCCCGGCAGAGCTCATCGAAGACCAGGCCGGGTTCGGCGCTGTAGACCCCGGGGGCGTCGAGGCGCCGGGCCAGTTCCTGGAAGATCCACAGTTCGCTCCGGACCCCGTCCGGTGGGTCGATGGCGCGGCGGCGACGGAGGACCCGCCCCTCGAGCGAGGTCATCGTGCCCTCCTCTTCGGCCCACTGGGTGACCGGCAGCACCACGTCGGCCAGGGCGGCGGTCTCGGAGAAGAAGAAGTCGCAGACCACGAGGAAGTCCAGGCTCAGCAGGCCCCCACGCACCCGGTCGGCATCCGGCGCCGACACCACGACGTTCGCGCCGTGCACGAGCAGGGTGTGGATGCCGCCGACGTCGCTGACGCTGCTGCGGGCCCTGCTCGCCGCCCGCGGGTCGGTGCTCTCCCGCGCCGACCTCACCGCGGCGCTGCCCGAGATCCAGGACGACCACGCCGTCGACGTGGCCATCAGCCGGCTGCGCCAGGCCCTGCCGGTGCCGGCGCTGATCGCCACCGTCATCAAGCGCGGCTACCGCATCGACGTCTAGCTGCTGCCCTCGCGCCCGCGCCTGCGCCCGCGCCCGCGCGCCCACGCGATCTCGCGAGATGACACTTGCGGCCCCTCGAAACGCCCGGAACTGGCCCCAACTGGCAACTCGAGCAGGGCTGAGGGCGGGCGCTCGCACCAGGCGGCTCAGCCCAGGCGGGCGGCTACCTCGTCGAGGACCGATTCCCTGCCGGCGTAGATGCCGTCGGCGCGGGGCCAGTGGCTGATCACGTCGGTGAAGCCGAGGTCGGCGGCCCGGCCGACGGCGTCATCGAACGCGCCGAGGCTCTGCAGCGAGTACGCTCCGCCGCTGTCCAGCGACAGGTGCCGGTCGAGCGTGCCCGGGTCCCGGCCGGACTCCGCGAGAGTGTCCTCCAGCCGGTGCACCAGGGCGGTCACCTTGCTCCACCATTCCTCCCCCACGGCCCCGTCGGCGCCGGTGGTCACCCAGCCGGCGGCGTGTTCGGCCACCAGTTTCAGGCCTTTCGGCCCGTTCGCGGCGATCACGAACGGCAGCCGGGGGCGCTGCGCCGGCCGGCCCACCATGCGCGCATCCACCGCGGTGAACCAGTCGCCGGTGAAGCTAAAGCCTCCCGCGCCGGGTTCCTCGTGACGCAGGAGCAGGTCCAGATCGCTCACGAACTCGGCGAACCTGTCGTGCCGCTGTCGTGGTGTGAACTCGGTCTGGCCGAGCACGAACGCATCGAAGCCGGTACCACCGGAGCCCACCCCGAGCGTGAAACGCCCGCCGGAGATGTCGTCGACGGTGGCCAGTTCCTTGGCGAACGGCACCGGATGCCGGAAGTTCGGCGAGGCGACGAAGGTGCCGAGCCGGATCCGATCGGTGACCGCCGCGGCGGCGGCCAGGGTGGGGATCGTGGCGTGCCAGGGCTGGTCGGCCAGGCTGCGCCAGGAGAGATGGTCATAGGTCCAGGCATGGTCGAATCCATACTCCTCGGCGCGCTGCCACCTGCGGCGCGCCGCCGGCCACTCGAACTGGGGCAGGATCACGATTCCGTAGCGCATACCCCGCAGTCTACGAACCGGCCCCGACCCGCATTCGACCGACCCGCGCCACCACGGCCGGACGGTGCTATGAATGGTGCGTTCGTCTCAGCCGGCTCGTCTGCGTCTCCCCGCCCATAGACCCCATGATCCTGAGGACCGCAAAGGAGCACCCGATGGCATCACCGTTGACCCCGGACCGGTTCGCCGGCCAGACCGCGATCGTCACCGGAGCGGGCTCCGGAATCGGCAAGGCGACGGCCGTGCCCTTGCCCAAGAGGGCGCCCGGGTGATCGCCGGCGATGTCGTGCCCGCCCGGCTGCAGGAGCTCGTCGACCAGTACGGCGACCTCGACATCGTCACCGTCGACGGCGACATCAGCCGAGAGGACACCACCACCAGGCTCGTCGCCGCGGCGAAGGGCCGCATCGACGTCGTGGCGAACGTGGCCGGCATCATGGACGGTTTCCTGCCCGCCGGCGAGGTCGACGACGCCACCTGGGAGCGCGTCTTCGGCATCAATGTGACCGGGATGATGCGCCTCATCCGGGCCGCCCTGCCCGTCATGGCCGCCGGCGGCGGCGGCTCCATCGTCAACGTCACCTCCGAGGCCGGCCTCCGCGGCGGCGCCGCCGGCGTCGCCTACACCGCCTCCAAGCACGCTGTGATCGGACTCACCCGCAATACCTCGGTGATGTACTCGGCGCAACACATCCGTTGCAACGCCGTCGCGCCCGGAGGCGTGCAGACCAACATCGAAGCGCCGATGCTGTCGGCCCTGGCCGGCTCGGTGCTGGGCCCGGTGTTCCAGCACGTGTTGCCGCCGGTGGCGAGCGCCGACCAGCTCGCCGCGGCCATCACCTGGCTCGCCAGCGCCGACTCCGCCAACGTCACCGGGATCGTCCTGGCTTCCGACGGCGGCTGGTCGGCGGTGTGACGGACGCGCCAGAGGAAACGGATGCGAATGTCGGAGCGTGCTGGCAGACTCTCCGCATGACAGGCACAGACAGCACTCACAGCCCCGTCCCGTTCCCCGGCCGCCGGGACCCCCGGACGCCCGCCCACACCCACGCCTCCGGTCACGCCCCCGCCTCCGGTCACGCCCCCGCCGTACGGTGCGGCATCGTGCCGCCGTACCTCCTGGCGCGCCTGGCCACCGTCGACGATCCGCGCTTCTCGGGCGCCGCGGAGGCCGCCCGGCGTTCCCTGCGCGTCGACGACCCGATCCGCAGCCTGCGATCGGCCGCACCGCACGCCACGGCGCTTCCGGTCCCGCCCGCGGCAGTGCCCGGCGTCACGCGGCGCACCATCAGTGATGCCCAGCACCTGCAGACCCTTCCCGGCCGGGTCGTCCGCACCGAGGGCCAGCCACCCGCGGCCGACGTGGCCGTCAACGAGGCCTACACGGGCCTCGGCGACACGCACCAACTGTTCTGGAGCCGGTACCAGCGCGACTCCATCGACGGCCGCGGTCTGCCGCTGGACGCCACCGTGCACTACGGCCAGTCCTACGACAACGCGTTCTGGGACGGCGAGCGCATGGTGTTCGGCGACGGCGACGGCGAAGTGTTCAACAGGTTCACGATCTCACTAAGCGTCATCGCCCACGAACTCACCCACGGGGTCACCCAGTACAGCGCCAACCTGGTCTACCAGGGCCAGTCCGGCGCCCTGAACGAATCCGTCTCGGACGTGTTCGGCGCCCTCGTCGAGCAGTACGCCCTGGGCCAGGACACCGCGGCGGCCAGCTGGCTGATCGGCGCCGGGCTCTTCACCGATGAGGTGCAGGGCCAGGCGCTGCGCTCAATGAAGGCACCCGGCACGGCATACAACGACGACGTGCTGGGCACTGACCCGCAGCCGGATTCGATGGACGGCTACGTGGACACCGAAGACGACTACGGCGGAGTGCACCTGAACTCCGGCATCCCCAACCGGGCGTTCTACCTGGTCGCCGATGCGCTCGGCGGCAACGCCTGGGACGCGCCGGGACAGATCTGGTACGACACCCTCACCGGGCCGGACCTCACCGCCACCGCCACCTTCGCAGTTTTCGCCCGGGCCACCGAGACGGCCGCCGTCACCCGCTACGGCCGGGGCTCACTCGAGCACGAGGCGGTGCGCACAGGCTGGGACGGCGTCGGGATCGCCCTGGATCCGCTGCGGGCTGCGTCCTGACCGGTCTCGAATCCCGCAGGCGGACAGCGGGCCGCTGACTGGGAAGGCACTGCCGATCGTCGCGGCATCCCCGATCGTGACGCCGCCGGACGTAGCATGGGGCCATGAAGGTCATCGTGTCACGCAGCGGAGGGCTGGCCGGACTCCGCGTGACCTGGGACGTGCAGGTCGACGAACAGCCGGATGCGGCGGCCTGGGTGCAGTTCCTCCAGGAGCTGCCCTGGGATGAGGCCGAAGACACCACGCCGGCCCCCGACCGGTTCGTGTACCGGATCCGGTGCGCCCCGCATGAGGTGGTCCTGGCGGAACCGCAGGTGCACGGCGCGTGGCGGGACCTGATCGACCGGGTGCGCGCCGCGAGCGAACGCTGACGGCACCTCGTTACGACCGGCCGTAACAAACCGGTGCCCGGCCGGGGCCGCTTGGGATACTGACGGGATGACCTCCGCGAACCACATCCCCACCAGTCACGCCGGCAGCCTGCCCCGGACCGAGGCGCTGCTCGCCGCCAACGATGCCCGCCTGGTCGCGGCCGTGGACGGCCTCACCCTCGACAACCCGGACGGATTCGAGCCGCTGCTCGAGGGTGCGGTCGTGGACCTGGTGCAGCGCCAGGTCGATGCCGGCCTCACCCTCCCCGGCGACGGCGAGTTCGGCAAGGCGATGTCGAGCGCCGTGGACTACGGCGCCTGGTGGTCGTATTCCTTCCAGCGCCTCAGCGGGCTCGAACTCGTGCCGGGCGGACCGTTCTCCGGCGCCCCGGTGCACTCCAGCCCCGGCAATGTGAAGCTGACCACCTTCCCCGACCGGCGCGACTGGACCCTGTTCGCCGACGCCTACGGGGACCCCAAGAGCGGCATTTCCGTCGGCGACCGGGCCCCGGCCTTCCCCTCCGCCACCGGGCCGGTGACCTATACCGGCCATGCCGCGATAGCCTCCGACATCGCCAACCTGAAGTCGGGCCTGACCGCGGCCGGCGTCGAACAGGGCTTCATCACCTCACTCTCCCCCGGCAGCGCCTCACGGATCGGCAACGAGTACTACGCCACCGAGGAGGAGTTCATCTGGGCGACGGCCGACGCGATGCGCGAGGAATACCTCGCCGTGATCGATGCGGGCCTGATCCTGCAGATCGACGACCCGTCGATCGCCGAGAACTGGGACCAGATCAACCCGGCCCCCACCGTCGAGGACTACCTGGCCTTCACCCGTATCCGCGTCGACGCGCTCAACCACGCCCTTCGCGGCCTGCCGGCGGACCAGATCCGTTTCCACCTCTGTTGGGGCAGCTGGCACGGACCGCACACCACCGACCTCGAATTCCGCTACCTCGTCGACACCATGCTCGAGATCAACGCGGGCTCATACTCGTTCGAGGGCGCCAACGCCCGCCACGAACACGAATGGCGGATCTGGGAAGACGTCACACTGCCGGAGGGCAAGACCATCGTCCCCGGCGTCATCGGTCATGCCACCAATGTCGTCGAGCACCCCGAACTGGTGGCCGACCGGATCGAACGCTTCGCGAACGTGGTCGGACGCGACAACGTGATTGCCTCCACCGACTGCGGCCTCGGCGGCCGGATCCACCCGCAGATCGCCTGGGCCAAGCTGGATTCCCTGGTCGCGGGCGCCGAGCTCGCCACCACGCGGCTGTGGGGCAAGTCCGCCACCACCATCCGGTAACCCGCCCGCAACACACCCGCGGCTTCCGCGCCGGTAGTCGCCGAAAAGGCGGCAAAGTGGGAGCATGGGGACATGGACATCAACGACCCTGATCCGGTCCGTATTCTGAGCGCGGACGAATGCTGGGAGTTGCTGCTCTCCTCGAGCTTCGGTCGCCTGGCGGCCAGTGTCGCCGACGATATCGAGATCTTCCCGCTCAACTTCGTCGCCGCTGACCGGAAATTGTTGTTCCGAACGGCGGAGGGTACCAAGTTGCTCGCCCTGACGGTGAACAACAAGGTCGCCCTCGAGACCGACGACATCGGCCGGGCCGACGCCTGGAGTGTCGTCGTCAAGGGAATCGCCCGGATGCTGGACACGCAGGCCGAGATCGACGCGGCCAATGCCTTGCCGTTGCACCCGCTGATCCCCACGCTCAAGTACATCTGGGTCGAGATCACCCCCACCGAGCTCACCGGCCGCCGGTTCACGCTCGCGCCGGAGCCGGAGCGCTACTAGGCCGCAGGTCGCCCGGCCGGCCCGAGACGTATCAGCGTGCGCCGGTCAGGCCTGGGCGGTCATGCTGGCACCGGAGCGGCCGATGAGCATGAGCACAGCGGTTCCGTAGGCGTCCTCGGCGGTCGCCGCATCGAACACCTCGTCGACGGCGTCCACGTGCACCGTGACCCGGTACCGGCCTTCCCCCTGCCGGTGCAGCGAGCGGAACGTGCCGCGCAGCAGGCTGCGGAGCTGGTCCTCCCTGGGCAGCCACAGCGCGTCCTCGAGGGCGAGCGAGTCAAGCGCCCACTCCGTGGTGCCGTTGAAGCCGAGGATCGTACCGGTGTCGAACTCGTGCGCTTCGATGGTCATCTCGCTGACCGTGAACACCTCGGAGTCGAAGCCGGGCCGCTCGATCCGAAAGGAATCCCCGGAAACCGGACGCCAGCGCAATCCGGCCTGCTGCAACGCACGGGCACAGTCGATTGTGATCATGACCCATTATTGCCGCGCCGGAGGACGGAACGCGAGAACATCCCGTACTCACACCGGCCCATCAGCCGCACAAAGAGCAGGTCATGCCGGTTTCGGCGCGAACCGTGCAGGTACGTGGCGTGCCGGGCAGCAGAAAGGGCCCGCTTGTGAAAGCGGGCCCTGACGACGATGTGCCCCGGAGCGCGGTCAGCAGCCTCCGGGGCCACTCCTCACGAGGATCGCAGGTACGTGGCGGGTCTCAGCTGACGCCGAGCAGGTCGATCACGAAGATCAGGGTCTTGCCGGAGAGCCGGTGACCGGAGCCCGCGGGGCCGTAGGCCAGGTGCGGCGGCACGGTCAGCTTGCGTCGACCGCCCACCTTCATGCCGGGAATGCCCTGCTGCCAGCCGGCGATGAGGGAGCCGAGCGGGAAGTTGATCGACTGCCCCCGGTTCCAGGAAGAGTCGAATTCTTCGCCGGTGTCGTACTCGACACCGAGGTAGTGCACGTCGACGGTGGCGCCGGGTGTTGCCTCTGCGCCGTCGCCCACGACGATGTCGACGGTGTCGAGCTGTTCGGGCGCGGGGCCCTCCGGGAAGTCGAGTTCTGGCTTGCTGTTCAAATCAGTCATGAGTCCATCCAACCCGATCCCGGCCCGTGCTGCCTACCCCGAAATTCCCCCTTGCGCGAACGACGAACCCAGGTGCATTCTTAATGCATAGAAACTCGCCGCTCCGGGAGAGTTGTCGGCAATGCCACACCACCGGGCGGCGAGTTTTCTCGTTCAGAGGGCGAGACCTTATCGTCAGCCGAGAACCTCGGCCCGGTCCGCGGCCAGCAGGCCCAACAGCCGGGCCTCCTCGATGTGGTCCGCGGATGGTCCGGGCCGGCCCGGTCGAGCCGGGCGACTGTGCCCACTCACCAGGCGGTGCCGCACGGACGCCAACCGGGTCGCATCCACGATGAAGCGGTTCATCGCGAGCCGGCGCGCCGGCGGCTGCGAGTGCGCCCAGGCGCGGGCCTGGCGCCGCCCGCGGGTGGTGGCGAGCATCTCCACCTCCGCGGGGGTGAACCAGCCGACCGCGGCGTAGTCGCCGAGTCGTTGCACGGTCAGTTTTTCTTCGTGCCGGCGCAGCAGGATCATCGTGAGGATCGCGCCGAGGAACATCGGGACCTGCACCAGGAAGTAGTAGCCCACCAGCGACTCGTTGGTGGTGAGGAAGAAGAACGCACCGTTCCACAACGCGTGCAGCAGCACCGCCGCAACGAACCCGATCAACACGCTACCGAGGTAGCCAGATCCGGACGCACGCCGGGCGGCCAGGCCGAGCGCAAAACCGGTGCAGGCGGTGAAGAGCACATGCGCGAACGGCGACAGCACCCCGCGCAGCAGGAACGTGACGCCGAGGGTGCCCAGGCCGCCCTCGAGCATGGCGAGGCCGAAGTACTGGATATTCTCCGAGAACGCGAAGCCCGCCGCGATCATGGCCGCGTAGACCACCCCGTCGATCGGGCCGTTGAACTGGCCTCGGATGATCCAGAACAGCAGCAGCAGGCCGAAGCCCTTGGCTGCCTCCTCCACCAGCGGCGCTTGCACGACAGCGGACATGAAGTCACCGCCCGGACTTCCCGCGCCGCTGACTGCGATCACGATCTGCAGGCCGAGGTCGAAGATGAGGGCAGTCACGATCGACACCCCGGCGCCCCACAGGAAGGCGAACCACAGGGCAGGGCGCGGTTCCGGCTCCCACCGGTCGACCCAGCGCACCGCCAGAACGACCAGGGTCAGCGGCACGAGCGCGAGCACCAGGCAGATCCCCACGGCGGCGGCGCCGAGGAACGTGGCCATGTACACCAGCACCAGGATCACGGCCAGCGCGCCGACCACGATGCCGATGCTGGTCAGGACGACGGTGACCGTGCTGGCGCGTCGCACCGGTGCGCTCCAAACGGGACTGGAAATGGGGGCATCCTGTGCGGGCACGGCGGCGGAACGGCCGGTCGGGTCGAGGGTCATGCCCGTCAGTTTAGGGGGACGTCACCGATTCGGCAGTCCCGACGACGGCAGAGATCGCGGTGTCCGAATTCCGCTACCGCTCGCGTTGTGGTCGTGTCAGGCTGGACGGGTGACTTCAGCGACCCACCCGACGTCCCCCGTCGAAGCCCGCGCCGGCGCCTCGCTGCGGGGACGGGTCGACGACCCGGTCTTCGCCGAGCGGTATCGGGCGATGTCGTCGCGGGACGCGCGCTTCGACGGCCAGTTCATCACGGGTGTGCATTCGACGGGGATCTACTGCCGACCGAGCTGCCCGGCCATGACGCCCAAGCCGGGGAATGTGTCGTTCTACCTCACGGCGGCGGCGGCGCATGAGGCGGGCCTGCGGGCCTGCAAGCGGTGCCTGCCCGAAGCCGTGCCGGGGTCGCCGGCCTGGAACATCCGCGACGATCTCGCGGCCAGGGCGATGCGGCTGATCGGCGATGGGACGGTCGAGCGTGAGGGCGTACTCGGACTGGCCCGGCGACTGGGCTACACGCCCCGGCACCTCGCCAGGGTGCTCGTGACCGAGGTCGGCGCCGGTCCCCTCGCCCTGGCCCGCGCCCACCGCGCCCAGACCGCACGGGTGCTGCTCACCAGCACCGACCTCCCGGTGACCGACGTGGCTTTCGCGGCCGGCTTCGGCAGCGTGCGGCAGTTCAACGACACCATCACCGCCGTCTACGAGCGCACCCCCTCCGCCCTGCGGGCCGGCGCCAGGCTGTTGGGCGCCCACGGCTCGCCGGTCGGGCACAGCGCGGCACCCGGCTCGAGCATCCGCCTGCTGTTGCCGGCCCGCGCACCCTTCGACGGGCGAGGCCTGGTGGATTTCCTGGGAGTACGCGCCGTGGCCGGCGTCGAGCGCTCCACCGCGGCCGGGTACGAGCGCACCGTGCGCCTCCCGCACGGCGGGGCAACGCTGCAGCTGTCCCTCGCGGGCACGGCCGCGGCACCGGCCGTGGCCTGCGTGGCCCGGCTGGACAACCTCGCCGACCTCGCTCCCCTCGTGAGCCGGGTGCGCCGATTGTTCGACCTCGACGCGGATGCCCAGGCCATCGATCGCGCACTGGCCGACGATCCGGCGCTGGCCGGATCGGTGCGACACACCCCGGGCATCCGGGTGCCCGGGAGCCTGGACCCGGAGGAGACGCTGTTCCGGGCACTGCTCGGCCAGCAGGTGTCGGTGGCGTCCGCCCGAACCGCCCTCGGCCGGCTGAGCGCCGTCCTCGGTGAACCCGTCACCGGCAGCGCGTCGCCCGGTGGCCCACTCCACGGCGGCCCGGGTCCCCTCCGCCCCGGCCCGACCGATGCCCTCGACCTCACTGTCGCGCCGGCCCTCTTCTTTCCCACCGCCGCCAGCATCGCGGTGCACGGCCGGGACGTGCTGCGCGGCCCGGCCGCCCGCGTCGACGCGATTGTGGGCGTCGCCGAGGCCCTCGCCGCCGGCGACCTGGTGCTCGACGTCGGCGAATCACGGGACGACTTGCAGGCCAGGCTCACCGCCCTGCCCGGGATCGGCCCGTGGACGGCCGGGTACGTGGCGATGCGGGTACTCGGCAGTCCGGACATCCTGCTCACCAGCGATCTCGCGCTCCGGCAGGGCGCCGACCGGATCGGGCTGCCCGCCCGGGCCGCCGACCTCGCCGCGCACGGTATCCGGTGGGCCCCCTGGCGCAGCTACGCCGGAATGCACCTCTGGCGCGCGGCGGGCGATCCGCGACCGGCCGGGCAGAATGGTGCCCCGGCGAGGGGAATGCGCCGTTACGCTGATCAGGTGAAGTTTGCGC
The DNA here is from genome assembly GCF_025463825.1 of Cryobacterium sp. Lineage (GTDB taxonomy): Bacteria > Actinomycetota > Actinomycetes > Actinomycetales > Microbacteriaceae > Cryobacterium. Next base: position 45,626 of record NZ_JAODBG010000105.1, read on the forward strand.
ATCTCAGAGTCGAAGGCCAATCCACCCCCCGTCTTGCCATCGTGGTGGACGACACCGCTTTGTTCGTCGACGAGGTCGTGGACGACGCCCCTCGGGACCTGCAGGAGCTCATCGAGAAAGGCGCGCCGGAATTCGACCGGGTGCGGGCGCTCACCGCGAACGCTCTGACCCATGGCGCCAGCCTCACCTCGATCGATGACCTGCGGCATTCCTCCGCCGTGCTCCGGCCCCCGCAGATCATCGCCATCGGCGCGAACTATGCCGCCCATTCCTCCGAGCTCAAGCTACGCAGCGAGACCGCGGCCACGGTCTTCTCGCTGTGGCCGAACTCGCTCACCGGGCACGAATCGATCGTCACCTGGCCGACCGACCTCACCACCCAGGTCGACTACGAGGCGGAGCTCGGTGTGATCATCGGCCGGCCGGCCCGCAACGTGTCGGTGCGGGACGCCCTCGATTACGTCTTCGGCTACACCGTCGTCAACGACATCACCGCGCGGGACCTGCAGTTCTCCGAAGCCCAGTGGTCGCGCTGCAAGTCGTTCGACGGGTTCACCCCCACCGGGCCGCTGGTCGTGACCGCTGACGAGATCGCCGACCCACAAGACCTCTGGCTGACCACTCACGTCGACGGGCGCATCCTGCAGGACGCGTCCAGCGGCGACATGGTGCGCACCGTCGCCGAGATCATCTCGTACCTCTCGCTCACCTCCACGTTGATGCCCGGCACCCTGATCTCCACCGGCAGCCCCGGCGGCGCCGGCTACAGCCGCAAGCCGCAGGTGTTCCTCAAGCACGGTTCGACGGTCACCGTCTCCATCGACCGCATCGGCCTGCTCACGACTCATTGCCGTGAAATCTGACCCCGCTCCGCTCCGCACGCCGATCACCATCTCGGTGGTCATTCCGGTCTACAACGACGCCCAGTTCCTGCGCACCTGTCTCCGCGCCCTCGCGCAGCAACGTCGCCGGGCCGATGAGATCATCGTGGTCGACAACGCCAGCACGGATGACTCGGCGGCTGTCGCCCTGGCGGCCGGCGTGCGCACGGTGACCGAGCCGGTGCGGGGCATCTGGCCCGCCGCCGCCGCCGGCTATGACGCGGCCGGCGGGGACGTGATCGCACGCCTCGACGCCGACTCGGTGCCGCCCGTGGACTGGCTCGAGCGCATCGAGGCCCGATTCACGCAGCATCCGGGCACCGCCGTGTACACCGGGCCCGGCGATTTCTACAATTGCGGACCGGTCACCGCGTTGTTCGGCCGCCGGATCTACATCGGCGGCTACTTCGTGTGGATGGGACTGTGGGTGGGGCACTATCCGCTGTTCGGCTCGAACTTCGCCATGCGGCGCCAGGTGTGGGCCGACAACCGCACCCGGGTTCGCCGGAGCAGCGCCGATGTGCACGACGACCTCGACTTCAGCATGCACCTGGCCCCGGACCAACCGGTCACCCTCGACCGCACCCTGCGGGTCGCGATCTCGGGCCGCCCGTTCGACACCCCGCGTGGCCTGGCCCGCCGGATCCGTTGGGCCGGCCGCACGCTGTTCTCCGGCTGGCCGGACTATTCGCCCTGGCGCATCCGCCAGGGCGCCGCGAGTCGCCGCAAGAACCCCCGTCGGGCGCGCTGAGCGGCCGATTCGCCGCGACGCAGCGGATGCGGCGCCCTCAGCGGCCGCGGGCGTACAGCGCGAGCATGTCACGGGCCAGCTGGTGCGGGGTGGTTTCGCAGGGGCTGTGCCGGGTCGGGTACACCTGCAGTTCCGCGCCGATCCGGCGCGCAAACCGGCGATGCAGCCGCAGCCGCCATAGGTCCCTCTCGCCCACGGCGATGAGCACCGGAACCGGGCTGCGGGCCAGCGCCCGGCGGGAGTCCGGGGTGTGCTTCATCAGCGCCATGATCGCATCGATGCTGCTGCGGCGCGTGCGGCCGAACCGCAGCCGGGCCAGCGCAAGCCGGCCGGGCGGGGTGTGGTTGCGGTTGGTCACGATGCCCCAGACCATCAGCGACGCGATGGTGCGCGCGGGCACCGGGCCGCTGACCGGGCCGAGCCAGCGCACCCCGTTACTTTCTTCGTAGCCCTTGATCGTGTAGTTATGTGAGGGTGTTGGCCTGTCAGGCCCGGCATGGTTCTTGCCCCCAGTCGTCCATGATCCGGGGGGTGTTGTCACCGGGCCTGACTGGCATCGAGTGATCGCTGATAGGGGCTGGACCGGGACGTGTCCCAGGCCGTTCGTAACGTGGATGCCGGGACTTGATGCCGCGGTTCAGGCCGACTTTGCGGAACCTGAGACGGAGGATTCATGATCGAGAACTACGACAGCGTCGACGTCTTCATCGGCGTGGACGTCGGCAAGGGAGAGCACCACGCGGTCGCCCTCAACCGGGCCGGCAAGCAACTCTTCGACAAGGCCCTGCCCAACGACGAGACGAAGCTGCGCGAGCTAATTACGCAGCTGAAGCGACACGGCCAGGTGTTGTTCGTCGTCG
>NZ_JAODBG010000130.1 GCF_025463825.1 Cryobacterium sp.
GGTAGCCGGTGACCAGGTCGGCCTCGGGCTCAGTGGAGAAGAGCCCGTCACCGTGCTCGGCGGCGAGGGCGACGGACTGGGGCCCGCTCACCGCGACGGCCATGGTGGGCCGCACGTCGGGCAGGTCGAAGATGCGGGCGTCCTCCAGCTTGAGGTAAGAGCCGTCGTAGTTCTGGTAGCCGCCCTGCCAGAGCAGCCGGATAATGTCCAGTGCCTCGTCGAAGGTGGCGTGCCGCTCGTGGATGCCGGGGAAGCCGCGGCCCACAATGTGCTCGTTGAGGCGTTCACCCGAGCCGACACCGAGGGTGAAACGATTGTCGGAGAGGAGCGCGAGGGTGGCGGCGGCCTGGGCGATGATGGCCGGGTGATAGCGCACGCTCGGACAGGTGACACCCGTGGCGAGCTCAAGGGTGGTGGTCTTCGCGGCGATCGAGCTGAGCACGTTCCAGACGAACGGTGAGTGGCCCTGAGCCTCCACCCAGGGGTGGAAATGGTCGCTCATCTCCACGAAGTCGAAGCCCGCCTGTTCGGCGCGCACGGCCTGGCGTACGAGTTCTTTCGGTCCGAATGCCTCGGCGATCAGCTTGTATCCGATTTTCATTCCCCAAAACTACGTCGGGCCGCCGAGCTCGGCAAGGCATTGACAACCGCCGATGGAGGCGGCAAACGACATCCAGTTCCCGCCTGGCAACGAACGTTTACAAGGATTTAGTTCGGTGATAAGGACCCGATCCCCAATCCCATCCTTTTCATCTCACCTTGTCCTTTTTTGCGCGCCCAGCTGCCTCGACGCTTCACTGAGCCGAGAGCCTGCACCGACGGAGTCCCGGCCGGACACGAACCGTCATCTCCGCGCCGGCGAAGGAGCCGCTGCCTGAGTGTCCTCCGCATGACCTCGCTCGCCTCCTCCTCCGTTGCCACCGCCGACCACGCCAGCCTGGCCGCGCGCAGTTGTTCCCGTTGATTCAGAAGGTCAACGTCGATCACCTCACCGATGCCGGGTGGAGTGACTACCAGTACTGGGCCGGAGCGGCTTAGTTCGTCCTCGCCCACGGCTTCGCCGTCAGGGGGACCTCGTCCGCCCAGTAGCCCCGAAACGTGCCCGGCGCGATGGTCAGCGTTTCGGCGTCTGCCCGCACATCCGCTTCGAAAGCCACGACACCGACGCAGATTGAGCCGCGCTCAACACCGAAGCGCACGTGCCCGCCCGCCCGCGTGTAGGTGCCGGCGCACAGCGGCTCCCCTTGGCCCCGCATCCGCCAGTCCCATGTCCCGTGGGCCATCCGCAATGTCATCGTCCCCGTGTAGGTGGGGATCTGGTCTTCGATGGTCGCCTCTGAGGATTCGTCAAGGGGCGCGCCGATTCGTGAGCTTGCCAAGGCTGTCATCTCCGCGATGAGGTCCTCCGTATTCCACCGCACCTGGTAGGCCCCGTCGAGGTCCGAGGTGTCATCGCGCCGTGCCGGGTCGAGATCGGCGAGGTACGGGCACTCGCGGTCGGCCCAGAATCGCTCGCAGTCCGTCAGCGTGAACCCGCGGGTCAGCGAAGCGCGGGCCAGAGTCACGAGCTCGTCCGGGTCGACCGTGTACGCAGTCTCCGCTGGGCCAGCGACTGCCGTCACTCGCCCGTCGTCTCGCCAGCGCAGCGAGTCGGCTGCGCTCGGCTGTGGGGCTTCCTGGAGGAGCACGCCGCTCGCAGCATCCCAGATCCGGATCACCTCCTCGCTGCCGCTGGTGGCGAACATCGATCGGTCCGGGGACATGGCCACCGCGGTGACGGTTCCCTCGTGGATGCGATGCGAGACGGATGTCGGTGTCAACGTCGCGGCATCCAGGCGCACGAGGTCACCCCCGCCGTTCGCCCGGAAGTCGCTGACCGCGAGCAGGTCGCCGCCGGTGTCGAAGCCGACGAAGGTGAGGTTCGTCGCGGTGACGTTGAGGAACGCGTCACGCAGCGTGCTGCCGTCGGCGGCGTCGAGCGCGACCAAACGACTGTCAGCGGTCGACACGATCACTTCTTCACCGGTCGGATCGACGATCGCGTCGACCGCTCCCCCGTGGACATCGGTCGACCAGAGGGATCTGCCGTCTGCCGCGGTGAGCGCGACCTCATCCGCATCGGATACCGACACGCGTCGGCCAGTCGCCTCCGCGGATGCCGACGCCGGGTTCGACTCGTGGGTCACGGTCTGCCCACGGTTCGGGTCGATCACCATCGCTTCGGCGCCATCGCCCCGTGTGACGGCCGCCAGCCCTGCTCCGCCGAGACTGACGTCACCGGTTCCCACCCCGGGGTAACTGAAGATCTCCTGGCCGGTCGCCGTGTTCCACTCGCGAAGCACACCGTCCCGCCCCGATGTCCACGCCGAAGCGCCGTCGGAGGAGAGAGCAGCGGTGACCGTGGCTCCACCCGCGGGCATGACGATCGTCGCGCGCACCTCTCCTGACGGAACATCCAGCACGGACAACGGCTCTCGACCGGCGAGGAGGGTCGCTCCGTCGCCGGAGATCGCTCGCGGTTCCGAATCCGGCACCGCTAGCACGGTGTGCAGGCTGTTCGTGTCGACGATGCGAAGGTCCGACCCGTCGGGGAAGGCTGCGATCGAACCATCGGCTGACATGACCGGCGGTGCACGGAATACGCTCTCCGTGCTCAAGGTCGTCGACTCCCCGGTGGCACGGTCGAAGAGAACGACGCGGGTGAAGTCGTTATACCCCTCCCAGACGCACTCCCCGTCCGTCATCGCGGAGACGGGAACCCGCAGCAGGATGTACGCGTCGGTCACCGCCGCTGGGTAGCCGCCGCAGCGGCCGACGTCGATCATCTCGATCAGGTTCCCGGTTCGCCTGTCGTGGATCGCGATTCCTTTTGTGCTCGGCTCGTCGGCCGGGTTGCCGCCGACGCGGCGTTCGTTGTCGGCGTCGTGGATCACGCCCCACAGGACTTCCGTGCCGTCCGGACTGATTATCGGACGCACGATCCAGGAGGATGCCTCGGCGTCGGGCAACCGCGATGTCCACACCTCGGTACCGCTCGCGGTGTCGAACAGGGTGACCTCGCGGGAGACTCCGCCTCCCGGTTCGCCTCCGGCGAGGGCGAGCTGGGTGCCGTCTGGGGCCAACGAACCGGTGAGCCAGCCGATTCCCTCCACCGGAGCCATGCGGCCGCCCTCCCGCACTGCACTCAGGGCGGTTTGCAGCGCGGAGAGGGTGCGCACCGAGCGGTCCCCGTCGTTCGCAGCGGCTACGGCTAGGAGAAGAGCCAGGCTCGAATTCTCATCGACCGCACCGACCGCCGATGCGGCGAGCTCCTGCGCCCGGGCGGTTCGAGCCTCGGCGTCGGCCCGGCCGGACTGGATCACGGCGGCGCCGGCACCGATCACCGCTCCGATCGCGAGCACGGCGACACCCCCGAGCAGTGCGCGAAGCCGGATGTTGGCCCGTCGCTGACGGGTTGACTCGACGTGCGCCGCCTCCAGAGCGGTAGCCTCGGCATCCTGACCACGCTCAAGGAACTGTTCCTCGGTCGGGCTGAGGGCCGGATTCTCGCTCCTGCGCCAATCCCTCGCGGCGGCCAGTCTCGCGCCTCGGTACAACTCGGTGTCGGGCCGTCCCATCTCGTCCCACGCATCAGCCGCCTGTTCGAGGTGTCGGCGGAGCCGCTGACCGTCCACATCGTCCTCGAGCCACCCGCGAAGCCTCGGCCACTCTCGGGCCAGGGCTTCGTGAGCGATCTCGACGGCATCCTCGTTGCTGGTAACGAGCCGGGCGCCCACAAGCTTCTCGATCAGCCGCTCGCGCGTTGCATCGCCGACGATCGCGCCCCGGGCCATTCGCGAACGAACCGGCTCCCCGTCCTCCCCCGGCCCGACCAGTCGCATCATGATCTGCCGGAGGATGTCGCGCTCACGGACGGGCGAGTCCTGATAGACGATCTCTGCGGACTGTGCGACCGCCCCCCGGATTCCGCCGGACGCGCGGTAGCCGGCGACGGTGAGCGTACGATCCTCCCGCCGCTCCCACGTCTGTTGCAACGCATGCGAGAGGAGGGGAAGGTAGCCCGGTTCACCTTCGACTTCTCGCACGAGCACGTCGACCAGGCCTGGCTCAAGGCGAAGTCCGGCCTGTCGTGCCGGCTGCTCGATGGCTGCCCGGAGCTGGACCTCGTTCATGCGCTTGAGGAGGTAGAGCCCACGTTCCACCAACCTGGCCAGGTCGGGGTAGGCGGACACATCTCCCAGCCGATCGGCACGCAGGGCGAGAATGAGCGGGCCACTCTGCGCGTGCCTGGTCAACGCGGCGAAGAACTGGTCGCGCTCGCTGCCGTCGGCGCACAGCGTGACCGCCTCCTCCGCCTGGTCGACGACGAGCACACAGCCTGTAATCGAAAGCTCACGCGACACCGCATCCAGTGCTCGCATCGGGTGAGGACCGGGCGTGATCACGCACACGGCCCGTCCCTCGCGACGCAGGCTCGGCGCGATCCCGGCCCGCACCAACGACGACTTGCCCGAGCCCGACGGGCCGGCGACTATCAGCACTCCTGCCCGGGTCAGTGTGAGCGCTGCCTCGTCGATCTCGAGATCGCGCCCGAAGAAGGACTCGGCGTCGTCGCGGTCGTAAGAGAGGAGACCTCGGTAAGGGGAGCGCCCGTTCGGCTGCGTGGCCACGGTCGTGGAGAGTGAGGGTTCGTGACGGAGAATCGCTCCCTCGAGCGCGACGATGTCAGGACCAGGATCGAGCCCGAGCTCCGTGATGAGCAGTGAGCGCGCCTTGCGAAGAGTATGAAGGGCATCGGCTTGCCGCCCGGCTTGATACTGTGCCTGTGCAAGCAAGGCCCAGCGGCGCTCGCGAAGAGGAGATGCCGACACATTCGCCTGTGCGTCGTCGAGCGCTTCCCGGTATCGACCGGCTTGGAGCAGAGCTTCAAGGCGCAGATCCTCCGTATCGAGGCGCAGCGTGTCGAGTCGCTGTGCCTCCGTCCTCCCCGGCTCCCAACCAGCGAGGTCCGCGAACGCGTCGCCGCGCCATAGGTCGAGTGCCTCGGCCGCGACAAACGCTGCCCGATGGGGATCCGCGAGCGAGATCAGTTCCCGCGCGCGCGAAACCAAACGCTCGAACCGTCGAGCGTCGATGTCGTCGGGGGCCGTCACGAGGCGATATCCCGAATAACCCGTCTCGATCGCGTTGGGGCCGAAGCGGCGGCGCAAACGCACGACGCATCCCTGCACGACTTTTGCGCTCGAACTCGGGGGATCGGCGCCCCAGAGAGCGTCCGCCAGAGTGTCGGCGGGTACTGAAGATCCGGCCCGCATCGCCAGCACCGACAGCACGATTCGGTCGCGTGGCGCCACCGGGGTCGCACCGTCGTCAACGACGAGGGGACCCAGCACGGAGATCGTCACCTGGTCAGTATCGTCGTCCCCCCGATACCGCACAACGCCGTTGATACCGGCCTGATACCACTCCGGAACTGCGCCGACACCGAGTGGAGTGATAGTGGCCTGACCCGGACGTCGAAGCCGGCAACGAGAAGGAGCGACATCATGAAGAGACGGCAGATCAGCATCGCCTCGCTGGGAATCGTGCTGGCAATCACCGCGTCCGGCTGCACCGTGAACCCGTCATCCGCGACCGCACCACACGCAACACAGACGCCTGACGACTCCGCACCAACCCGCACCGTGGTGGTCATCGGGGACTCGATTCCGTTCAACTCCCCAGACGACTGCCCCGGCTGCGTGGGATTCGTTGAGAGCTACGCAGAAGCACTGAGCGACAGCAGTGACGAGATTTACACGGCGGTGAACCGTTCGCGGCACGACGGCGCGCGCGTTTCCGATGTCCTCGACGAGGTAGAGAGTGGATCGCTGGACGAAGCACTCTCCAACGCTGACGTGATCATCGTCTCGGTCGGCTACAACGACCAACCACCCTACGGCGACGGCTCCTGCTACGACGAGGCCATCGACCTCGACACGGTCAAGGGTGCAGCCGAAGCGCTCAGTGCGACTACCGCCGATTGCATCGGCACCCAGACTGCCACAGCGGCCGCCAACCTGGCAGACCTGCTCGGAGGCGTGCGGGGGCTTGCACCGGATGCGTCGATCCGGGCCCTCACCGCCTACAACGCCTGGACCGGTTGGCCGGACTTCGAGGCTCTCGGAGCAGAGACCGCGGGATCTGCATCCCGGACGGTTGCCGCCGGTCTTCTCGCGTGGCGGACCGTAGTGTGCCACGAGGCGGAAAAAGTCGGAGGCGACTGCGTCGACCTCCTCACCGCCTTCAACGGGACGGACGGACTGACACCGTCAGGTGATTTGCTGGCCGAGGACTACACCCATCCATCGCAGAAGGGCAACGAGCTGATCCGCGACCTGCTGCTGCAGCGGTGACAGTACCCCGCCGCGCTGCCCGAGCCACCGGAAGCCGAGCTCAGTGGACGCACCGACGAGCGCACGGATAGGCGGACTATCTCGGGGAACGCCGCATCCGCTGCCGCCGGAGACGGCGTGTCGCGACATTCTCCGCCTTTGCGACCGCAACCGACTTGGAGCGGGAGGCAAGCTCACTCGGGTACAGCTCGCTCAACGGTGGAACTGAGCTTCCCCCCAGGGCCGGCCAGGTGCTGCTCGACGGCAAGCAGGTACACCGGATGCCCGCCAGGGAGCTGGCCCGCACGATGGGGCTGCTCCCCCAGTCGCCGATCGCGCCCGAGGGCATCACCGTGGCCGACCTGGTGGGCCGCGGCCGCAACCCGCACCAACGGATGTTCTCCCGCTGGAACACGGAGGACGACGAGGCCGTGGCTGCGGCCCTGGACGCCACCGACACCGCGGTGCTCGCAGACCGGTCGGTGGACGAGCTCTCCGGCGGGCAGCGGCAGCGGGTGTGGATCGCGATGGCGCTGGCCCAGCAGACCGACCTGCTGCTGCTCGACGAACCGACCACCTTCCTCGACGTGAGCCACCAGGTGGAGGTGCTCGACCTGCTCACCGACCTCAACCACAGCCGGGGCACCTCCATCGTGATGGTGCTGCACGACCTCAACCTCGCCGCCCGGTACGCCGACCACCTGATCGCGCTGGCCGACGGTGGGGTGCACGCGGTGGGCGGCCCGCACGAGGTGCTCACCGAGGAGACGGTGCAGGCGGTCTTCGGCCTCACCAGCCGGGTGCTCGAGGACCCCACCTCGGGTCGCCCGATGATGCTGCCGATCGGCCGGCACAACGTGGCCGTTTTCGTCTAAGACGGGTTCATCGGGAGGGGCGCGTTCGCGCAAGGTCCGACTTGGCACTCTCAATGTACGAGTGCTAACATTTTTCCTGAAAGAGCCAGTCAGGCTCACTATTTAGGAAGGGGAATCCTCATTATGGCAATGTCTTTCGATCCTTTCAGCGAGCTGGACCGCCTCACCGGCGACCTCCTGCAGTTCCGTCCGGGCGCCCGATTCATGCCCGTCGACCTGTATCGCGAACGGGACCAGTACGTCCTCTCCGCCGACCTTCCCGGGGTGGACCCCGGCTCGGTCGATGTCGACGTGGATGGCCAGCTGCTCACGATTCGTGCCACTCGCACGGCCACGGCGCAGGACAACGCCAAATGGCTGGCGCAGGAGCGCCAGCACGGCGCTTACCTCCGCCAGTTCAGCCTGGGCGACGGCGTCGACTCGAGCCGAATCTCGGCCAACTACGCCAACGGGGTGTTGTCCGTGGTGATTCCGGTCAGCGAGAAGGCCAAGCCGCGCAAGATCCAGATCGAAACGGGCGCCCCGGCGGAGGCGACGTCCATCACCGCGTAAGCCCGAAACACCGAAACAGTCTGGCGGGGCGCCCGCCGGACGACGCACGATGAGAAATGGTGTGAACGACCAGTGTCGTTCACACCATTTTTCGTGCCGGACCGCCTACCTCACCTTGCTCCGGACGAGACCGTGACCGGCTACTACGTCAGCCGTTCGGTAAGCCGCACGGTGACAGCGTCCCCGATCTCCTTGCCGAGCTTCTTCCTCAGCTTGGCGCTGATGGAGATCATGTGGCCGCCCGAGCCGGTCGGCATCAGCGCGACCGTGAGCGGTTCGGCATCCACTCTGGACACCACCTTCACGGCCTTGCCGGTGCCGAAGAACTCCACCGATCCAGGCACTTCCACGCACGACCAGACATCACCTTTGACATCGACCCCGATCGGGCCGGTGAATACGAATTCGATGGGACCGATGTCTGTGCTCATAACGGGGATCTCCTCGGGACGTGGGCGCGTGATCCCACTCTGACGGATGCCTCCCCCGCGCGGCAAGGCCGCTTACCGCGGCGCGGGGATGAGGGCCATACTCTGTGCAGGTGAGGCGAGAAGGAACCCCTAGAGAAAGGGGCCCCAGCCCCGGGTTTCTCTCACCTGCCCCCTGTTAGGATTCCCATTCGGCGATGCAACCACGGCGCAGGAAGCCGGTCGATCAGAGAGGTGCTCCACGTGAAAATGCCCCAGGCCCGAGGTCCCGTCAGCACAAATCTTCGTAAGCTCATCTCGAATCAGCACACCGAGTTCGGGGTGGATCTGGACGCCGCGTTGCGCGCCACCGACGACGTCCTGCAGGACGACGACCTGCAGCTCGCCCTCTTCATGGCCTACGAGCTGCGCTACAGCGGCCTGCAGGGCATCGACGACGACTGGGAATGGCACCCGGAGGTGCTCGCCCTGTGTGCGGCCATCGAGCGCCTCTTCGAAGCCGCGCTCAGAGAGCGGGTGTCGCTGCCCCCGCTGCCCGCACCGGATGTGGAAAGCGTCGCCGCCGCCCTGTTCGAGCTGACCGGGGCCGACTCGGGGCCGAGCGTCTCCCGGTTCCTGGCGAAGAAGGCCACCGACGAGCAGGCCCGGGAGTTCCTCATCCTGCGCTCGATCTACCAGCTCAAGGAAGCCGACCCGCACACCTGGGCGATCCCCCGCATCCGCAGCCGGGCGAAGGCTGCGCTCGTGGAGATTCAGGCCGACGAGTACGGCGGCGGCCGGTTCGAGCGGATGCACTCCGAACTCTTCGCCCGCACAATGCGCGGCGTGGGACTGGATGCCGGTTACGGGCACTACATCGACGCCGTTCCGGCGATCACCCTGGCGTCGAGCAACATGATGACCATGTTCGGCACCCATCGCCGACTGCGCGGCGCCACCGCGGGGCACCTTGCCGCATTCGAGATGACCTCGTCGCAGCCCAACCGGCTGTACGGCAACGGCTTTCGCCGCCTGGGCTACGACGCGAACGTCACCTTCTACTTCGACGAGCACGTCGAAGCGGATGCGGTGCACGAGCAGATCGCCGCCCGCGACCTGGCCGGCTCCCTCGTCACCGACGAGCCCGAGCTGCTCGAGGACGTGTTCTTCGGCGCTGCCGCCGGACTGTACGTGGACGGCCTGGCCGGCGCGCAGCAGATCGACGCGTGGACCGCCGGCCACTCCGCGCTGCGCGTTCCCGAATACCTGGACCTGCCGGCATGATCGCGCCCGACGACGACGCTGCCGACATCCCCGCCGCCGGTGCCGACGAGCCCGTGAGCATCACCGCCTACCCGAACGGGCCCCTGCTGGTGCGCGGACCGTTCGAGATCCGCACGCCGACCGGCGTCGTGATCCCGCCGCGACGCAAAACCGTTGCCCTGTGCCGGTGCGGAGTTTCCAGTCTGAAACCGTTCTGCGACGGCAGCCACAAGGCCATCGGCTTCAGGACCGAACCTGAGCCGCCGGCCCCGCAACCGCCGCTGCCCGCCTGACCCGGGAACGGTCTGGGAATGCGGATACGTAAAGGCGGAACTTCTCGGAACACGCCGCATCCGCAGCCCGGATTGACCGCGTGTTCCGAGATTCTCCGCCTTTAGGGCTGCTCAGGTGTAAGACTCGACGCGTTCGACGGGCAGTCCGGAGCGCCAAGAATTGAGGGCGGCCAGCACAGCGACTGCGCTCAGAGCACCCCCGAGGGCGAGGGCGCCGACACCATAGGCGGCGCTGTCGAGATGCACGCCGAGCGGGCTGAGGCCGAGCGCCGCTCCGCCGGCCCCCGCGATGCCGAGTTCCGCGCGCCAGATGTGAGAGAACCTCCGCCACCACCGCTGCGACGGTGAGCCGTTCGCGATGCTCGCCTCGTTGGCGCGCAAAGACCTGTTGTAGGTGAGCTTCTTGAGCAGGGAGACCGCGACCATCGCCGCCAGCACACCGGTGAGTGCGCCGTACACGGTCACGGTGAACCATAATTGCTCAGCCGCGGATGAGCCATCGGGGATGTCGATCGCGCCCCGGGCATCCGCCACGACCGGCAGGACCATGACCAGGAGCCAGGCGAGCGCGGCCCCGGCCAGGAAGACGGCGTGCAGGGCGACGCCGATGGGACGCAGCTCGACCGTGAAGTTTCCGCCGGAGAGGGGCGCGCCGCCGCCCAGGCCCCACCGGCCACGCACCGCGAACTGGCCGAAGAAGAATCCGGTCATCGACAGGAAGGCCATCAGGGTGGGGAACGCGATGGTGCTCGTGCCGGCGACGTCGTCTTCGACAGCGGAGCTGATGGAGTTGCCGGCCGCGGTGAGGGTGAGCAGCCAGACGATGGCTCCGATACCGACGAGGAGGGCGGCGGCCCCGATGAGGTTGCCGACGATGGCGACGACCCGCCGCGTGCGGGCGATCGATCCGGTGGTGCGCCTGCCCTGCTTGTCGGTCGGGCGGCCGCCGGCAAATGCCTTCTTGCCGTCTTTCCTGGTGTTCTTGTTCTTGTCCCTGGCCATGCATGTCCCCCTTGCCGAGGAATCAGTCTTGCGCATGTTCGCGGGCCGAGGTGCGGTGTCTGCACCGCGCCGGGCCAATGCACTGAGGCTCGGGTGCCGCCGGTGGATGCGGCCCCGCACGACGTGGCACGCAGCTCGATCTGGGGGAATTGATGAGCGAACAGCGACCTGAGGTGACGCCGGAAGCCGGCTGGTACGAGCATCCGGACAGCGGCACGCAACTGCGCTGGTGGAACGGCGACGACTGGACGGACCAGTAAGCCCCGCGGGCCGACGAGCCGCCCGTCGGGACAGGCGCCGAGCCGGCGTACGGCCCGGCCATTTCCTCCCCACAGCCGGATGCCTACCCTCCGGCGACGCCGGATGCGTTCGTGCCGTCCCTGCCCGAGGAGCAGGCGTCGAACGTGTACGCCTATGCGGTGAACCCGGCCGCGACACCGAACCGCGGCCTGCGCTGGGGCACCGTGTCCGTGTGGTTCCTGGCCTTCTTCCCGTGGCTCACGATGGCGTCTGCGATCGCGGCCTTCTGGTCAGCCGCAGTCGACTCTGAGACCAGCTACTACTGGGTGGCGATCCTCCTGGTCCCGCACGCATTGACCGTCGGGCTGGCCGTCCTCGATGCGCGGCGCCTGCGCGACTGGCAGCATCCGCGGGTTCCGCACTGGGCCTGGTCGCTGCTGGGCGCGCCGGCCTACCTCATCGCCCGCGCCGTCGCGGTGCGGGGAAACACGGTTCGCGGGTCGACTCCGCTGTGGGTGGCGCTGGCCAACATCGTGCTGAGCTGGCTGGCAATCACCGTCGGGCTATTCGCGCTGGGCGCATTCATCATCTGGGTGATCCAGCAGCTCAGCGACTCGATGAGCGGCGTCAATTGACTGGTTTAGGGGGACCTTTGTGACCGAGCAGACTGCCGGTGTGGCGCCGGCCGGGTGGTACCCGGAGCCGGGCGCCAGCGCGGGCACTCCGCTGCGGTGGTGGGATGGCACCGAGTGGACCGAACATGTCGGCCCGGCCGTGCCGGCGCATCCGTCGGCGGAGCCTGCCGCCGTCGTCGCCGGAGGCAGCCAGCGCTGGGGAACCGTGTGGGTGTGGTTGCTGGCCGCGTCGCCGTGGCTGACCCTGGTGACCGGAGCCCTTGCACTGAACGCCGTCATCACCACTGACGTTCCCGTGTGGCACTGGATCGTGCTGCTCGTCGTGCCGAACGCGCTGATCGTGGGCCTGGCGATCTTCGACGTGAGGCAACTGCGCCAGTGGCACGACGGCGTGGCGACCTGGGCGTGGTCGTTCCTGGGCGCGCCCGTGTACCTGATCGCGCGCACCCTCCTCTTGCGCAACCGCGGCCGGTTCGGCGCCGCGCCGATGTGGGTCGGGCTGGCCAACGTGCTGACCGGGCTGCTGGTGATCGTCGGCCTGGTCGCCCTGGGGGTGTGGATGGTCCTGCAGCTGAGCATCTCGATGGGATAGAACTCGCCGGCCGGCCCGAACTCACGCGCTGAGCCGCGCCAGTTCGTCGGCCATGGCGCCCGCGAACACGGCGCCGGGCACGTACCGGGCATCGAAGTGGACGCTGCACGACAACCGGCCGGCGTAGGAGATGGCCGCGACGCCGAGCCGCACGTTGGCGGCGATCACGGCCACCGGCCAGATGGCGGCGACGGGGGCGCCGGCGAGGTGCAGTCGTGCAGGCGGGCCGGGCACGTTGGTGACGAAGCCGGCGACGAGGTGTTGCCGCTGGGCAAGGCGGTTCATGATGCTGGCGCCCACCGGGCCGCGCATCAGCTCGAGCGTGCCCTGCTGCCGGGCCCGGCCCTTCTCCGCCCGGGATTGTTCCGCGATCAGTCGCAGGCGATCGTCGGCGTCCGGAACCTGGAGGGGCAGCTGCACGAGCATCACGCCGACCTGGTTGCCCGACGTGCCCCGGCGCTGCAGGGCGACCGGAATGGAGACGGGCAGCCGGGCGGGGAGCGGCTCGCCGGCCGCAGGCAGGGCGGCTCGGTAGCCCGCGGCCACGCTCGCCAGCAGCGCGTCGTTCAGGGTGGCGCCCCGCGGGCGCGTGTTCGCTTCGAGCGCCGCGAGGTCGATGTCGACGAAGGCCACCCCGCGGTTGGCGCTACGCGGGCCGAGCAGAACGGTGGCGCCGACTCCGCTCGCTGTGAGGGTGAGGCGGGTGCGGTGGAGGCCGAAGAGAAAGGTGCGGAGGGTGGCGAGCGGGTGGCGGCGCTGCGGGTCTCGCGGGCGGGGCTCGGAGGCCGCAGGGGCGGCCGCGGGTGCGGGCGGATCGAACAGCTGCCCGGCGATCGCCACCGCCTGGATGCCGTCGGCGACGGCGTGGTGGATGCGCAGCACGATCCACACGCGGCGGCTCCCCGCATCCGGCATCACCAGCAGCTCCCACAGCGGGAGGCCGCGCAGCAGCGGCGTGCCCATCAGGTCGCCGCAGAGGATTTCGAGGCCCGGGAGCCCGTGGACGGCCGGGCCCAGGCGCACGTGCTGCTCCAGGTCGGGCTGCGCCGCCGCCCAGCGATGCCGAAAGCCCCGACCCGTCAGCACCTGGCGCAGCTGCGGGAGCCCGGCGAGTCGCTCGCGCACCGCGGCTCGAAGGGCACCGAGGTCGGGATCGCCATCGGCGCCGACGAAGCCGCCGGGGTCGAGGAGTCCGGCCACCAGGAAGACGTTGACCTGGCCGGCATGGTCGAGCACCAGGTTCGCCTCGTCGGCCGCGGCGAGCCGCTGGGACGAGAGGCTCATGCCGACAGCGTAGACCCGGGGCCGCCCCGGATCAGGCCGGCGGAGCCCGAGGCCTGCATCAGGCGAATCTTCGATCTCCGAGCCTCAGCCGATCGTTGACGAGGGATAGAGGAAGACGTCCACCGAGTCTCCGCGGTAGTGGAACCGGATGATGCTCCCGTCCGGGAGCCCTTCCGTGTAGTCCTCGCCCAGCAGGGGCCACTCGCCGACGTCGGCAAAGAGGTCTACCCCGGGCGGCACACAATTGGCGCCGTCGACCGTGCTTGTCGAGCGGTCGACGAGCATGAAGCACTGAGAACCCCCGTTCTCCCGGGAGAACCACGGTTGGAATCCCCGATATGTCTGGTAGCCGCGGACGGTGGAGCGGTCGATATCCGCGCCGACGAATCTCAGCAAGGAGAGCACCACTCTGTCCGGCTCGTCCGCGATCGGATGCAAGGTCGCATCGGCACGCGGTCCGACGAGCCCCGCCACGGTATACACGAGGGCAACAAGGGCCACCAGAGCGCCGGCCACGAACGACGCACGGCGGGCCTGTTTCGAGGTGAGACGCTGCCACAGCGGCGGCGGCGAGTGCTCGCCGGCTGCCCAGTCCGGCGGATCGGGGCTGCTCCAGTCGCCGTCAACCGCCGGCTCGTCAGCCGCGACCGCAGCGGGCGGGCCGATCTCTGGATAGGCGCCGTACGGTGGGCTCGCGGAGCGCGCCGCTTCCAGCTCCTTCAGCCGTGCCAGCGCGGCGGGGTCGGCTTGGATGTCCGGATGCGGACCGTATGCCCTCCGGCGGAGATCCTCCAGTTCGCGCTCAGCATCGAACGGGGTCGAGGATGCGGCCATCAGCCCGCCGCCGGCACGAGGTGGACGAAGGCATCCACCGTGTCACCATGAAAGATGAATCGGATGATGCCGTCGCCGTCGAGGCCGTCGAAGCCGTCGAACCCGTCGCCGGTTGACGAGACGTCCATGATCAGGTCCGCGGGAGGCGGAGCGCAGCGCGACTCCGAGAGGGTGTCGTTTGCCCGGAGCATCGCCACCAGACAGGGCGAGTCGTACGCGTTCTCCGCGGACCAGATCTCGAGCCCGCGATAGGTCCCGAAGGCGCGGAGGGTGAAGGGGTCGATTTCCAGAATCGTCTCCTCGACCACCAGGGTGCGGAGCCGTTCGTCCGACCCGGTCGGGATCGCGCGCAGTGTGGCATCCGGACGCGGCGCGGAGACCAGGAGGACCGTCACGACGATCCCGCCCGCGACAACCAGCGCCCCGGCCACCCACGCCAGGAGTCTCCACCAGGTCGCCGTTTCGCCTTGCCGTTCCGACCGAGAGGAGACGTCCTTCGCCGGCGCGTTAGCGCCAGGCGCAGGCGGGGCCGCGGGAGTCGGAGGTTGGGCGGCGGGAGCCGCCATCGGAGCGACGGCCGGGCCGGCGACGCCCTGCCCCATGGGGGCATCCGCCTCACGCTTGCCGTCTCGGCGATGCGCCGCCTCGAGTTCGCGCAGCCGCGCGAGACCCGCCGGGTCCTCCGCGATGTCGGGATGGGGACCGTACGCCCTCTTGCGCAGTTCATCGAACTCGCGGTCGGCGTCCGACTGGTGCGTGAAGCCGTCCACAAACCGAAAATTACACCCGTCTGAGTCCGACAGATACCCGGAACGAGCCGCCTGATCTGACTGGCAACGTCGCCGACCCCGTTCTGCACGCACCCGTCTTGAGGAGTGCTCACTGCTAAGTTCTAGGTACGTGTCGGCGTGGTCATCCCCGGGGAGGTGACCGCCGTGAACCCACGGTGAGGAACGCAGTCAGCTGGTCGCAGTCGGGGAATGGTCGGCACCTGGGAAACCTGCTCGGATCGGGCTGCGTCAGGCCCTGCCGACCCTGATCAGCCGGCCGACGGGCATCCTGCAGGGCGCCCGGTGGCTGTTCACCGGGCTCGCCCTGTTCTCCCTGCTGTTCAGCCTGCCCGGGGTGGTTCCGCTGGTCACGGTCAATCCGGCCGCCATGGTGCTCGCGGTGGGCGCCACACTCTTCCTCTGGGGCTCCTGGATCTACGGGTCTCTGCGCCAGCGGGTGCCGTTCGGGCTCGAGGTGCTCGACGCCGTCGCGATCACGGCATTCGCGCTGGCCGGCCCGTCACCGGCCGCCGTGACGCCGCTGATCTTCGCTTCCGCCTGGGTGCGCACCCTCTATGGCTCTCCCTGGCAGTCGGTGGCGCGCGGTGCGCTCTACTCGGCCGCGTTGGTGGCGATCACCGTGCTGTGGCCGCTGATGCCGGAGCACACGACGGTTCCGGACCTGCTTCGACAGGCCGGGGTGGTGTCGATCATGCTGCTCACCGTGGTGGTGTCCGGGCAGCTGCGGATTGCGCTGCAGGCGCACGACTGGCCATCGAACGGGACAAGGCACTCACCGAGACCGGCGCGAAGCTGCTCGGCCTCACTGACCCCGACCGCACCCGCGGCCTGGCCTGGACCACCGCCAACGAACTGGGCTCCACCACGCCGGGCGTGCGGGTGCTCAAGGCCGCCCGCGACGGCGAGGTGCTGCGCATCGGGGCGAGCACCGGCCAATTCGCCGATCTGCCCGTCACCATTTCCGGCTCCGTCGTCGCCTGCGCCGGGCCGGTCGACCAGGCTCGCATCACCGACGCTGACCCGCTGAACGCCGCCGTCGGCAGCACCCTCGAGTGGGAGTGCGTCGCCCTCACCGAGGAGGAGAACGATGCCTGGCTGCTGGTGGGGGCGCCCAAGCGCATTCCCGAGGGCACCATCCTGTCGGTGCGCAACCTGGTGAACCAGGTCAACCTTGCGCTACGCAATAGCGACGCGCACCGCCAGCTCATCGCTCAGGCCAAGAGCGACCCGCTGACCGGCCTGCACAACCGGGCCTCGTTCAACACCAAGCTCGCCGAGGAGCTGGCCCAGCACCACGAATCCGCCGGGTTGCACGTGCTGTTCCTCGACCTGGACGATTTCAAGGACGTCAACGACAACCTCGGACACCAGGCCGGCGACGCCGTGCTCGTCGAGGTGGCCGACCGGTTACGCCGATGCACCCGTCCACGGGACGTGTGCGCGCGGCTGGGCGGCGACGAGTTCGCGGGGGTGCTCACCGGCACCACGGCCGACGCCGCTGCGGCCATCGCACACCGGATGGTGGAGTCCCTCGCCACGCCCATCCTCGTGAACGGCCGGCCGGTGCGCGTGGGAGCCAGCGTTGGCGTGGCATCGGCCACCGAGGACATCGGGCTCGAGGTACTCGTGCACCAGGCCGACGTGGCGATGTACGCGGCCAAGGCCAACGGCAAGGGTCGTGTGCGTGCCTTCACGGCCGGGCTGCTGCAGGGCGAACCGGCGCTCGAGTCCTTCGAACGGCAGCTGTCTCGCGCCGCCGGCAGCGGCGAGCTCGTGGTGCACTACCAGCCGGTGGTATCGCTGGCCGATCTGCGCTGCACCGGGGCGGAAGCGCTCGTGCGGTGGCAACATCCGGACCGCGGGCTGCTGCAGCCGGAGGAGTTCATGGCCGCCGCCGAGAGCTCCGGCGCGGTCCTGGGCATGGGCGCTTTCGTGCTGCGCCGCGCGTGCACGGATGCGATGACCTGGCCGGACACCCGGCCCGGCGTGCCGATGACCGTGCAGGTGAACGTCTCCGCCCTCGAGCTCGACAGCGATCACTTCGTGGAGTCGGTGCTCTGGTGCCTGGCCGACAGCGCTCTGCCGCCCAGCCGGCTGGTGCTCGAGCTCACCGAGTCGGTGGTGCTGGAGTCCGTGGCGGCGGTGGGACGGTTGAAGACCCTCACCCACCACGGCGTCCGCATCGCCATCGACGACTTCGGCACCGGCTACGCGTCGCTGTCGACCCTGCGGATGCTGCCGACACGGTCGTGAAGCTCGACGCGAGCTTCGTGGCCGGGGCGCTGGCCGACCCGGTGTACCGCACCGTGGTGGAGGCGATCGTGCAGATCAGCGGGAAGCTGGGGATCACCACCATCGCGGAGGGGGTGGAGCGGCCCGACCAGCAGGATTTCCTCGCCCAGATGGGCGCCGACGCCGCGCAGGGCCACCTGTACAGCCCGGCACTGTCGACGGAGGCACTTCTGGAGTGGCTGACGCTGGCCGAGCGCGCCGAGATCGACTGAACCGCCTAGGTGTCGCTGAGCACCTCGTAACTGGACTGGGTGAAGCCGGCGCCGAGCTCGCGGGTGCCCACGTGCCGCAGGTGCACATCCCCGGAGAGCGGCCCGAACAGCGGGATGCCCGAGCCCAGCAGCACGGGCGCCCGGGTGATCGTGATCTCCCGGATCAGCCCGGCGTGCAGGAAACTCTGGATGGTGCGGCCCCCGTCGACGTACACTCGGCGGCGACCCTCCACGATGAGGGCCTCGAGCACGTCGCCGAGGGTGGCGTGAATGCTGGTGTCCGGTTGGCTGAGGCTGCTGTGGCTGCGCAGCAGGGTGCGGCTGAGCACGAACACCCGCTTGCCCGCGTACGGCCATTCGGGGAATGTGCTGACGGTGTCGAAGGTGCCGCGGCCCAGGACCATGGCGTCGACGCTGGCGAAGAATTCGTCGTAGCCGGTCTCCCCCAGCGCGTCGCCCGCGGCGGTGAGCCAGTCGAAGTCGCCGTTCTCGCGGGCAATGAACCCGTCGAGGCTGGTGCCGACGAAGACGCAGCCGATCAGGGCGGCGAACGGGCCGGCCGGGTCGGAAGGAGTGTTCATGCCAGCACGCTAGCAGTGGCCGCCGCTGACGGCGAGGGGTGGCTGCGAGCCGATCCCGGCCCGTGGCATCCGCCCAACCGCATTCGTACGCATCGACGGCGCCACGTTGGGCTGTCACACGGTATGTTTTTGCAATGACGCGCAACAACCGGGTATTTCCGTCGCACAATCGACGGGACGACCTCATCCGGTCCGCTGCGCAACCCCGGCAAGATCTCCTCGAGGTCACCGGCGAGCTGTCCCTGCGGTCCCCGGCGAGCCGGCGGCGACGGATGCTGGCCGCCGTCGCCGCGTTCATTCTGATCACCGGGCTGGTGGCCCACTTCACCATCGACAGCGCCGCGGGCGACTTCGTGGCCGACGCCCTGTATGCGGTCATGCTCTTCGTGGTGCTGTCGTTCGTGTTCGTGCGCACGGCGGCGTGGCGCATCGGGGTGGCCAGCTTCGTGGCGTGCGCCGGCATCGAACTGTTCCAGCTCACCGGGGTGCCGGCCGCGCTGGCCGGGGCCTTCCCGCCCAGCCGGCTGCTGCTGGGCACCACGTTCACCGCGATCGACCTGGTGGCATACTTCGTCGGCGCGCTCGGCGCCGCCCTGGTGGTCACCTGGACTCGCCCGGACTGAGCCGCCCGGGCTGCCGGGCTGAGTGCCGGGTTCGTCAGCCGGCGAGGGCGCCGAGCAGCGCCTTCTCGACCAGCACGGCCGCGCCGACCGCACCGCCGCCCACACCGATCACCGCGGCGGTCGACCACAGCACCCGGCGGATGCGCGCGTGCCGCACCTGACCGTCCAGGGCGGTGAAGCGGGTCATCACATCGGCGGCCGCCGGGTGGGGCTGCTCGCGCCAGGTGGCCGGGGTGTCCAGGATCACCACGGCCTCGGCGATCTCGTCGTCGCTGAGCACCGGCTGCAGCCGCTCCAGCCAGCCGAGCAGGCCGCGGGCGTCGAGCACCTTCACCTGCACGGGCTTGTCCCGGAAGGTGATCTGCTTGGCATCGACCAGCGCGATCACCGGTTGCACGGGCGCGACCAGCGGCATCCGCTCGCGCAGCACGGTGGTGACCCGTTCGGCCTCGTGTTCCGCGGCGGGCAGGTAGGCCTTCTTGTGGCCGGAGACCGTGACGGTGCGCCTGCCCACCCAGATGTGCTTGCCGCAGTGATGTTGGGTGTCGATGGTGAAGATGCCGCCGGGGCCGACCAGGATGTGGGCGATGTCGGTGGCGTTCCTGCCGATGGGCACCGCGTGGAAGGTGGTCCAGTCGGTCGGCAGGCTCGCGAGCAGCTTGCCCACGGTGATCTCGCCCTGCGCGCCGAGGTACCAGCCCATGCTCTCCGGGCACAGCGGAGACTTGCCGAAAAAGCGCGCCACGCGGGTGCGCGGCGGCACGGCGGTCTGGCGGGAAAGGAGATGTTCGATGACCAGCTGGGCTGCGATGCGCGTGCGCATGGCGGGTGGGTGCAGGGTCACGGAGCTCCTTTGGACGCGCCCAGACGCGACTGCGCCCGGAAGACCGCGCTGACGGGCGGTCATGCCGGGTCCACCTCGAGGATGTGCGCCAACTGGGCGTGCAACCATCCGGGGAGCAGTGCGGGCGAGGGCCCACCGCGTGCGGTGGTCTGAGGTTAGCGAGCCGCGCGCCCCCGGCGGCACCCCCACAAGGAGGCACGCGGCACAGCCGATGCTCGTGGCCGGTGCCGGCGCGCGCCAAACCCGCGCGAGAACGCACAACTGTTGCCCGTGCGGACAATTGCACCCGGCACACCGGGACCAATTGTCCGATGCGGCAACAGTTGGGGCGGGTCGGGGGTGAGCGGGCTAGACGATGGCCAGACCGTGGCCGCGCAGGCGCCGACTGTCGGCGGCGAGCGCCGTGAGCAGGCGGTCGTTGGTGCCGCGGATGTGGTCGGTGAGGAGGCGCGCGGCGGTGTCGGCGTCTCCGGCGGTGAGGGCGTCGAGCACCGCGCGGTGCTCTCGCCAGGCCTGGTCGCGGGCGGCGGCGGTGCGCACCTCGAGCCAGCGGGTGCGGGCCAGGCGGGTCATCGCGCCGCGCACGGTATCGACCATGGCGGGGTTGCCGGAAAGCCGGGTCAGTTCGACGTGGAAGTCGCCACCGGCCCGCAGGCCCTGCTCCGCGTCGTCATCCGCGGTGGCGGCCGCGCTCGCTGCCGCAGCGATAGTTCCGATGGCAGTCGCGGTGTCGTTCGCGGCGGTTGTCGCAACGGCAACCGCGTTGGCAGCCGTGTTGTCGGCCGGCCGGGCGGCGTCCAGAAGCGCGGCGACGACGGCGATGTCCCCGGCGGAGGCGCGCTGCACGGCCAGGCGCACAGCGGCGCCCTCCACGGCTTCGCGCAACTCGGCGAGCGCCCCGATCTCGGCGAGGTCGATCGGCGAGACGATCCAGCCACGGCCGTCCCGTTGCACGAGACCCTCCGCGTCGAGGCGGCCCAGGGCGGCGCGCACCGGCGTCCGGGAGGCGGCGAAGCCGGCCTCGAGGCCGCGCTCGGTGAGCCGCTCCCCCGGCGCGAGTTCCAGCGACAGGATGGCCGCCCGCAGCCGGTCGTAGAGCTGCTCGGTCTGGGAGGCCGGTACGGGAGGAAGCATCGGAGCCTTTCATCGCGCGCGATTTGGTATACCGGGTTGGTGTACCAGTAGATTAGCAGGCACTGCGAGGAGAAAACCATGGCCACGACCACCACCACGACGCCCACCGTCAGCACCCGCGCCTGGGTGGTGCTCGCCCTCGGCGTGGCCGCGCAGACCGCCGGCACCGTCTTCGTCAGCGCCCCGGCGTTCCTCATCCCGCTCCTACACACCGAACGCGGCCTCTCCCTCGCCCAGGCCGGGCTGCTGGCCGCAATCCCCACCTTCGGCATGGTGCTCACCCTCATCCTCTGGGGCGCCCTGGCCGACCGGATCGGCGAGAAATGGGTCATCGCCGGCGGCCTGCTGCTCACCGCGCTCGCGGCCGGCGGCGCGATCCTCGCCGACGGCTACCTGATTCTCGGCCTGTTCCTGCTCCTCGGCGGCATGGCCTCGGCCAGCACCAACTCCGCCAGCGGGCGCATCGTGGTGGGCTGGTTCCCCAAGCACAAACGCGGCCTGGCCATGGGCATCCGGCAGATGTCGCAGCCGCTGGGCGTTACCGTCGCGGCCGTCACCATCCCGGTGATCGCGGCGGATGCCGGGGTCGGCGCCGCCCTGTTCGTGCCGTTCGCGCTCACCGCGGTGCTGGCCGTGGCCTGCGCGATCGGGCTCGCCAACCCGCCCCGGGTCGCCCCGAGCGGCGGCGCGACGGTGCTGCCGCAGGTCAACCCGTACCGACGTAGCGGTTTCCTCTGGCGCATCCACGCCGCCTCCGTGCTGCTGGTGGTGCCGCAGTTCACCATCTCCACGTTCGGCCTGGTCTGGCTGGTCAGCGAGCAGCGCTGGGAGCCGCTTGCCGCCGGGGTGCTGGTGGGCGCCGCGCAGTTCGCGGGCGCGATCGGCCGCATCGTGATCGGCGTGGTCAGCGATCGGGTCGGCAGCCGGGTACGGCCGCTGCGCTGGGTGGCGGTGAGCGTGGCGAGCGTGCTGCTCGTGCTTGCCGCCGTGGATGCCGCGCATTGGGGGGTCGCCGCCGTGGTGTTCGTGCTCGCCACCACCTGCACCGTGGCGCCGAACGGGCTGGCGTTCACGTCGGTGGCGGAAATGGCCGGCCCCGGCTGGTCGGGCAAGGCGCTCGGTGTGCAGAACACCGGCCAGTTCATCGCAGCGTCCCTGGTGGGGCCGCTGATGGGCGCGCTGATCGGCGTGGTCGGGTACCCGCTCACCTTCGCGGCCGCCGCACTGTTCCCCGCGCTCGCTGTGCCTATCGTGCCCCGTGCGCACGCTGAGCACGACCACCTGTAGTCCCGCTCAGGCGGGGTGCTGGTCAGCGCTGCTCACCGTGCGGTGCCCCCCACCCCGGCACAGAGATCCCGCGAGGTGCCGAAAAGTGCCCCTTCCGCACCCGGGAAGGGGCCGGATGCGGCAAGTCAGCGAATCGCACGGTCACGACTTGCCGATAAGTGCCCCTTCCGCACTGGGGAAGGGGTACAAGGCGGCAACTCGCGTTGCCGCATCCGGTCAGGCGGCCTTCGGTTCGGCGGGCAGCAGGCTGCGGAACGCGGCCGAGTGGTAGATCAGCGGGTCGTGGTCGTCGTTCACCTTGAGCGACTTCACCTCGAGCAGCACGATCGTGTGGTCGCCGGCCGGGGTCTCCGAGTAGATCTCGCAGTCCAGCCAGAGCGAGGAACCCTCGATGAACAGGGCGCCCAGGTCGGTGGTTCGGGTGTCGAGGCCGGCGAACCGGTCGCCCGTGCGGGACGCCAGCTGGTAGCACTCGCGGGCGTGGGCGCTGCCGAGGATGGAGACGCCGATCCGGCCGGCCTGGCGCAACACCGGCCAGGTGGTGGAGCTGTTCTGCACCGAGAACAGCACCAGCGGCGGCTCGTACGAGACGCCGACGGAGAACGACGAGGCCACCAGGCCGGTGGGCTCCCCCGCGATGTCGGCGCAGAGCGCGGCGACGCCGGACGGGAACTTGCCGAACGCCGACCGGATGTCGCTCGGGTCGCTGCTGATGGTCTCGAGGCCGTGCTGGTCGCCGGGTTCGAGGGTCGAGGCGAGGTCGGCGTCCCCAGCGGTCAGGTCACGGGGGCTCATGCGCTCGCTCCGTTGACGACGGGGGCGGATGCATCCGACGCGGTCTGCACATCCGTCTGGGGATTCTTGCCCAGCATGCCCATCACCAGCGGCTGCAGCAGGCGGAGCACGGCGAGGTTCTCGGCGGCCCAGGCGGCCACGATCTCCTCCATCTTCTCCATCTGGCCGGTGACGAAGTAGAGGCCCTTGGTGGGCACGCTCGCACCGAGTTCGACCAGCAGCGGGCGCAGGTTCACGTCCATGCCCATCGAGTGGCTGAGGTCGGCGCCGGTCATCACCGGGATCGCGGTGACGCCGCGCAGGCCGTTGGCGGCGTACCGGTCGAGGAAGCCCTTGAGCAGGCCGGTGTAGGTGGCCTTGTAGGTGGGGCTGGCGACAACGAGCAGGTCGCTGTCGGCGACGGCCTGGTTGAGTTCGGCCATCTCCGGGGACGGCCACGAGAAGATCTGGCTCGAGTGCTCGGCCAGGTCGATGACCCGCAGGTCGTAGGTGCCGGCGACGAGCAGCTCGGCGACCAGCGTTTCCGCAAGCTTGAGGGTGCGGCTCTGGGGCTTGGGGTTGCCCACCAGGATTGTAATTTTCAGCATCGTGTTCCTCCATCGAACCACTGGATCAGGTCACGAATTCGATGCCGGGGCTACCAATCTGGGTGCCCTCCTGCGTGCGTGGAATCGCACGCCTGACGGCACGAACATGCATAGCTTCGTCATCGAACTCGATGAGTGAGCCACTGAGGATTGGTGTCTCAGATGGTGAGCAACGGCTTACGTCGCTCTACTAGTGTGCGCATCCCCGATTGCGCCCGCGTGTCCCGGTCATTACAACTGTGTTTCGCCATCACGGCGGGTGGGGTTCGGCAGCGGATGCGCCGGCGGCGCGCGGCATCACGCGGCCTTGCGCCCGCCCGGAACCGGCGCAACCATCACCACATGACGCACATCGCCCTCCCGGTCATGCCGTTCGCCGGCCATGTGGCCCCGGCGACCGGCCTCGTCGCCGAACTGCTGGCCCGCGGGCACGACGTCACCGTGTACACCGGGGCGCACTACCGCACCCGGTTCGAGGCCCTCGGGGCCGCCGTGCACCCCTGGCAGGCCGCCCCCGACTTCGACGAGCACAACCTGACCGCCACCTTTCCCGGCACCGACAGGCCGGGCCGGCTGGCCGTGCGAGCCGACATCGAGCACGTCTTCGTGCGCACCCTGGGCGGCCAGGCCCGCGACCTGGTGGCGCTGGATCGCGAGCATCCGGTCGACCTGCTCCTCGGTGACGTGCTGTCGTTCGGCACCGGGCCGGCCGCCGAACTGCTCGAGGTGCCCTGGGTGAGTGTGTCCTTTGTGCCGCTGAGCTACCCGACCCCCTCCCTGCCGCTGCCCGGGATGGGCCTGAGCCCGGAGCCCGGTCCGGTCGGCCGGGTGCGCGACGCGGCTCTGACGCGGGTCTTCACCGCCTTCTCCCGCCGCCTCGACCGGGTCCATGCCGAGCAACGCGCCGGCCTGGACCTGCCGCCCCGGTCCACGCCGCTGAACATGGTGCTGTATTCGCCGCGGCTCAACCTGGCCAGCGGATGCGCCTCCCTCGACTTCGGGCGCACCGACCTGCCCGACACCGTGCGGTTCGTGGGCCGGCTGCCGACCGTGGGCGGAAGACATTCGCTGCCCGACTGGTGGGCGCGGCTGGGCGAGCGGCCGGTGGTGCTGGTGACCCAGGGCACCCTGAACATCGATGCCCGGCAACTCGTGAAGCCGGCGCTGGAGGCGCTGGCCGACGTCGACGTGACCGTGCTGGCCACCACCGGCGGGGTGCCGCTGCCGTTTTCCACTCCGGCGAACGCACTGGTGGCCGACTTCGTGCCGTTCGACGCGGCGCTGGCCAGAGCCAGCCTGGTGATCAGCAACGGCGGCTGGGGCGGCACCGTCGAAACGCTGGCGGCCGGAGTGCCGATCATCGTCGCCGGCGGCGACCGCGACAAACCCGAGGTCGCCGCGCGGGTGGACTACAGCGGCGCCGGGCTCAGCCTGCACACCGGGCGGCCCTCGGCGCACCGGGTCCGGGCCGGCTACGACCTCGTGACGGGGCACCCCGGCTACCGGGTGCGGGCCCGGGAGGTGGCCGAGGAATTGGCCGCGCTGGGCGGGCCCGGCGCGGCCGTCGACGCGATCGAGCAGGTCCTCGCCGACGTCGGCGCCTGAGCGGTTATTTCGCGTCTGGTAACGTCTCCTGCATTCACCCGCCGCCCCATGGACGGGCACGAACACACGGGGGACACATCATGTCGGTCAAGACAATCGGGGCCGGAATTGCTGCAATCCTGCTCCTGGGACTGACCGGATGCGCCGGCGGCAGCGGGGCCGACGCGGCGCCCACCCAGGCCACACTCACCCCGCAGGCCACCGCACCGACCGCAGCCACCGAAACCGCCGAGTTCTTCCCCCAACTCACCGACGCCGACCTGGCCGGCGTGTTCACCGGGCTGCAGTTCGTGCCCGACCAGTACGCCGACACCACCGAGTTGCTCGACTCGATCTACCCGGGCCTGACCACCTCGGATGTCACCTGCCTCACCCCGTCCGGCGCCGGCTGGGACACCGATCCGGCGCTCGCCGCTGCGTCTGCGGAGTTCGGCACCAGCAACGACCGCTCGATGACCGCGGTGATCAGTAGTTCCGGCGACGCCGCCGTCGCCAGCGACCTCGTGGCCGACTCGGTGGACGCCCTCGAGCGCTGCGCCAACGGCGCGGACCTCTTCACCATGCAGGGCGAGGCGGTACAGACGCAGGTGGAACAGATCGACGCCGGCCTGACCGGCACCGACGAGGCCGTCGCGTTCCGGGTCTCCGGTGACGTGGGCGGTTCGCCGTTCAGCCTGGTAGGCATGACCGCCCGCGTCGGCGGCAACGTCATCGCACTCGTCGGCTGGGACCCGGCCACCAGCGAGTCGTATGTGCCGCAGGCGACCCAGATGTTCGTCGACAAGCTCTAGCCCACGCTGGCGGCCGCCGGGGGTTGAACCGGCCGCCGAGGTCTGCTTGCATGGTGCCACCAGTCGCGAGCTGTCGGGCCTCCGGGCAGCTCCCAGAGAAGGGCACGGCCGTGATCGGTTTCCACGCATCGCATGAGCAGATCGACCCGCGCGCGCTGCTGGCCGCGGTCAAGCACGCCGAGGAGGTGGGCTTCACCGCGGCGATGTGCTCCGACCACATCTCGCCGTGGAGCGTGCGGCAGGGCCAGTCCGGATTCGCCTGGTCCTGGCTGGGCGCTGCGCTGGAGGCCACGAACCTGCCGTTCGGGGTGGTCAACGCCCCCGGCCAGCGGTACCACCCGGCCGTGATCGCGCAGGCGATCGGCACGCTCGGGCAGATGTACCCGGGCCGGTTCTGGGCGGCGCTGGGCTCGGGCGAGAACGCGAACGAGCACATCACCGGCGAGCGCTGGCCGCGGAAGGACCTCCGCAACGCCCGGCTCGAAGAGAGCGTGACGGTGATGCGCGCCCTGCTGGCCGGCGAAGAGGTGAGCCTCGACCACCACATCCGTATCGACCGGGCCCGGGTCTGGAGCCGGCCGGAGGCCCCGCCCCTGCTGGTGGCCGCTGCGGTGTCGGCGGAGACCGCCGGCTGGGCCGCCGCCTGGGCCGACGGCTTGATCACGGTGGCCCAACCGCCGGAACAGCTGCGCCGGGTGCTGGCCGCCTACGAAGACGCCGGCGGCACCGGCCGGAAGGCCCTTCAGGTGCACCTGAGCTGGGCGGCCACCGACGAGGAGGCCCTGGCCATCGCTCACGACCAGTGGCGTACCGGCGCGTTCAACCCGCCCGTGCTCTGGGACATCGACACCCCCGAGTCCTTCGACGAGATCACCAAGCATGTCACCGCGGAGGACCTGCGCTCATCCGTGCTGATCAACAGCGATCTGGGCTGGCACGCCGACCGGCTGGCCGAACTGGCGGCCCTGGGTTTCGAGGACATCTACCTGCACCACGTCGGCAAGAAACAGCAACGGTTCCTGGATGCGTTCGGCGAACGGGTGCTGCCCCAGCTGGGCCGGCTCAACGGAGAGGCCGCCGCATGAGGATCTCCGACACCAGCGACCGCTGGTGGAAGAACGCGGTGATCTACTGCCTCGACGTCGAGCGCTACCTCGACAGCGACGGCGACGGCTGCGGCGACCTGCGCGGCCTCGCCCAGCGCATGGACTACCTCGCCGAGCTCGGCATCACCTGCCTGTGGCTGATGCCGCTGAACCCCAGCCCCGGCAGGGACGACGGTTACGACATCACCGACTTCTACGCGATCGATTCGCGGCTGGGCAATTTCGGTGAGTTCGTCGAGGTGATCCGCACCGCCCGCGACCGCGGCATCCGGGTGGTGATGGACCTGGTGATCAATCACACCTCCGACCAGCATCCGTGGTTTCAGGCGTCCCGGTCCAGCACCGACTCCCCGTACCGGGACTACTACGTCTGGCGCGACGACCCGCCCACCAAGAACCAGCCCTCGGCGTTTCCCGGCGACGCGAAGAGCATCTGGGAGTTCGACAGGAAAACCCGGCAGTACTACCTGCACAACTTCTACAAGCACCAGCCCGACCTCAACATCGCGCACCCGCCCGTGCGCGACGAGATCGCCCGCATGGTCGGCTTCTGGACCGAGCTGGGCGTGTCCGGGTTCCGGGTGGACGCGGTGCCGTTCCTCATCGAAGCGAAGTCCGAGGCCGGCGGCAAGAACTCCCAGCCTGACCCGGCCGACCAGCCGCTGCCCGACCCGCACGACTACCTCGCCGACATCTCCGGGTTCCTGTCCCGGCGCAGCAGCGAGGCCATGATGCTCGGCGAGGTCAATCTCACCCACCAGCAACAGCTGGTCTACTTCGGCGCCGGCGAGCGCCGGGAGCTGCAGATGCAGTTCGACTTCGTGGTGATGCAGAGCGTCTACCTGTCGATGGTGCGCCACGATTCCCGGCCGCTGGCCGCGGCCCTGGCGGACCGGCCGGAGCTGCCCGCCGACTGCCAGTGGGGCAACTTCGTGCGCAACCACGACGAGCTCACCCTCGACAAGCTCTCCGACACCGAGCGCCAGGAGGTGTTCGAGGCGTTCGCGCCCGACCCCGGCATGCGGCTGTACGACCGGGGCATCCGGCGCCGGCTGCCGACGATGCTGGGCGGTGACGCGCGGCGCATCCGGATGGCCTACAGCCTGATGTTCTCGCTGCCGGGCGCTCCGGTGCTGTTCTACGGCGAGGAGATCGGCATGGGCGAGAACCTGGCGGTGCCGGACCGGTACGCGGTGCGCACGCCCATGCAGTGGTCCGCGGGCGCCAACGCCGGCTTCTCGCAGGCGCCGGCCGAGCAGCTGGTCACGCCGGTGGTCACCGGCGAGTACGGTCCGGAGCGGGTGAACGTCGCCGCGCAACGCCGCGACCCGGATTCGCTGGCGCACTTCATGCGCACCCTGATTCAGGCGTACCGTAACTCCCCCGAGATCGGCTGGGGCGAGTTGGCCATCGTGGAGACGGGCGACGACCGGGTGTTCGCGCACCTGGTGCGGGCGAGCATCGGCTCGATGCTGGCGGTGCACAACTTCGCGGATGCGCCCATCGGCCTCACGCTGACCCTGCCCGACGTCCCACCGGGCTCCCGGCTCGTGGACATGTTGCACAACGAGGTCACCCCGATCGAGGACGGCGTGGTGGCGCTCCGGCTCGACCCGTACGGTTACCGGTGGTTGCGGATCACCAGCGATGCCGACACCCGGGTGGGCTGAGGCCCGGCCGCCGGGCGATGTGGTCGAATAGTAGCGATGTCTAATCCCGCCGCCCCGCCCGCCCGCACCGTCATCTCACCTGACAACACCCAGATCGCCACCTACGAGTTCGGTGATCCCGACGCGCCCACCGTCCTCGCGGTGCACGGCTTCGCCTCCAGCGGTCTGGCGAACTTCCACGCCACCGGCTGGATCCGCGACCTGGTGCGCGAGGGCTACCACGTCATCGCGATGGACCAGCGCGGCCACGGGCAGAGCACCAAGCCGCACTCCCCCGACGCCTACACGATGGACCTGCTGGTCAACGATGTGCTCACCGTGCTCGACACCTTCCTGCTCGACGAGGTCGACTTCGTCGGCTACTCGCTGGGCGCCCGGGTGGGCTGGCACGCCGCCCGGTTCATGCCCACCCGGATCAACCGGGCCGTGTTCGGCGGCATCCCCGACGGCGACCCGCTCACCCGGTTCCGGGTCGACGAGGCGCTCGCGTTCGTACGCGACGGCGTCCCGGTGGCCGATCCCCTCACCGGCGCCTACCTGAAGATGGCCGGCGCCATCCGGGACAACGACCTCGAGGCGCTGATCGCGCTCGTGCAGGGCATGCGCGGTGGACCGCAGCCGCACGCGGCGAACGCGCCCACCCAGCGGGTGCTGTTCGCCACCGGCAGCGAAGACCGGATCCTCGCGGCGTCGAAGGCGCTGGCCGAGGCCACCCCGAACGCGTCGTTCTTCGAGATCCCCGGCCGCAACCACTTCAACGCGCCCACCTCCCGGGCGTTCCGGGATACCGCGATCGAGTTCCTGGGCTTGCCCGGCTCCGACTGACCCCGCCCAACTGTGCCCGGTGCGGACAAATGGTCCCGGCACACCGGGTGCAGAAGTCCGTTCGGGCAACAGTTGGGGTGGTGGCCGCGGGCCGTACACTGAGCAATCGAGCACCGGCACGCCCAACGAGAGGAGCCCACCGGTATGACGAACATCGAGGCCACCGGGCGCATCCAACCGGAGTCGACCGAACACGCCATGCTGCACGCCCTCGGCGAGCGCCTCGGCGTCGACCTCGCCTCTCGCACCCTCACCGTGCCCGGCGGCCTGCGCGTGGAGGTGGAGGGTATCGATCCGGCCGCGAGCGTGCTCGTGCAACTGGTGGCGAACACCGGCGCCGCCAAGTCGTCACACCGCAACAAGGCCATCGCCGACCTACTCAAGCTGGTCTGGCTGCGGGGCGTGCTGCCCACCCGGCCGCGCCTGGTGATCTGCATCAGCGAACCGCTGGCCCGCTTCTTCACCCCGGCCTCCTGGCCGAGCGCCGCGGCGGCCGATATGCACGTGGATGTCTACATCTTCCGGCCGGACGCCCCGCTGGAGCTCCTCACCCGCTGAGCCGGCCCCGTCTTCGCTCCTGCACTCGTTTGCAAAGAAACCACCTTCCCGGGGCCTTCGCACTGTGCGAAGTTTGCAAACGAATGCGCGACGCCGGCTCAGGGGGCGATACGGGCGGCGTAGGCGAGCGCCGCGGCGGAGACGTGCGTGCCGGCCGGGCTGAGCGCCGAGGTCTCGGGCGGCAGCGCGGCCACCCGCAGGGGCACCACTCCCGCCCACACCGAACGGTCCTCGCCGTCATCGGCTGCCTCGGAGGCGCCGTGGACGCGCACCTTCACGCTGGCTTCGTCCAGTGGCAGGCGCAGCACCAGGGTGGCGGCCAGCTCCCGCTTGGTCATCGGGCGCACCTCGTCCCACCGGCCCGGCATCAGGTGGTCGGAGACGACGCGCATGGCCTCCGCCTTATCGGCGGCCGCGACGACCGTCGGCGTGCCGAACACCACGGCGCTGCGGTAGTTCATCGAACTGTCGAACAGCGAGCGGGCATAGACCAGGCCGTCGAGGTGCGTCACGGTGACCGAGATCGGGGTGCCGGATGCCATCGCCCGAAAGATTCCGCTGCCGGTCGAGCCGTGCAGGTAGAGGGCGTCGCCGCCTCGGCCGAAGCCCATCGGCAGCACGAGCGGCAACCCGTCGCGCACGATCGCGACGTGGGCGACGAGCGCCTCGTCCAGGATGGCGTACAGCTCGGCCCGGTCGGTGCGCTGGCGCTCGGGCATGCGGGTGATGCGGGTGCGGTCGGTCACGGGCAGGTCGGTCACGCCCGCACCGTGGCTGGTCGACGGGGCGGGCTGGGTCTGGGTGTCGATCTTGGAGGGCATGCTACTAGGATCGAGCCCAGACTGGATCGGCAACAGGGCCACTTCCGGCGACTTCGAGTAGACCAGTTGCCGCGGTCGATCACTATCGGAATTGGGGACGAGGAGACGAATGAACACCCACGAGCTGCCCATCCTGGTCGACCGCACGTCGGCGCTCCCCCTCGCGGCCCAGCTCGCCTCCGCCCTCCGCCTGGCGATCCTCGACGGAACGCTGCGGCGGGGCGAACCGGTGCCGTCGACCCGCGCCCTGGCCGGCTCGGTGCGGGTGTCGCGCGGCACCGTCGTCGCCGCGTATGACCAGCTCGCCGGTGAGGGCTACCTGCACACCACGCCGGGCTCGGCGACCCGGGTCATGGTCGAGCGGCACGGCACGAGCGCGGTCGCCGGCCCGCCCGACACCGGCGCCCAGACGGACGCCGGCGTGACCGCACCTGCTCTGCCAACCGGGACACCGTCGACTCCCCTGGTGCTCGACCTGGCGCCGGGGCATCCGTCGACCCGCACCCTCGTCGACCCGGCCTGGACCGCGGCCTGGCGGTCCGCCGTGGCCGCGGCCGGCCGCAGCGACTCGCCATCCGCGACGGGCACGCCGGAGCTCCGCGCCGCGATCGCCGAGCACGTGCGGCGAGCGCGCGGACTCGACTGCCGGCCCGAGAACGTGATCGTCACCGCCGGCACCAGCGACGCGCTCGCCAGCATCGCGCTCGCGGCTCTGGCCGGCGCGGGCGGCGAGGGCGAGGCTGCGCCGGGCACCCCGCGCATCGCCGTCGAGGATCCCGGTTATCCCACCGCCCGGCGGGTCCTTCGCCGGGTGGGCGCCCGGCTCCAGCCGGTCCGAACCGGCGACGACGGCATCGACCTCGCCGGGCTGGCCGCACTCACCCCCACCCCGCACGCCGTGCTCGTCACGCCAAGCCACCAGTACCCGCTCGGCGGGAGCCTCTCGGTGCAGGGCCGCCTCGACCTGCTCGACTGGGCGCGGGCCGCCGGTGCTGTCGTCATCGAGGACGACTACGACAGCGAGTTCCGCTTCGGTACCTCTCCGCTGCCGGCCCTGGCCACCCTCGACACGTCCGGCCGGGTCGCGCTGGTCGGCAGCTTCTCCAAGACCGTCACCCCGTGGATCCGCTGCGGCTACATCGTGGCCACCGGCGACCTCGGCAGTGCGCTGCGCGAGGTGCGCGAGGATCTCGGCCCGCCCGTGTCCGGTGTGCAACAGGCGGCCCTCGCCCGCTACCTCGAGAGCGGCGGCCTCGCGCGCAATGTCACCCGGGTGCGCCGGGAGTACGCGCACCGCCGAGCCCTCGTCCTTGCGAAGCTCGGCGCACTGCCCGGGGTGCGGCTGGCCGGGCTCGACGGTGGGCTGCACGTGGTGGTGCACACCGACGGGCTCCCCCGCACGGCCAGCGGCGCGAAGGGCCGGGCGGATGCATCCGTTCTCGTCGCGCACGCCGCCGCCCGGGGCGTGCGGGTCGTGTCGCTGGCCGACTACGCGGTCGTCGACCGGGGGCAGCACGGCCTGGTCCTCGGCTACGGCGCCCCCACCGACCTCGAGCTCGCCCGGGCGCTCGACGTGCTCGCGGACCTCCTCACGGCCTCCGTCACGAACTGATGTGCAAACTTCCCGCCTTCGTCGCCGGGCAAAGTCAAGCGGTGGGAGCAACGCGGGAGTTTTTATGCTGCGAGGAGCAGCTGGTTAAGCCGGTTGGCTGGTGTTTGGAGGTTGAGGGTGGGGCGTGGCCGGCGGTTGAGCTTCGCGGCAACCCGGCGGAGATCGTCGGGGGTGTGAATGGAGAGGTCGGAGCCTTTCTCGAACCAGAACCGGAGCAACCTGTTCGTGTTCTCGTTGGTGCCGCGCTGCCAGGGCGAGTGTGGGTCGCAGAAGTAGAGCGTCGTATGCAGCTCGGTTTGGATCTTGGCGTACTCGGCCAGCTCCGTGCCGCGGTCCCAGGTGACGCTCCGGCGGAGGTGGTCGGGCAGCTTGCCCATCTCGCTGATCATCGCGGCAGCGACGGTGTCTGCGGTGTGGTTCTCGGGCAGGTGCAGCAAGATCGTGAACCGGGTCATGCGTTCCACGAGGGTGCCGATCGCAGTCCCATCACAGCCGATGATGAGATCGCCTTCCCAGTGACCGGGGATCGCTCGGTCTGTGATCTCGGCCGGCCGGTCACTGATCTTGAACGCATCCTTGTAAGGGCTGCTCGACTTCCGGTCAGCGGTGTGAGGAACGCGTTTCTTTCGCTTCGTGGAGAGCTTCTCGGCGAGGTCTTTCCGCAGATTTCCGCGGGCTTGAACGTAGAGGGCTTGATAAATAGTCTCGTGGCTCACCTGCATAGTCTGGTCACCCGAGAAGGTGACCGCCAGCATTGACGAGATCAACTTCGGGCTCCACCCATCATCCATCCAAACCTCGATTGCCGTGCAGAGCGCCTCGTTCTCGACCAGCTTCAACGGCTTCGGCCGACGACGCGCCTGATGCGCTCGCGCGTGCGCGACCGACGCATAGTAGACACCGTCCCGACTGCGGTTGCGGTTCACCTCCCGCCAAACCACGGACTTGTGACGGCCGATCGCCTCACCGATCTCGGCGTAGCTCAGCCCGCTCCGACGGCCCATCTGAATCATGCCCCGTTCCGCCTCATTGAGCGCCCGGCCTGGCCCGTCCGGCGACGGCGCCGGGTCAGCCAGCCCACCCACTTGGCCCAGGTTCACAGTCATCTGACCAGACTGAGCCCACCAGTAGGCCCCGCTCCTATTCGACGCGCCCACAGATTTCGCGGCACGTTGAACCGGCATCCCGGCGCACACCAGATCAACGAATTCAGTCCGGGTATTCGGGGGAAACACTTTGACCATGAAACGCTCCTTGAATCAGAGCGTTGCTACGACCGTA
This sequence comes from Cryobacterium sp., assembly GCF_025463825.1. Lineage (GTDB taxonomy): Bacteria > Actinomycetota > Actinomycetes > Actinomycetales > Microbacteriaceae > Cryobacterium. The sequence continues at coordinate 33,767 of NZ_JAODBG010000130.1, forward strand.
TGACTCTGCCCCGCAACGAAGGCGGGAAGTTTGCAAACGAGTGCCTCGGCGAGCGCCGCCGGGGAGTTTACCTGCGCGAAACAGCAGGCTGACTTTCCCGAAATCTGGGCCACCTACTGTGAAATCCAACGGACCTCCGCGGGCCATTTGCCACCTGACTGATCCAGTCGGCTGAACACTTCACCCGCTCGCTCTCCTCCTCTCAACCACTGAATTGCGCCTAGGAGGCCAGCGTGCACCAGACCGACCCTTGTCCCGCCGTAGCGGATGCGGCGGCTTCCGACCCCGCCGACCAGGGCGGGCTCGCCCGGCACTTCGCCACCACGGGCATCGACAAGTTCTCCGCCGTCACCGTGCACGGCGACTACGACCGGGTGCCCGTCGTCACCGGCGCGCAGACGGCCATCCTCGGCCAGGTGCACGAACGCTGGATCGTGGGCGACCACCTCATGAACATCGTGCACGTGGACGACGTCATCCGCACCGAGCTGTCCCCGCTCGTCTACCAGAACCGCGAGTTCAGGAAGCTGGTCTGACCCATGACCCTCACCTCCCCCGCCCCCACGAGCACCGCCGACTCCATCTCCATCCGCGGCGCCGTGAAGATCTATGGCTCCGCCCCGAGCCGGCACGTCGCGCTGGCGAACGTGGACGTCGACATCAAACGCGGCCAGTTCGTGAGCATCATCGGCCCGTCCGGCTGCGGCAAGTCCACCCTGCTGCGCCTGATCGCGGGCCTGGAAGAGGCCGATGCGGGCACCGCCGAGGTCTTCGGCGTGCCGCCCGAGCGCGCCTGCGCGGCCAAGATGATCGGCCTGGTGCCGCAGGCACCCGCCCTGCTGCCGTGGAAGGACGTGCTCGGCAACGTGAGTATGCCTGCCAAGGTCAATCGCCGCGCCGACAAGCTGCGCCGCCGCATCCACGGCCACCTCGAACGCCCCGCACCCGACATGCTCGACCTGCTGAGCAAGGCCGGGCTGACGGATGCGGTGCACAAACTGCCCGCCCAGCTCAGCGGCGGCATGCAGCAGCGCACCGCCATCGTGCGGGCGTTCGGCGTGCAGCCCGACGTGCTGCTGATGGACGAACCGTTCTCCGCCCTCGACGAGTTCACCCGCGAGTCGATCCAGGAACAGCTGCTCGACATCTGGGACGAGAACAAGACCACGGTGGTGTTCGTCACCCACTCGGTCTCCGAGGCGGTGCGGCTCTCCGACACGGTGCTCGTGATGTCGGCCCGGCCCGGCCGCATCACCGCATCCGTCGACATCACCCTGCCGCGCCCGCGTAGCCAGGCGATGCTCAAGACGGCCGAGTTCCACCACTTCGAAGATGTGATTCGCGATCACCTGCAGACCGCCTGGCAGGAGAACCCGATGACCGGGTCCACCCCGATCCCGGCGGGAGCAGCATCGTGAGCGTCCTCAAACGGCTGGGCTTCCTCCGCCCGGCCTACTGGCTGCCGCTCGCGGTGCTGCTAGTCGGTCTCGGCATCCTCTGGAGCGTCACCGCCAAGGACAGCCCCTACCTGCTGCCGCCGCTGGCCGCGGTCGGCGAGGCCCTCGCCGCCAACCCCGGCTTCTACCTCGCCAACGCCTGGGCCACCCTCGCGGTGGCGCTGGTGGGCCTGGCCATCGGCTTCGTCGCCTCGTTCATCCTGGCGGTGCTGGTGTCCGAACTGCCTCTCGCCCGCCGGGCGATCATGCCCATCGCCGTGGTGCTCAGCGTCACCCCGCTCGTGGCCATCGCCCCGGCTCTGGTGGTCGCGTTCGGCTTCGGTCCGGAGCCCAAACTCATCGTCACCGCTCTGATCTGCTTCTTCCCGATCCTCATCAACGTGGCCACCGGCCTCCGCTCCGTGTCACCGGCGGTGCTGCAGGTCTTCACCACCCTGCACGCCTCCCGCCTCGAGATGCTCTGGCACGTGCGGATGCCCAGCGCCCTGCCCTACCTCTTCACCGCCCTGCGCGTGGTCTTCCCGCTCTCGATCATCGGCGCCGTCGTCGCGGAACTCTCCGCCCCCGGCGCCGCGGACGGCCTGGGCACCGTGATCAGCGTGGCGTCGTCGAACAACCGCCTCGCGGTGGTCTACGCCGCCATCTTCTGCCTGGCGATCATGGGCTCAGTGCTGCTGCTCATCATCACCGCCATCGAGGACCGCGTGCTGCACTGGCACGAGTCCCGGCAGGGCGCCACGAGCTGACCCCCGATTTCTCCGCCGCGTCACCCGCACGACCCCGCCCCACCCGTCCCCGCATCCCCCACCGCACCAGGAGACCGCTATGCCCACCCGCCCCATCCACGCCGTGGCCGCTTTCGCCGTCCTCGGCCTCACCCTCGGCCTCGCCGCCTGCAGTTCCCCCGTAGGCAGCGCCACCCCCTCCATCGATACCGCCGCAGCCGGCAGTGCCATCTCCGATGAGCGTTGCGCGCTCAACGAGGCCGCCGACACGATCAACTTCCTCACCGGGTACCAGTACCAGGCGTCGGTGTCGATCCTCAACATCATCGCCGCCGACGAGCTGGGCTACTTCGACGCCCTCTGCCTCGACGTCGACATCCAGCCCGGCACCGGCGACACCAGCCAGAACGCCCAGCTGCTCGCCGCAGGCACCGTCACCATCACCAGCGTCGACGAGCAAAACCTCATCACCGCGCAGGACAACGGTATCGACGTCACCGGAATCGCCACCTACTCCAACGTGGGCCTGGAGATCCTGATGACCGGCACCGACGTGACCGACCTCAGCGAGCTGGACGGCACCATCCTCGGCCAGAAGGGCAACCTGCCGCCGGCCGTGGGCGCGATGCTCACCAACGCGGGCGCCGACCTCGCCTCGATCCAGCAGGTCGTCGTGGGTTACGACCCCACCATCCTGCCGCGCGGCCAGGTCGACTCGCTCACCGGCTTCATCTCCAACGAACCCAACCTGCTCGAAGCCGCCGGTGAAGACGTCACCGTCTGGCGCCCGTACGACTTCGGCGTCGCCGGGTCGCTGGGGAGCCTGGCCGTGAACAACGAGTTCGCCGCCGACAACGCCACCGCCGTCGAGGACTTCCTGCGCGCCAGTCAGCACGCCTTCGACTACTGCGGCGAGAACGGCGAGGAATGTGTCGCCTTCGCGTCCGAGCTCTCCGGCGAGGGCTACGACGCCGAGCACAACCTCACGGTCTGGACCACCGAATACGACATCGTCACCGACAACCAGCCGGCGGATGCCCCGATCGGCCTGATCGACTTCGCCAACGTCACCGCCGAGTCGGAGTTCCTCGTCGACAGCGCGCAGATCGCCGAAGCCCCGGCCGACCCCACCGCCTACTTCGACAACAGCTTCGTCGAGGCGATCTACGACGGCACCACGCTGATCTGGCCGGCGCCCTAACCGGTCGCCGCACCGAGTTGCGGACATCCGGCCTTCATTCGCAGCGCGAAGGCCCGATGTCCGCACCTCACCGGCTCAGCCCCGCACCCGCACCACGTCCGTCTCGGCCCTCGCCGTCTCCGTCGCAGCCTCCACAGCAGAGAAAGAGTTCCCCCATGTCAGCACGCGAGTACGGCGTCTTCCTCCCCATCGGCAACGGCGGCTGGCTGGTGTCCACGACCGCGCCGCATCCCGACGGCAGCTACGAGTACAACAAGACCACCGCGGTGCTCGCCGAACAGACCGGCCTCGACTTCGTGATGTCGATGGCCAAGTGGCGCGGCTTCGGCGGCTCCACCGACCACTGGGGCAACACCCTCGAGTCGATGACCATGATGGCGGGCCTGGCCGAGGCCACCGAAAAGGTGAAGATCTGGGCCACCGTGCACGCCAACATCCACAACCCCGCCATCGCCGCCAAGATGTTCGTCACCCTCGACCAGATCAGCAACGGCCGCGCCGGCATGAACATCGTCTCCGGCTCCTACGCCGACGAGTTCGAGCAGATGGGCCTGTGGGACGCCGGGATGTCCAAGGAGGCCCGCTACCGGATGGTGGAGGACTGGACCCGCGCCGTCACGCGGCTGTGGACCGAGGACTCCGTGACCATGCAGAGCGACACCTTCACCCTCACCGACTGCGTCTCCCGCCCGCACCCGCGCGTGCAGCCCACCCTGATCAGCGCCGGCCGGTCGCCGCGCGGCCGCACCTTCCAGGCCGAGCTCTGCGACGGCGCCTTCCTCTCCGGCGACACCATGGCCGAACTGCTCGAATCCTCCCGCGACGTACACGACCAGGCCGCCGCTCTCGGCCGTGCCGTCAAGACCTACGCCATGCTCACCGTCGTCATGGGCGACACGGATGCCGACGCCCAGAAGCGGGTCGACGTGATCGGCGAGGGACTGGACCGCGAAGCGCTCGCCAACATGCGGGTCTCCTGGGGCATGCCGCGCGACCGCGCCACCTCGTGGACGCAGTCCGCCTCCGGCGAAGACGCCTTCCAGACCCCGTACGTGTTCGGCTCCCCCGACACCGTGCTGAACCACATCAACGCCGTCGTCGACGGCGCCGAACTCGACGGCCTGATGCTGGTCTTCCCCGATTACCACGTCGACCTGCCCGCGTTCGGCGAGGCCGTGCTGCCCACGCTCCGCGCCCAGGATGCCGCCCGCGAGGCCGGCCTGGTGCGTTCATGAGCCCCGCCGGCCCCTTCCACGGCTTGGACAACCGCGCCGGGGCTCTGATCGTCGTCGACGTGCAGCGCTCCTTCGCCGACGTCGGCTACCTCAGCGGCTACGGCCTCGACACCGCTGCCGAGGAGGCTCTCGCTGCCGCCATCCGCACCACCGCGAGCCTGGTCGACACCGCCCGCGCCGCCGGCGTGCCCGTGGTGTGGGTCGAACTGGCCTCCGACCCGAACAGACTGTGGGGCGCCAGCAATTGGCTGCGCGGCAAGGGCGTCGACGAGCCGATGGGCGACGACGAACCCTGTGTGATCGGCACCCCGGGCGCCGACTGGTACGGCGTGTCCCCGGCCGCCGGCGAGGTCCGGGTGCAGAAGCGCGCCTACAGCGGTTTCCAAGGCACCGACCTGCACGCCCGGCTGCAGGAGCTCGGCGTGGTCTGGGTGATCGTGGCCGGCCTCACCACCGAGTGCTGCATTGCCGCGACCGCCACCGACGCGTTCCAACTCGACTACCCGGTGCTCATCCCCAGCGACGCCACCGCCGCCTACGAGGTGCGGGTGCACGAGAACGCCCTCGAGATCCTCGCGCTCACCACGGCACACATCGTCTCGAGCGAGGAACTGGTCGGCTTCCTGCCCGCCGCCGCACCCGTCACAGCCGCCCCCACCGGCTCGGCGGTGTCGGCGTGACCGGCCCCGAACGTGACCCGCGCCACATGCACCTGGCCTTCGACCTCTCCTTCACCCACTCCGAGGGGCGCTGGGCCCGGCCCGGCTCCTGGACCGGTCGCACCTTCCCCGACGTGAAGATGTTCCAGGAGCTGGCGATCACCGCCGAGCGCGGCGGCATCGACATGCTCTTCTTCGGCGACGGCACCGGCCTGCCCGACACCTGGCGCGGCTCCCCCGACGCCGCCGTCGAGTGGGGCGTGCAGTGGCCCCGGCAGGACATGAGCCCGTTCATCGCCGCGATGAGCACCGTCACCGAGCACATCGGCTTCGGCCTGACCTACTCCTCCACCTTCATGCATCCGTTCTATGTGGCCCGGCTACTCAACTCGCTCGACCACGTCACCGGCGGTCGCATCGCCTTCAACGTCGTCGCCTCGACACGGCGGGCGGATGCGGCCAACTACGGCTTCGACGAACTGCTCGAGCACGGCAAGCGCTACGAACGCATGGACGAGTTCATCTCCGTCTGCCAGCAGCTCTGGGACTCGGTGGAGGTCGACGCGATCGTGATGGACCGGCAGACCGGCCGGTTCGCCGACCCGAAAAAAGTGCACCAGATCGACCACCACGGCGACTTCTTCGACGTGCGCGGACCCCTCACCAGCGTGCCCAGCCCGCAAGGCCACCCGGTGTTGGTGCAGGCCGGCAACTCGCCGCAGGGCATCGCGACCAGCGCCAAGTTCGCCGACCTGATCTTCGGCATCGGCGGCAACCTCGCCGGGCAGCAGCGGCACCGTTCGCTGCTCGATGTGGAACTGGCCGCCAACGGCCGCAACCCCGCGGACGTCGGCATCCTCTGGGCCACCCAGCTGGTGATCGGCCGGAGCGTCGACGAGGCCACCGCCCGCAAGAAGGAGATGCTTCAATACTGGGGCGACGAGGCGGTGGGCGCGTACCTGTCGTACAACTCCGGCCACGACTTCTCCACCGTCGGTGACACCATCGTGCTCGGCGAGCTGCAGGCCGAGATCGTGGCGGGCAACGCCTCACCGTCGGGGTTCGTCGGCCAGCTGGTGCAGAAGCTCGGCGCCGACCACGCGCTCTCCCGCACCGAGTTCTTCGAGCGCGGCTGGGAGCACGCGGTGGGCTACGAGCACACCCTCAGCGGCACCGCGGCGCAGCTCGCCGACCAGCTGGAGGAGAACTTCGAAGCCACCGGCTCGCGCGGCGGTTACATGGTGGGCAACCCCCTGAGCATGCCCGCGTCGTACACCGAGATCATCGAGCTGCTCGTGCCGGAGCTGCGCCGCCGCGGCGTGATGGGCCCGGCCTACCCGGGCTCGACGCTGCGCGAGAACCTCGCGTCGTGAGCCGGCGGACGGGGCGGCTCCCGTCCCTCGGCGAACAGACCCTGCTGCTGTGCTGCCTGATCGGTGCCGCCCAGATGACCTGGGGCACCATCGTGCCGGCCCTGCCGCTCTACGTGGACCGGTTCGGCGCCACGGCGCTGGTGCTCGGGCCGATCATCGCCGCGTTCGGCTTCGGCCGGGTGCTCGCCAATATCCCGGCGGGCATCCTCCTGCGCTGGTGGAGGCCGCGCCCCTACCTGTGGGCGGTGAGCCTGCTCCTCGTGGTGGTGACCGGCCTCACCGGGCTCGCCCCTGACGCCGAGTCGCTGATCGCGGCCCGGGTGGCCGCCGGGGTGCTCGGCGGCGCCGCGATCACCATCGGCTTTGCGATCCTCGTCGCCGGCGCCCCACCCGCGCGCCGCGGCCGGGTGATGGCCACCGTCACGGCCGTGCAGATGTCCGCCGGCGCGATCGGCTCGTTCCTCGGCGGCCTAGTGCTCACCTGGTTCCCGCTCGAGGTGGTGTTCCTGGTCGCCAGCGTCCCTCTCGCGCTGGTGCTCGCCTGGGATGCCCTGCGCCCCGCCGCCTCCTACTGGCTGCCCCTCGGCCGGACCGCTACCCCGTCGTCGGCCGACCCCGCCGGCCCCACCATCTCTTCCCCGGCTCCGAGCGGCTCCGCCGGCCTCGGCCTCGGCGCGATCGTCATCGCCCTCGCGCTGAGCTCGTTCGCCACCTTCTTCGCCCGGTTCGGCGGCGAGCAGGGCCTCGTCCCGGTGGCGGCCTACGCCGGGGGCCTCACCCCGCTCACCCTCGGGGTCGCCCTGGCCGCCTCCACCCTGCTCTCCCTTGCCGCCCTTCCGGTGGTGGGCGCCCTGATCGACCGGGGCTACCGGCTCGCGGTGCTCGTGCCGGGCGTACTCGCCTCCGCGGCCGCCCTGCTGATCTTCCCGGTGGCCGACGGCCCCTGGCTGTTCGCCCTCGCGATCGTGCTCTACGGGCTCGCCACCAGCGTGGCCGGCATCGTGCCGACGGTGCTCATGAGCGAGGCCGTGCCCACCCGGCAGAGCGGCCTGGTGGTGGGCATCACCCGAACCGCCGGCGACATCGGCGCCGTCGCCGGCCCGCTCGTGGCGCTGGCCGTGTACGACAGCGACGGCCTCTGGCCGGCGATCCTCGTGATCGTGGCCCTGCTCCTCCTGGCCAACCTGTCCCTCGCCCGGCTGCTCCGCCGCCGCCCCAACTGAACGTTCATGTGCAAACTTCCCCCCTTCCTCCGCGCAACGAAGGGGGGAAGTGTGCAAATGAGCGGTCCAGGCTGCGCGGCGCGCGACATCCGCGGGGCTTCAGCTTGCCTTCAGCGGGGTCGGCCAGACTGGGGCGGGTGGCCGGATGGCCCGCCGACAGACACGACGAGGGGGGCCGGATGCGAGTCCTGGTGGTGGAAGACGAGGCGCGGCTGGCCACGGGGCTGAAACGCGGTCTCGAGGCCGAGGGCTTCGCGGTGGATGTGGCCGGCACCGGTCCCGACGGCCTCTGGCTGGCCCGCGAGAACGAGTACGCGGTCATCCTGCTCGACATCATGCTGCCCGGTCAGAGCGGCTACCGGGTCTGCGAGACCCTGCGTGCCGAAGAGAACTGGACCCCGATCCTGATGCTCACCGCCAAGGACGGCGAATGGGACCAGATCGAGGCCCTCGACACCGGCGCCGACGACTACCTGACCAAGCCGTTCTCCTCCGCGGTGCTGCTCGCCCGGATGCGGGCGCTCATCCGCCGCGGTGCCAGCGCCCGGCCCCCCGTGCTGCGCGCCGGCGACCTGCACCTGGATCCGGCCACCCGAACGGTCAGCCGGGGCGAGACATCCGTCGATGTCACCGCCCGGGAGTTCGCGGTACTCGAGTACCTGATGCGCAACCAGGGCACCGTCGTGTCCAAGCGCGACGTGCTCGACAACGTGTGGGACTTCGACTTCGAGGGCGACCCCAACATCGTGGAGGTGTACGTGCGGCACCTGCGCAACAAGGTGGACCGGCCCTTCGACCGGGCCGCGATCGAGACTCTCCGCGGCGCCGGCTACCGGTTGGCGGCCAACGGTGGCTGAGCGGCCGAGCCGGCGGCGCGCCCGGTCGTTGCGCGCCCGGATCACCCTGGTGTCCACCGCGATCGTCGCGGTCACCCTGGTGGTCGGCGCGCTCCTGTTCGTGCTGGTGCTGCGTTCGGTGCTACTCAGCGAGGTGAGCACGGCCGCCGAACGCGACCTGCAGCAGATCCAGACCGAGTTCGACAGCACCGGCGCGCTGGCCAGTTTCGACGCCGACGACGACGAGATCTTCGTGCAGGTCACCGACGCATCCGGCGCCCTGCTGGCCGGCAGCGACACCCTCGACGGCTCGCCCGTGCCGCTGGAGAAGGACAGCGACTCCCAGCTGGTACGCGTGCCCGACGAGGACGGCGCCTACCTGGTGGCGACGGAGGAACACGACGACATCACCCTCGCCGCCGGCCGCACCCTGGATACCGTCGACGAGTCCGTCGCCACCGTCGGCGCTCTGCTGGCCGGCGCCGTGCCGCTTCTGATCGGCATCGTCGCCCTGCTCACCTGGATCGTGGTGGGCAAGGCGCTGGCCCCCGTCGAGCGGATGCGCCGCGAGGTCGACACCGTCTCGGCCGCCAACCTCGACCGGCGCATCCAGGACCCCGGCCGGGCCGACGAGATCGGCCGGCTCGCCTCCACCATGAACAATATGCTCGACCGGCTCGACACCTCCCAGCAGGCGCAACGGCAGTTCGTCTCGGATGCCTCGCACGAGCTGCGCTCCCCGCTCGCGTCGCTCCGCCAGTACGCCGAGGTGGCCCAGGCACATCCCGACCGGATGAGCCTCGAGGATCTCTCCGAGGCGGTGCTCGACGAGGGCGCCCGGCTGGAACGGCTCGTGCGGAGCATGCTGTTGCTCGCCCAGGTGAGCGAACGGTCGCTGCAGGCCACCGGCCGGACCGTTGACCTCGACGACCTGATGCTCGGCGAGGCGCGCCGGCTGCGCGACACCATGGCGCTCTCGATCGACGCCACCGGGGTGGGGCCCGCCCGGGTGACCGGCGACGAGACCCTGCTCGGCCAGGTGGTGCGCAACCTCGTCGACAACGCCGCCCAGCACGCCTCCGGACGGGTGGCCCTGTCGCTCCGGGTCGACGGCGGCGACGCGTTGCTGGCCGTGGAGGACGACGGGCACGGGGTGCCGCTCGCCGAGCGCGACCGGGTCTTCGAGCGTTTCGTGCGGCTGGATGCCTCCCGCGCCCGCGCATCCGGCGGTACCGGACTCGGCCTGGCCATCGTGCGGGAGAGCGTGCAGGCACACGGCGGCACCGTGCGGGTGCTGGACAGCGCGCTCGGCGGAGCCCGGTTCGAGGTGCGGCTGCCCGCCGTCGCCGACGCCCCCTGACCGGCCCATAGGCGTTCCTGAAACCGCGTTCAGCGGGCTTCAGTCTGGCTTCAGCGACGCCCAAGCACACTGGGGACATCGGGCACGGCACACGCCGCGCCTCCCCCAGTCGCCATCACACCGTAGGGACACATCATGAAGAAGAAGACCATCTGGATCACCACCGCCGCCGTCGGAACCGTTCTCGTGCTCGGCGCGGCCGGCGTGGCCGTCGCCGACCCGTTCGACGGGAACGACAACGACCGGCTCACCAGGACCACCCTTGACCGGGCCAGCAGCGCGGCCCTCGACGAGGTCGGCAGCGGCACCGTCACCGACGCCGAGGCCAGCGACGACCTGGACCACGCATACGAGGTGGAAGTGACCCTCGAGAACGGCGACGATGTCGACGTCGAACTGGACGAGTCCTTCGGCGTGGTGCGCTCGGACGCTCGCAGCACCGACCAGACCGCCCCGATGGCCGGCGCCACCCCGCAGGCCGGCGATGACTCGAACACGGATGACTCGAACACGGATGACTCGAACACCGACGACTCGAATGTGCCGGCGCTCACCGAGACCGACCGGTCCGCCGCCTCGGAGGCGGCCCTCGCCGCCCTGCCCGCCGGCACCGTCGGCACCGTCACCGAGGTCGAGCGCAGCGACGACTTCGACCACGCGTACGAGGTCGAGGTCACCCTCGAGAACGGCCAGGACATCGACGTCGAGCTCGACGGGAGCTTTGCGGTGGTCAGAGTCGACGAGCTGCCGGCCGCGTAACACCGCTCGATCAGAGCCAGGCCTGCCGCTGCTGCTCCACGAAGCTGCGCAGGCTGGTCGCGGGCCGGCCGGTGAGCCGGCGGATGCTGCGGTTCGGCAACGCCGTCAGGCGGCGCCGCACCGCCGTGTACCAGGCCGCCTGCGCCGCGACATCCGACGCCGGTGCTCCCTGCTTCGCCGCCAGCTCCGCGTACTCGGCCTCGCTCGCGGCGGTGTAGCGGATGGGCCGGCCGAGCTCCTCGGTGAGCACTTCGGCCACCTGCGCGAAGCTGAGCGACTGCTCCCCCGCCAGCGCATAGACCTTGCCCAGGTGCCCGGGTTCGCCGAACACCCTCGCGGCCACCCGGCCCACGTCGTTCGCGTCGACGAACGCGGCACTCGCCCCGGCCGCGGGCAGCACGATCTCACTGCGCAGGCGGATATCGTCGCGGTACCGGGTGGACAGGGTCTGCATGATCAGGTTCGGCCGCAGGATCGTGAACGGCGTGCGGGTGCGCCGCAGGTAGAGCTCCACCAGGTGGTGCGGCGACCGGTTGTCGAACCGCGCGCCAGGCGCCGACAGGAACACGATCTGGCGCACCCCGGCGTCCTCCATGGCCTGGTCGATGAACGGGATGATGGTGCGGCCCACATCGGCCACCGTGGGCGGCACGATCAGGAAGACCCGGTCGACCCCGGCCAGCGCACGCGACCAGGTGCTGCGGTCGGCGAAGTCGAAGGCGCGCACGACGGCGCCCTCCGCCGTCGCGGCAGCGGCCGCGGCGCCGGGCTTGCCGAT